>NZ_JBHXVG010000010.1:0-287784 GCF_042672405.1 Streptomyces sp. NPDC127197 | reverse complement strand
GCCCGGTCACATTCCGAACCCGGAAGCTAAGCCTCACAGCGCCGATGGTACTGCAGGGGGGACCCTGTGGGAGAGTAGGACACCGCCGAACAATCATTGAGAAAACCCCCGTGCCGTCCGGCACGGGGGTTTTCTGCGTTACGGTGGCCCCCATGAGCATCAGCACCGATGAGCGGTACATCGTCCGGTCCATACGTGCCGACGAGTGGCCGGCGGTGAAGGGGCTGCGGTTGAGGGCGCTGCGGGATCCGGTGGCGCATCTTGCCTTTCTGGAGACGTATGAGGAGGCTGCGGCCCGGCCTGACTCCTTCTGGCAGGAACGGGTGGCAAGGAGTGCCGAGGGAGCGGTCGCGGCGCAGCAGATCGTTGCTGAGGGGCCCGGCGGGGAATTGGTCGGGACGTTGACCGTGCTGGTCGAGGAGCCGGGGACGACGGACTGGGCCGGGTTTCCCGTCGAGCGGCGGCAGGGGCATGTCGTGGGCGTGTACATGCGACCCGAGCACCGTGGGTGCGGGCTGACCGAGTTGCTCTTCGACGAGGCCCTGGAGTGGGCCTGGGGGCGGGGGCTGGAGCGGGTGCGGCTCATCGTGCACGAGGACAACGGGCGGGCGCAGGCCTTCTACCGGAAGGTGGGGTTCGAGCCGAGTGGGGTGACCGTGCCGCTGGACGGACAAACGGGGGCCTGTGAGCGGGAGTTCGTTCTCGAAAGAGGGTGACGTCAGACCGGCAGCTCGTCGTGCGGCCAGCGGGAGCGGGCCTGTTCGCGGGAGCGGATGAGGGCCAGGGTGGGGAGGCCCTGGTCCGGTCCGGACGCGAGCAGAGACGGGAGTTGGGGGAGCGGGGCCACGGCCGCGATGTCGTCGAGGACGAGGGTCAGTGGTGGGTCGAGGCGACCGGAGGATGACCGTTCGGCCATGCGCCGGCCGCGCTCGACCACGCTGGAGACGAGGGCCGTGAGGAGAGGCATCGCGCCGGGGTTCGTCCTGGGGTCCTCGATGGATTCACCGACCATATAAAGCGTGCCCCCTTCGTCGATGAAGGAATCCAAGGTGAGCGCATCAGTTCGGTTTGGGGTGCATGCCTCGCGGACGTTCACCGTGAACAGTGAGGACAGGGCGCGACCGGTCAACTCGTGGGCCATGTCCCGGCGTTCGGGGTGCGCGGTGAGGGCGGCCTCGAGTTCGCCGGCGGCGCCGGGAGCCGCCTTGGGGTGCGTACGCAGGGTGCGTACGGCTTCCTGGATCTGGTTGCCCTGGGACCAGCGGTGGACGTGGCGGATGGTGCGGTTGTCGAGGGCGGCGGCGTGAAGGTAGCTGCGGAGCAGCGTCTCGGCGGTGTCGCTGACGGCCTGGTCGATCTTGGCGGTGGGGCGGACCGGCGTGAGGAGGGCGGTGGCTCTTGCTGTGGCCGTTGGCTTGTCCTCGCAGCCTGTGGTGGGGGACCAGTGGAGGCGGGCCGGGGTGTCGCAGCGGTGGGTGGGGTCGTAGAGGAGAACCGGACCGAGTTTTGATCTGGCGTCCTTGGTGTCCTGCCAGAGGGTGGGGTTCGACGTGACGATGAGGGCGGGGCCCTCCGCGTCGCGGATGGCCTGGGCGGCGGTGGCCGCACGGCTTTCCGCCGTCATCACGAGGATTTTCTCCCACCCGCCCACTCGTTCACCGCCGAACAGGGATGTGGGGGGCTCCGGGTGCGGTGGCGTTGGGCGGAGTGGCGCCGGATCCGGGTCCGGGGCTCTTCTCGGAGTGGGGACCTCGTGCGGCCGGTCCCGGTCCGTGACGGGTGCCTGCTCTGCCGGGGCCCGGGACTGTTGCGGCTCGATCGCCGGGGCCGGGGTGGCGGTCTTGGCGTCCTCGAAGCGGCCCGTCGGCGCCGACTTCCGCCGCGCCCGCACCGCCTTCCACCTCTCCAGCGTCCCCACCACGAACACCGTCAGCACGAACAGCATCATCAGCTGACCGATGAACAGCCCCCAGAACAGCCCGTACCCGGAGAGCTGCGCCCCCGGGGTCTGGGGCCAGGCACCGGTGATGTCGTGGGGTTCGGCGACGAGGTGGCGCATGGCCAGGGGCGTGCGGGTGAAGGACACGCCGGACGGCCAGGCGCCGTGGGAGAACCAGCCGGCCAGGCCCGTGGCCGACCAGACCAGCAGCGTCATGCCGAGCAGGAACGCGAGTATGCCGATCAGCAGGCCGTCGGGGATACCGCCCTGGCCGTCCCGCCGGTGGTCGTCCGGTCTCACGCCGCCCTCCTACGCCACCGTCGACTCGGAGTCGTCGAGGTGCTGTTCCATGAAGGCCGCCGCCCGCTCCTCCGCCTCCAGCTCGGCGGCGCGCAGGGCGTCGTCGGCGAGGTCGCTGGCGGACTCGGTCATCGCCCGGTCGGTGAAGACCAGCGGGCGTTCCGTCTCCGTGACCAGGTGTTTGACGACCTGGACGTTGCCGTTGACGTCCCAGACGGCGATGCCGGGAGTGAGGGTCGGGATGATCTCGACGGCCCACCTCGGCAGACCCAGCACCCGGCCCGTCGCCCTCGCCTCGTCCGCCTTCTGGGCGTAGATCGTCCGGGTCGACGCCATCTTCAGGATCGCCGCGGCCTCCTTCGCCGCCGCCCCGTCCACGACGTCGGACAGATGGTGCACGACCGCCACGAAGGACAGGCCCAGCCGTCGCCCGAACTTCAGCAGCCGCTGGAACAGCTGCGCCACGAAGGGGCTGTTGATGATGTGCCAGGCCTCCTCGACCAGGAAGATGCGCTTCTTCCGGTCGGGGCGGATCCAGGTGTGCTCCAGCCATACGCCGACGATCGCCATCAGGATCGGCATGGCGATGGAGTTGCGGTCGATGTGGGAGAGGTCGAAGACGATCAGCGGGGCGTCGAGGTCGATCCCGACCGTCGTCGGGCCGTCGAACATGCCGCGCAGGTCACCGTCGACCAGACGGTCCAGGACCAGCGCGACGTCCAGGCCCCACGCCCGTACGTCGTCTATGTCGACGTTCATCGACTCGGCGGACTCCGGCTCGGGGTGCCGTAGCTGCTCCACGATGTCGGTCAGGACCGGCTGGCGCTCGATGATGGTCTCGTTGACGTAGGCGTGCGCGACCTTGAGTGCAAAGCCGGACCGCTCGTCCAGCCCGTGCCCCATCGCGACCTCGATGATGGTCCGGAGCAGGGCGAGCTGCCCCGTCGTCGTGATCGCCGGGTCGAGCGGGTTGAGGCGGATGCCGTGGTCCAGGGCGGCCGTCGGGTCCAGGCGGATCGGAGTTATCCCCAGCTCCTGGGCGATGAGGTTCCACTCGCCGACGCCGTCCTCGCCCTGCGCGTCGAGCACGACGACCTGCCGGTCCCGGAAGCGCAGCTGTCGTAGGACGTACGTCTTCTCCAGCGCCGACTTGCCGTTGCCGGACTCGCCGAGGACCAGCCAGTGCGGGGCGGGGAGCTGTTGGCCGTAGAGCTGGAACGGGTCGTAGATGTAGCCCTTCCCGGAGTACACCTCGCGGCCGATGATGACGCCGGAGTCGCCGAGGCCGGGGGCGGCGGTGGGGAGGTAGACCGCCTGCGCCTGGCCCGTGGAGGTGCGTACGGGCAGCCGGGTGGTTTCGACCTTGCCGAAGAGGAAGGACGTGAAGGCTTCGGTGATGGCGGAGAGCGGGTCCCGCATCAGGGCATCAACCCCTACCTTCGGATTCCGGTGGCGAACGGGAGCGTGTTCACGAAGGCCCGGTGGTGCTCGCGGTCGCACCACTCCAGTTTCAGATACGACTTGCCGGCCGAGGCCCTTATCGTCCGCTTGTCGCGCGCCAACGCCTCCGGGGTGCGGGAGGAGACGGTGATGTAGCCGACCAGGTTCACCCCTGCCGCACCGCTCGCGAGGTCTTCTCCTCGCTGGTCGAGACGGTTGTGGGCGGCGACGTCGCGCGGGTCGACGGTGCGGTTCATCTTGGCGGCGCGGGAGGCCTCGGCCTCGTCGTTCGTCTTCTCGGTCAGCATGCGTTCGATGGCTACCTCAGTGGGCTCGAGATCCATCGTCACGGCGACCGTTCGGATGACGTCCGGGGTGTGGACGAGGAGGGGCGCCAGGAAGTTGACGCCCACCGGGGTCATCGGCCACTCCTTCACCCAGGCCGTGGCATGGCACCAGGGAGCGCGGGTGGACGACTCGCGGGTCTTCGCCTGGAGGTACGTCGGCTCCATGGCGTCCAGCTCGGCCGGCCAGGCATTGCGTTTCGTCATCGCCTGGATGTGGTCGATCGGATGGTCCGGGTCGTACATGGAGTGGATGAGCGAGGCCAGCCGTCCCTGCCCGAGCGGCTGCCGTACGCGGATGTCGGCCTCCTGGAGGCGCGAGCAGATGTCCGTCAGCTCGCGCGCCATGACGACCGCCAGCCCGGCGTCCCGGTCGACCTTGCCGCCGCCGTGGGGGCGGGCGGCGCGGGCCATCGCATGCGCCTCGGCGGCGAGTTCACGGGTGTAGTGCATACAGGCGACGAGATACGCGCGGTGCTGCTCGCTGCTCGTCGACACCATCGACTGGAGCTGGTCGTACGACTGCTGCAGCCAGGCCGGGGCCCGGTCGTCGCCGCGTACGGCGACGTCCTTGGCGTGGGCGTCGGGGTCGGCGGGGAGGGTGCGGGCGAGCATCTGCAGCCGGGTGACGAAGCCGTCGCCGTTGGCCACGTGCTTGAGGAGGGTGCCGAAGCGGTCGACGAGGGCTTCCTGGTCCTCGGAGTCGCGCAGACCGACGCCGGGGCCCTCGATCTCGATGGCAGCGGTGACCGTCTTGCGGTCCGCGTGCAGCAGTACGGCGATCTCGTCGGGCCCGAAGGGGGCGGCGAGCCAGGTGATGCGGCCGATGCCGGGGGGCGGGCCGATCTCGACCTCCCGCCCGTCGAGACGCGTGCCGGCCTCGATGGCGGCCGAGCGGTAGGCGGCGCCCGAGCGGAGGGTGCGCTTGTAACTGCGGTTGATCTCGAACCACTTGTAGAACGTGCGGTGCTTGTACGGCACGTAGACCACCGCCAGCGCGAGCAGCGGGAAGCCCATCAGCAGCACGATGCGCAGGGAGAGGACCGGGACGAGAAGCCCGCACATCATGCCCAGGAACGCGCCCGCGATGATCAGCGCGATCTCGCCGGTCTCGCGGTTGCGGCCGACGATCGCGTTCGGCCGGGCGCGGCCGATCAGATATGTACGGCGGGGCGTGACCGGATGGGACAGGTGGGACTCGGTCGTCAACGCCCTTCACCTCCCGTGCGGTTGGTACTGCTGTTGCGGGTGTTGCTGGCGTGTGGGGTGTTCACCGGGCTGGACGAGCGCGGTGCGGGTGCGGCGGAGGGGACAGGTCCGCCGCCTCCGTTCGAGGGGCGTGAGCTGTGCGCGGCGACCCCGCCGGACGCCTGGTTGGCGGGGCGGGGGGCCGAGTTGGCGCCGGACTGGCCGCCGTTGTTGTCGGCGCGGGTGCTGTGGGTCTTGATGCCCTGGGCGACCAGGGTCGCCGGGGAGCTGATGACGGCGGCGGCCTTTCCTTCAGCGCTCTGCATGATGCGGTTGTTGCGGGAGCCGGCGATCTCGTCGCCGAAGCCGGGGACGAAGCGGTAGATCATCGCGGAGGCGAAGATGGCGAGCAGGATGATCGCGAGGCCGGAGACGACGGCGGAGAAGGCGTCGGGGCCGTCGTCAGCGGAGAGTGCACCGGCCAGCCCGAGGACGATGACAATGACCGGCTTGACCAGGATCACCGCGATCATGATGCCGGCCCAGCGGCGGACGTGACCCCACAGGTTCTTGTCGACGAGGCCGGCGTAGACGACGGTGCCGAGGAGTGCGCCGACGTAGAGCAGTGCGGCCCTGATGACCAGCTCCAGCCACAGCACACCGGCGGCGAGGATGGAGACCAGGGAGACGACGATCAGCATGATCGGGCCGCCGCCGATGTCCTCGCCCTTCTTGAGGGCGCCGGAGAAGTTGCCGAAGAAGGCGTCCGTCTGGTCGCCGGTGGTTTTCGCCAGGACGTCGGAGACGCCGTCCGTCGCCGAGACGACCGTGTACAGGATCAGTGGGGTGAAGGCGGAGGCCAGGACGGTGAGCCAGAGGAAGCCGATCGCCTCGCCGACGGCGGTGCTGAGGGGGACGCCGCGGACGGCTCGCTTGGCCACGGCCAGCAGCCAGAGGAGGAGGGTGAGGATCGTCGACGCGGCGAAGACGACGGCGTACTGCTGGAGGAACCTGGCGTTCGTGAAGTCGACGTTCGCGGTGTCGTTGACGGCTTCGCTGAGCTTGTCGATGGTCCAGGAGGCGGCGTCGGCGCAGCCCTTGGCCAGGGAGGAGAGGGGGTCGAGGGTGGAGGTGGGGTCGAGGGTGGGGGAGCTGCCGCCGGTGCGGCTGTCGCCGCCGTCGCGTTCGCAGTAGTCCTTGGCGGGGCCGACGATCAGGTCGCAGTTGTCGTCGGAAGGGGACGGGGACGGCGTCGGCGCCGCTGCAGCTCGGGTGGCCAGCAGTACGACGGCGGTCTGTACGGCGGTGACAGCGGCGGCGAGCCTGAGCGCGCGGCGCGGCTTACCGGGCATAAGTGAAGCCTCCGTACTCCTCGACGGCCTTGCTCATCTCGTCGGCGCCGGACGCCTGATTGTCGCCGGGAACGGGGGCGGGGCCATCCTTCTGGGCGAAGCTCTCGACTTTCCAGTCGCCGTCGGCCCAGCGCAGCTGGAGCGTCAGGGTGAACCAGTCACTGGTGACCGGGTTGGTCGACTTCTCCCCCGCTGTGCCGTAGACCCCGGTGCACCAGACCTCGACGGTTGCGGCCGTGTCCGAGTAGCTCGTGACCTTGGTGCCCATGGGCGTGGTGCGTGAGACGTAGGTATTGCCCGCTCTTGCGTTGCCGTTCGCGTCCAAGCCGATACTGCCGAGGAACTCCTTGGAGTAGCTCTGGTTGAACTTGGCCTCCAGCTCGGCCTGTTTGTCGGCGACGAAGAGCTGCCGGACGATCTCGGTACGCCGGGCCGGTTTGAGGATGTCAGCTGAAACCAGCGCCACCGAGTAGTTGGCTGCAGCCGACTGTGCCCCCTGCTCGGACTGGGCGAACCCCGAGGGAATCCGCCCTGCTGCGGCCTGGACCGGCCGCTCCCCACTCGCCGCCGTAGGCGCCGCCTCCGGGCCGGAGCCAGCGGTGTCCGGGGATTCGGAATCGTCTCCTCCACGGTTGGCGAATGCGATCGCGGCGATCAGCAGCACCACCACGCCGACCACCGTGACCAGGCTCCGGGAGGATGACCGGCCGCGGCGCGCACCCCCGTAGGGGTCGCTGTCGGGCAGCCGGGTGCGGGTGTGACCCGTACCGCCGTAACCGCCGGAGGCTTCGTGCTCGTCCCCGAGACTCATGCCGCGTACGCCCCCTCGACGTCGTAGCGGAAACCGTCGTACCGACTGAACGCGTAGATGTACGACGGTAGCCGTGCTGGTTCCCGCGCGGGCGCGGTGTGGTGACTCGACATCAGGGACATCAGGGAAACGCAACCTCAGCCGGTGGGCACGACGGGCGGGTGGGGTGGAGGGGGACCGGACCGGGCGCGCCCGGAGGGGAGGGGCGGGCCTATACGGCCATGCCGTACACGATGGTGAAGAGCGTGCCGAGTGAGCCGATGATGAACACCCCGGTGAGGCCGGCGATGATGAGACCCTTGCCCTGTTCCGCGCTGAAGGTGTCGCGCAGGGCCGTCGCGCCGATGCGCTGCTTGGCGGCGCCCCAGATGGCGATGCCGAGGCAGATCAGGATGGCCACTGCCATCACGACCTCGATCATCACTTTCGCCTCGTTGCCCAGGCTGCCGAAGGGGCCCCAGTCCGGAGCGATCCCCCCGATGATGGTGTTGATGTCTCCCTCGTCGGCCGCAAAGAGCATGTAAGTCACCGCCCCTGGTGGGTAGTTCCGCAGTCCCCTGCGGTGCGCAGAGGTCAGGCCTCATTCTCGCCGACAATGGCGCTGTCGTATGTCGACTTGGCGTCATCGAGTGGCGGGTTTCGTACGAATACCTCGTATCGTCACTCTGTGTATCACGGCAGGTCACGCCGGGCAACGAGGTGGGAACGAAACCCGTCATGTGGTTCCGTCGTTGTGCTCTTCTGCGCCCTGGGACTGCTTTTGACGGTCGGTCGGGTGAGAGGTCGTCTCGATGTTCTCCGGATGAAGGCTATCTGCCGGTGTGACCTGGCTCGGTGGCGAGGGGTCAGCGGGGGCGGAGTCCGTGCAGGAGATGGTGGACCACTTCGCCGATGCCGTCGAGTGCGGCCTGGGGCGGGATCGTGCCTTGGGCGGTGAAGGCGGCGACGCCGTGCAGGGTGGCGCCTGCGAGCAGGGTGATGTGCTCGGGGTCTCCCGCGACGATCTCGCCACGCTGCTGGGCGCCTTCGATGAGACGCACAAACGGCTCGATTGCTCGCTCCACGGCTGCCGCGAGCTGCTGGGAGACGTCCGGGTCGTGCTTGCGCGCGTACATCAACTCCAGCAGTGCGGCGTTATCGATGGTGAATCCGAGGTAGGCCCCGGCGAGACGGGTGAGCCGCTCCTCGACCGGGAGTGCGGGGTCGTCCGCGGCGGCCATGACCTCGGTCAGGCGCTCGAAGCCGGTGAGGGCGAGGGCGTCCAGCAGGGCCTGCTTGTCCTTGAAGTGCCGGCCCGGGGCGGCATGGCTGACGCCGGTCTCGCGGGCGAGTTCGCGCAGGGAGAGGGCGGCGGCCCCCTTCTCCCGCAGGGTGCGCTCGGCGCCGGCGAGCAGGGCTGCGCGCAGGTCTCCGTGGTGGTAGGGGCGGCTCTCGGGCATGCGCACCATCGTATCTCGATGTTGTCGGCGTCATCTTTGTTGGCGTCGTCACCATTGTTGTCATTGACAGCATTGTTGGCGCTGCCTACATTGAGAGCATGCCTACTACGAGCAAGCCGGCCCGGCCGGCGAAATGGAACGCAGACCGTCTTCCCGACCTCACCGGCCGGACGGCGGTCGTCACCGGAGCCAACAGCGGCATCGGCCTCGCCGCCGCGGGCGCGCTGGCCCGGGCGGGAGCGCATGTCGTCTTCGCCGTACGGGACCCGGAGCGCGGCCGGGCCGCGGCCGCGGCCGTGAGCGGCAGCACGGAGGTCCGCCGCCTCGACCTCGCCGACCTGGCCTCGGTCCGCGCGTTCGCAGAGGGCTGGGAGGCCCGGCCGCTGGATCTGCTGATCAACAACGCGGGCGTGATGATGCTCCCGGAGCAGCAGACCAAGGACGGCTTCGAGATGCAGTTCGGCACGAACCATCTGGGCCACTTCGCGCTGACGAACCTGCTGCTGCCGTATGTCACCGACCGCGTGGTGACGCTGTCCTCGGGCGCCCACCGGTTCGGCGACGGCGTCATCCGCTTCGACGACCTGAATCTGACGTCGGGTTACACGCCGGTGCGCGCCTACGCCCAGTCCAAGCTGGCGAACCTGTTGTTCACCCTCGAACTCCAGCGCCGTCTCACAGAGTCCGGCTCCCCCGTCCGCGCCCTCGCTGCGCACCCCGGGTACGCGGCGACCAACCTCCAGAGCCACGCCGCGAGTCGCGTGAGCCGGTTGGTCATGAGCCTGGGCAACCGGCTGATCGCCCAGGACGACAAGGCCGGCGCCCTGCCGACCCTGTACGCGGCGGTCCAGGACCTGCCGGGCGCCAGCTATGTCGGGCCCGACGGGCTGGGCGAGATGCGGGGAGCACCGACCCTGGTGAGCCGCTCGGCAGCGGCGAGCGACCCGGCGGCGGCTCGGCGGCTGTGGACGGTGTCGGAGGAGCTGACGGGCGTGAGCTTCCCGCTGGGGGCGGCGAACGGGGTGGGGGCCGGGAGGGCGTGACACGGCTGCCTGCCGGTCACGTCGCTGATCGGCGGTCGCTCAAGGCCGCTCAGACGGTTGCTGACCGCCGTTCACGCTCCGAACCTGTCCCGTAAGCTCCCTCCTCATCCACGTGGCCGCCTCTACACTGACCTGGGCGTACTCCCGGGCAGCGAGGGGCGGTTGACGGTGCGTAAGGCGTGGGTCGTGGCAGTTGCCGCCGGGGGCGCCGGGGTCGCGTTCGTGATGCTGCTCGTCGTCGGGGTGTACGTCGTCGCCGGGAACCTCGTCAACGGTGTGAACGGGGCGAGCAAGAAGCTGGCCAAGGGGGCGGTGCCCGCGGCCTATCAGCCCCTCGTGGAGAAGTGGGGCAACAAGTGTCCCGCCATCAACCCGGCGCTGCTCGCCGCGCAGTTGTATCAGGAGAGCGGGTTCGATCCGAGGGCCCAGAGCCCGGCGCAGGCGCAGGGGATAGCGCAGTTCATCCCGGGCACCTGGGCCACGCACGGGATCGACGGCGACGGGGACGGGGACCGGGACGTCTGGGATCCCAACGACGCGATTCCGTCGGCTGCCTCCTACGACTGCGAGCTCGCCTCGTATGTGAAGGACGTGCCGGGGGACGCGACGAAGAACATGCTCGCCGCCTACAACGCGGGGGCGTATGCGGTCATCAAGTACGGGGGCGTGCCGCCGTACAAGGAGACCCAGAACTACGTGAAGACCATCACGACCCTCGAGCAGAGCTTCGCCGCGCCCGTCGGGCGGGTCGATCCCTCCGAGCAGGCCGCCGGTGCCATCCACTACGCGCAGGAGAAGCTCGGCACGCTGTACCTCTGGGGCGGCAACGGTACGGCGGAGCAGGGCGGACGGTTCGACTGCTCGGGGCTGACCAAGGCCGCGTACGAGAGTGTGGGGATCACGCTGCCACGGGTCGCCAATGATCAGTACAACGCCGGGCCGCATCCGTCGCGTGAGGAGCTGCTGCCGGGGGATCTGGTGTTCTTCTCGGACGACCTCACCAATTCGCGGGCCATTCGGCATGTGGGGATCTATGTCGGGGGCGGGTACATGATCGATGCCCCGAGGCCGGGGGCTGTCATCCGGTTCGACCCGATCGACACCCCTGACTACTTCGGTGCCACCCGGGTCACCGAAGATGGCGCAAAAGCGCTCCCGGCCGCCGCCGGATCCGGGGCGAACCGAACGTAAACCTCCCCCCTGAGCTGCGATGATGAGTCTCTCTTCGATAACGTCTGCGTGATCATTCAGTGGAGTGTGGAACGCAGTGAGGGGAGTCGTGCGTTCCTGTTGACGTAGCCGAGCCACGCGGATCTACACACCACGGGGGTGGCAGAGCGGCGCACGCACCTGTGCCCGCGGAGACGACGACGAAGGGGCCGCTGCACCATGGCTGGACTCGCGCAATCCGGGTCGAACCCTGACGTCGAGTTGCTCTACGACATCAACGGCCTGGCCAAGGACGCACCGTCCTGGTTCGACCGGATCATGGAGTTCGTGGGTGAGTACGGGCTGTTGCTCGCCATGGTGCTGCTCGTGGTGTGGTCCTGGTGGTCCGTCCGTAGACGTGGCGGCGAGGAGGCGGCCTCCTCCGTCGCCGCGCTCGTGTGGGCGCCGCTGGCGGCCGGCATCGCCGTGCTGGTGAACGTGCCGATACGGGGGTTCGTGGAACGGCCCCGGCCCTTCGTCAACCATGAAGGGCTGGACGTCCTCGTCTCCGGCAAGACCGACTTCTCGTTCGTGAGCGATCACGCGACGATCACCATGGCCATGGGCGTCGGTCTCTTCGTCGCCCACCGGAAGTTCGGGCTCGTCGGCATCGGGCTCGCCCTGCTCGAAGGGTTCTGCCGGGTCTACATGGGCGTGCACTACCCGACGGACGTCATCGGCGGATTCGCGCTCGGCACGGCGGTCGCCCTGCTGCTGTCGCCGCTCGCCATGGCTTTGCTCACGCCGGTCATGAAGGCCGTCGAGCGGTCGCCCCGGGCCGGCCGGCTGATCCGCCGCCGCTCCTCGGTGGCCGGCCGGGAGACCCTCATCCCGGGCACCCGCAAGGAGCCGGCCGACTCCGAGGAGCGGGACCTGGCGGCGTGAGGTGCTCCTGACGGGCACCGGGCTCACAGCCCCTGCGGATACGTGAACACCCGGTTCGGGTCGTAGATCCGCTTCAGTTTCGTCAGGCGGGTCGCCGCATCCCCGTAGTACGCCTCCCGCCAGTTCGTCAGGGTCGGGTCCGTGTAGTTCTGGTAGGCCGCGCCCGAGGCGTACGGGCGCATCGACCGGTGCGCCGACGTCAGCCAGGACTGGGCCGTCGAGCCGGACGTGCCCGCGCGCCAGGCGGCGATGTACTGGGCCAGCATCCGGGAACGGCGGTGCACGAAGGCCGTCGCCGTCGGGGAGACGCGGTTGACCGCGCCGCCGAGTGCGGTCAGGGCGATGCTGCCCGAGCCGCCGCGCACCGACGTCAGCTGCGACAGGAGCGTCTGGATGCCGGTGGCCGAAATCGAGCGGTCGAAGAAGTCGGAGCGGGCGGCGTACGTCTCGCGGCCCAGCGCACCCTCGGGGGAGCGCCCCGGCGTCGAGCCCGGCAGATGGCACTGCGCGTCCGTCGCGAAGGAGGAGCAGCCGGCGTAGACCTCCATGGACTCCTCGTACGAGCGCCGCTTCAGCGAGACGTTGCTCGCCGGGGAGCCGATCCGGGCGGCCAGGCGGTCGACGGCGTTCTGGAGTTCGCCGTAGGTGCCGAGGGAGAACGCAGCGACGGAGACGGTCGGGGTACCACCGGCGGCGTTCGCCAGGTGGAGGGAGGACCAGATCTCGTCGGGCTGGTCCGGGCCCCACTCCTGCCAGGCCTTCACCACCGCGGCCGCCCTGGCCCACGGCCAGCTCAGGTACGCCGAGACCGCCTGCGGGGCGGGGTGCGTACGGAAGTGCAGTTCCGTCACGACGCCGAAGTTGCCGTTGCCCGCGCCGCGCAGGGCCCAGAAGAGGTCCTTGTGCTCGTCGGCGTCGGCGGTGAGCTGCTTGCCGTCCGCCGTCACGAGCCTGGCCCGGGTGAGGCTGTCGCAGGTCAGGCCGTACGCCCGGGAGACGACGCCGTGTCCGCCGCCGAGCACCAGGCCGGAGACGCCGACCGTCGGGCAGGAGCCCGCCGGGATCGTCACGCCCTTGGCGGCGAGCGCGCGATAGACGTCGATCAGCTTGGCGCCGGCGCCGACGACCGCCGTGCCGCCGCTCGCGCGGACGCGGTTCAGCCTGGACACGTCGACGATCAGCCGGCCGTTGCCGGAGGACCAGCCCGCGTAGGAGTGGCCGCCGTTGCGGATGGCGACGCGGATGTCGTGGGCGCGGGCGTAGGCGAGGGCCGTGCGGATGTCGTCCGCGTGGGCGACGTAGGTGACCGCGGCGGGCTTCAGGGTGTCGAAACGGGTGTTGTAGAGCTGGCGGGCCGTCGCCCAGGAGGCGTTTCCGGGGCGGATCAGGGTGCCGTCCAGGTCGCGGGCCAGGGCGGTCCAGGCGGCGGCCGTGGTGGCGGTGGTGCGGGCCGGCGTACGGGAGGTGGTCGGCCGGTCGGCGGTGGCTGAGGCCCTGGCGGGTCCCGTGCCGCCGGTGCATGCTGCCGACGCCACCCCCACGATCGCGGCTGCCCCGCCGCCGATGAACGTCCGCCGCTCCATGGTGCCTCCCGCTGCCGCCGTCTTCGTCCATCGAGACGGGTCCGCCGGCGCGGGGGTTCCAGGGATGCCGGACCGCTCTGCGTTGCGGGGGTGCCGCTGCGGGGAGGCACGACTGCCCGCAGCTATGGCAGCTGTCCACGATGCCCTGTTCCGTGGAAATCGTGTACCTTCGTGCGAAGTGCCGCTTCCGGTTCGTGCTGCTTCGGTAGGCGTCGCCCCTGATGGGCGACCTGCCGGAACCTCGGCGTGTTCTCCCCGTGAGCATTCCGTGACCTAACCACACCGACCGCAGGGGTTCACCCTCCGTTCACTTACGGCCATAGGCGGCTTCACCTGTTCTGCCTAATTTCGGCCGTGACGATGACGGGCGCACCCCGAGCGTGCGTGCGCATCACCCAGACTTCGCACGCCGCCGATCAGGACGGCGGCTCCTGGAAGGAACTCCCGAAAGTGAAGCTTCAGCGCATGAACCGGCGGGCCCTCACCCTCGGTGCTCTCGCCGTCTCCGGCGCCCTGGCCCTCACGGCGTGCGGCTCCGACGACACCGGCAGCAACGGCGGTGACGGTGCCACCAACACCGCCCAGGCCGGCAACATCGACTGTGGCGACGCCAAGGGCCAGCTGCTGGCCGACGGCTCGTCCGCGCAGAAGAACGCGATCGACGCGTGGGTGAAGCAGTTCACCGCGCAGTGCAACGGCGTGCAGATCAACTACAAGGGTGGCGGCTCCGGCGCCGGCATCACCGCGTTCACCCAGGGCCAGGTCGCCTTCGCCGGTTCCGACTCCGCGCTGGACTCCGAGGAGATCGCGGCCTCCAAGGAGGTCTGCTCCGGCGGCCAGGGCATCGACCTGCCGATGGTCGGCGGCCCGATCGCGGTCTCGTACAACGTCCCGGGTGTCGACAACCTGGTGCTGGACGCCCCGACGCTCGCCAAGATCTTCGACAGCAAGATCAAGAAGTGGAACGACTCGGCGATCGCCAAGCTGAACCCCGACGCCAAGCTGCCCGACCTGGCCATCCAGCCGTTCCACCGCTCCGACGAGTCCGGCACCACGGACAACTTCACCAAGTACCTGATCGCCACCACCCCGGAGAACTGGAAGTACGAGGGCGGTAAGGCCTGGCAGGCCGAGGGCGGCCAGGCCGCGTCCGGCTCCTCCGGTGTCGCCCAGCAGGTCTCGCAGACCTCCGGCGCCATCGGCTACATGGAGCTGTCCTACGCCGAGGGCATGGACGTCGTCGCCATCGACACCGGCGCCAGCGAGCCGGTCAAGGCCTCCACCGACGGTGCCACCAAAGCCATCGCGGACGCCAAGATCGTCGGCACGGGCAAGGACCTCGCGCTCGACATCAACTACAAGACCAAGGCCGAGGGTGCCTACCCGATCACCCTGGTCACCTACGAGATCGTCTGCGACAAGGGCAACAAGGCGGACACCCTGCCCGCCACCAAGGCGTTCCTGAACTACATCGCCAGCGAGGACGGCCAGGGCCTGCTGGCCGACGCCGGCTACGCGCCGATCCCCGACGACATCATCGCCAAGGTCCGCACCACCATCGAGGGCCTGAGCTGACCTGAGTGTGCGGCCCGGTCCCGCAACGGGACCGGGCCCGCACCGTCCGGTGCACCGCCGCCAGGAGCCGTATGCCCATACGGCTCCGCAGACCGGAGAACCCGATGGACATAACGACACAGAACACTGCAGCACCTCCCCCCACGTCCCAGCCCAGTGAGGCCGAGCGCAAGCGCGCCGCCCGCGGCGCCACCCGACCCGGAGACCGGATCTTCCTCGGTCTGTCCCGCGGCTCGGGCATTCTGCTGCTGGCGATCATGGCCGCGATCGCGGGCTTCCTCACCTACCGGGCCGTCCTCGCCATCAGCAAGGACGAGGGCAACTTCCTGACCACCTTCGAGTGGAACACGGGCACCCAGCCGCCGGTCTTCGGTATCGCCGTCCTGGCCTACGGCACCGTGATCTCCTCGATCATCGCCATGGTCATCGCGGTCCCGATCGCGGTCGCCATCGCGCTGTTCCTCACGCACTACGCCCCGCGCAGGCTGAGCGGTCCCATCGCCTACGTGATCGACCTGCTCGCCGCGGTGCCGTCCATCGTGTACGGCCTGTGGGGCGCCCTGATCCTCGTACCGCAGATGGAGGGCCTGTTCGGCTGGCTGGACGACTACTTCGGCTGGACCGGCATCTTGGACTGGCAGGGCGGTCCCCCCCGCTCCATGCTCACTGTCGGCATCCTGCTGGCGATCATGATCCTGCCGATCATCACGAACGTCAGCCGTGAGGTCTTCAAGCAGGTTCCGCAGATGCACGAGGAGGCGGCCCTGGCCCTCGGCGCCACGCGCTGGGAGGTCATCCGCATGTCGGTGCTGCCGTTCGGCCGCTCCGGCGTGATCTCCGCCTCGATGCTGGGCCTCGGTCGCGCGCTCGGCGAGACGATGGCCGTCGCCACGGTCCTGTCGCCGGACTTCCTGATCCACGCCAGCCTGCTCGACGCGGGCGGCGGCACGTTCGCCCAGAACATCGCTGCCAAGTTCGGCGAGGCGGACACCTTCGGCCGTGACGCGCTCATCGCCTCCGGTCTGGTCCTGTTCGTCATCACCCTGCTGGTCAACGGCGCGGCCCGCATGATCATCGCCCGCCGCAAGGAGTACTCGGGGGCCAACGCATGAGCACCGTCCTCACCGACAAGCGCCCCACGACCCTGCGCGGCGCCAGTCTGCCCAAGTGGTTCCCGTGGGCGATCGCCGCGGGCTCCCTCGCCGTTGCCGTCGGCATCGGTGTCGTGGGCGGGCTGGACAGCCGGATCCAGTGGGGCCTGATCGCCGCGATCCTCTACGTCCTCGGCACATACGCCATCGCCTCGATGGTCGAGGGCAAGCGGCAGGCCAAGGACCGCATCGCGACCTCCCTGGTCTGGGTCGCCTTCCTGCTCGCCGTGGTGCCGCTCGCCTCGCTGGTCTGGGCGACCGTCGAGCGCGGCGTCAAGGTCCTCGACGTCTACTTCCTGACCCACTCGATGGGCGTCGTCGGCGACCGGGAGCCGGGCGGCGGTATCTACCACGCCATCATCGGCACCCTGGAGCAGGTCGGCCTCGCCACGCTGATCGCCGCGCCGATCGGTGTGCTCACCGCGATCTACCTGGTCGAGTACGGGCGCGGCAACCTCGCCCGGGCCGTCACCTTCTTCGTCGACGTCATGACGGGTATCCCGTCGATCGTCGCCGGTCTGTTCATCCTCAGCATCATGCTGATCTTCGAGATGCAGCCCTTCGGCTTCGCCGGCTCGCTCGCGCTGGCGATCCTGATGATGCCGGTCGTGGTCCGCTCCACCGAGGAGATGCTCAAGCTCGTCCCGAACGAGCTGCGCGAGGCCTCGCTGGCGCTCGGCGTGCCCAAGTGGCGCACGATCCTCAAGATCGTCCTGCCGACCGCGATCGGCGGTATCACCACCGGCATCATGCTGGCGATCGCCCGTATCGCCGGTGAGACCGCTCCGGTGCTGCTGCTGGTGTTCGGTAACCCGTTCATCAACAACAACCCGTTTGAAGGGGCCCAGGCCTCGCTGCCGCTGTACATCTACCAGCAGTACTCGCAGAGCGCGGGTGCCGAGCCGGCGTACGACCGCGCTTGGGCGGCGTCCCTGACGCTGATCGCCTTCGTGATGATCCTGAACCTGCTGGCCCGCGGCATCGCCCGCTGGAAGGCTCCGAAGACCGGTCGCTGACGCGGCCACTCAGCGACCGATTTCCCGAAAGAAGCAGTGATTTTTCATGGCCAAGCGCATTGATGTCAGCGGCCTCAGCGCCTACTACGGCTCGTTCCGGGCCATCGAGGACATCTCGATGACCATCGAGCCCCGGTCCGTTACGGCCTTCATCGGGCCGTCCGGTTGCGGCAAGTCCACGTTCCTGCGCACGCTGAACCGGATGCACGAGGTGACTCCGGGTGGGCGCGTCGAGGGCAAGGTCATGCTCGACGACGAGAACCTGTACGCCGCCGGGATCGACCCGGTGTCCGTGCGGCGTGAGGTCGGCATGGTCTTCCAGCGGCCGAACCCGTTCCCCACGATGTCCGTCTACGACAATGTCGCGGCCGGTCTGAAGCTGCTCGGCTCGTACAAGAAGTCGCAGCTGGACGACATCGTCGAGAAGTCGCTGAAGGGTGCGAACCTCTGGAACGAGGTGAAGGACCGGCTGAACAAGCCGGGGTCCGGGCTGTCCGGTGGTCAGCAGCAGCGGCTGTGCATCGCGCGGGCGATTGCTGTGGAGCCGAACGTTCTGCTGATGGACGAGCCGTGCTCTGCCCTTGACCCGATCTCCACGCTTGCGATCGAGGACCTGATCGGTGAGCTGAAGGAGCGGTTCACGATCGTCATCGTGACGCACAACATGCAGCAGGCTGCGCGGGTCTCCGACCGGACCGCGTTCTTCAACCTCGCTGCTGTCGGGCAGCCCGGCAAGCTGATCGAGATCGACGACACGGAGCGGATCTTCTCCAACCCGTCGGTCCAGGCCACGGAGGACTACATCTCCGGCCGGTTCGGCTGATCAGACCCCTCGCGGTGCTGCATGGCGGTGCCACCGCGGGGACAAAAGGGCCCGCCCCTGGCTTCCGGGGGCGGGTTCCTTTCGTTTGGGGGTGCGGGTGCCTGCGGCGGCCTGTGGGGGGTGGGTGGTGCGGATGCCTGCAGCGGCCTGTGCGGGTGGGTGGTGCGGATGCCTGCGGCGGCCTGTGCGGGTGGGTGGGGGTGGGGGTTGCGCCTGCGGTTTCGTTGTGGGTCGGGGCCGCGCCGGGGGGTGTCCGTCCTCGGTCTGCCGGTGGGTTTCCTGGATTGGGAACCGGTCGTTTCCGGCATCCGCTGCGGGCGGACACCCCCCGACACGTCCCCTTCCCGCCGTACGCGACTGCGGCCCCGATCCGTCAGTCCGCGGACGCGTCGACGTCCGGCTGTGGGTGTGCGCGGGCCGCCACCACCCCGTCAGTCCGCGGGCAGTCGTGCCTCCCCCAGAGGGGGACCCCCAGGGCGGCACGGGTGGGCGCGGGCGGCTCCCCCGTAAGCACCGGGCTGCGCGCGCCCCCGGCCCAGCGCAACGCCGCCAGGGGTTACAGGAACGCCAGGTGTACGAGGCCGAAGGCCAGCGCCGCGACGATCGCTGCTGCCGGCATCGTGATGAACCAGCCGAGGACGATGTTCTTGGCGACACCCCATCGCACGGCGTTCACCCGCTTCGTCGCGCCGACGCCCATGATGGCGGAGGTGATGGCGTGGGTCGTGGAGATGGGCGCCTTGAAGAGGAACGCCGTGGTGAACATGATCGACGCGCCGGTGGTTTCCGCGGCGAAGCCCTGTGGGGGGTCCAGTTCGATGATGCGGCGGCCGAGTGTCCTCATGATGCGCCAGCCGCCGGCGTAGGTGCCGAGAGAGAGCATGAGCGCGCAGGCGATCTTGACCCAGATCGGGATCGGGTCGCCGTAGTCCTCGACGTCGGCGATGACCAGGGCCATGACGACGATGCCCATGGTCTTCTGGGCGTCCTGGAGGCCGTGGCCCAGGGCCATACCGGCCGCGGAGACGGTCTGCGCGATGCGGAAACCGCGCTTGGCCTTGTGCGGGTTGGCCCGGCGGAAGATCCACATGATGGCCGTCATCACCAGGTAGCCGACCACGAGACCGACCACGGGGGAGACGAACATCGGGATGATGACCTTCTCGAGGACGCCGTCCCAGTAGACCTGTGTGCCGCCGGCCAGTGCCGCGCCCACCATGCCGCCGAACAGGGCGTGGGAGGAGGAGGACGGCAGGCCGAAGTACCAGGTGACGAGGTTCCAGGTGATCGCGCCGAGGAGGGCGGCGAAGAGGATGCCCATCCCCGTGGAGCCCTCGGGGGTTTCGATCAGGCCCTCGCTGACCGTCTTCGCCACGCCGCTGCCCAGGAACGCACCGGCCAGGTTCATGACCGCGGCCATGGCCAGGGCGGCCTTCGGGGTCAGCGCGCGCGTCGACACGGATGTGGCGATCGCGTTCGCCGAGTCGTGGAAGCCGTTGGTATAGGTGAAGAAGAGGGCGACCAGGATGGTCACGACCAGGGCGAAGGTGTCCATGGACGGGTCAGGACTCCTTGACGGCGATGGTCTCCACCGTGTTCGCCACGTGCTCGAAGGCGTCGGCGGCCTCTTCGAGGACGTCGACGATCTGCTTGAGCTTCAGGACCTCGATCGCGTCGTACTTGCCGTTGAAGAGGTGGGCCAGAAGCTTGCGGTGGATCTGGTCGGCCTGGTTCTCGAGGCGGTTGACCTCGATCCAGTACTCGGTGAGGTTGTCCAGCGTGCGGAGATGGGGCATTGCTTCGGCCGTCAGCTCGGCGGCGCGGGCGAGCACCTCGATCTGCTGCTCCACGCCCTTGGGGAGTTCCTCGACGTTGTAGAGGACGACCAGGTCGACGGCCTCCTCCATGAAGTCCATGATGTCGTCGAGGGAGGATGCGAGGGAGTAGATGTCCTCGCGGTCGAAGGGCGTGATGAACGAGGAGTTCAGCTGGTGGAAGATCGCGTGTGTGGCGTCGTCACCGGCGTGTTCCGCTGCCCGCATACGCTCTGCGATCTCGGCCCGGGCGGAAGCGTCCGCCCCGAGCAGTTCCATCAGGAGCTTGGAGCCCGTGACGATGTTGTCCGCGGATGCGGCGAACATGTCGTAGAAGCTCGTCTCCCTGGGGGTCAGACGAAAGCGCACGTGGGTTCCTCTAAGTGCTTCGGTTTCGGTCAGGCTGATGCTAGGTGCATCATCCGGCCACGGCTAATGGGCCGTCCTCCAGTGTCGCCCATGAAAATAGTTCGTCTGTACGGGGGCGGTTCGGGGGGTCGGTCCGGGCAGCGGCCAAGAGGCCTATACCCAGCAAAGTTCGGTACGATATACCCAGTAGGGGTATGTGGATGGAGGACGCCATGACGACCACCGAGACCGGCTCCGGGGTGCCCTCCGAGAGCGTGGTGACCGACCACGACCGTGGCATTCACGGGTACCACAAGCAGAAGGACGAGCATCTGAAGCGGCTGCGCCGGATCGAGGGGCAGATCCGGGGGCTGCAGCGGATGGTCGATGAAGACGTCTACTGCATCGACATACTCACGCAGGTGTCCGCGTCCACCAAGGCTCTGCAGTCCTTCGCGCTGCAGCTGCTGGAGGAGCATTTGCGCCACTGTGTCGCCGATGCCGCCCTCAAGGGCGGTGGCGAGATCGATGCCAAGGTGGAGGAGGCCACGAAGGCCATCGGGCGGTTGCTGCGGACGTGAGCTCTCGCTCAGGTGTTGGACGCCGCCGCGCGTTCTTCGGCCACTCGCAGGACCTCGTCGATGCTCTCCAGGCTCAGCCTGTCGTCCGCTGCCGAGGCCGCGATGATCAGCTCTCCGCACAGCTCTATCTCGGCGAGGGCCACGTGGTCCTGAACTGCCGTACCGCCGACCGGAGCCACGTGCATCACCTCTTCTCTGCCGTCACCGACTTCCTAGAGTAGGGAGCGGCCTACACAACGCGCATGGCACGGACGGGCTAGTTCGCGCCGGTCACTCCTCGGCGATCCGGCCCGCGTAGATGTGCTCCGCGGGCGGCAGTCGTACGTCGACGGGGGCCCCGAAGTCGTAGAGGAGGGTCGTCGACGAGACCGCCACGGGGGTCCTGTGGTGGCCGTTGACGAAGCTGAAGCGGTGCCGGATCTTGCGGATGCGGCCCTGGTCGTCGAGGTACACGTCGAACGGCACCTCGGCCGTGGCGAACCCTTTCGCCGCCGCCTGGAGGGATTCCTTGCTCCCGGCCGAGGCATTCTGCGCGGCCCGGGCCAGGTCGGCGGTGCCGCGGTAGTGGCTGACCTCGGTGCCGGCGATCTCGGTCCGGCCGACGTACTCCGCGGAGCGCGCGCCGCGCAGCACCTCGGCGGCGGCGAAGGGATCGGTGGCGCCGCCGGTCACCAGGTTTCCGTCGGAGAGGGTGGCCGTGTCGACGCGCACCCATTTGTCGGCGGGGACGCCGGCGCCGCGGTTCTTCATGTACAGGGCGCCGGGGGCGAGGAGTTCGGTGATCGGGCGGTGCTCCTGCTCGCCGGCCGGGTCCTGGGGGAGCAGCACCTTCAGGCGGCCGCGCTGCCGGGTGTAGTCGTACGTGCCCTCGCCGCGGATGGTGACGCGGGTGCCGCCGGTGGCCATCTCCATGGAGGTACGGGCCTTGGAACTGCCGGCGTCCCGCAGTGCGTCGGCGGCGTTCTGCAGGGTGCGGACCGGGTCGGCGGGGTGGGCGTTGTCCGCGGCCGCGCCGCTGCCGGAGCATCCGGTACCGCCGAGGCAGACGCAGGCCATCAGCCCCGCCGCGACGACCGTCCCGCTCGCCCTGCCCTGCTGCCGCTCCGCCATCGCCTGCCTACCCCCAGCCGTACGTCCGTCACTGTCCCCCTGTCGTTCCGGTTAACGACGGGTAGGTTGAGCCGTCACGCGGCCGGTGGGGTCGTGGGGGTGCTCGACGGCGGTTTCTGGCGCGGGCGCAGAAGACCCTTACCCAAAGGCTGACGAGCTGTTCACCTGGGCTGGGTAACGTTGTCGCGTGACGCAGCAGGGCCGGTCCGATCCCGGAAACGATCATCCGGAGCACCGCACGACGACGGTCGAGCAAGGCCCGTTCTGTGTGGCCCGGTGCAGCTGCGGCTGGCGTGGGCCGGCCCGCCGGGCGAGAAGCAAGGCCCGTACGGACGCGTCGGGGCATGTGGCCGGATCCTGACGGTGAGCGGTGAGCGGTGAGCGGCTTCAGGCGGGGCGCATGGTGGCCAGGAGTTCGTCCACCAGCTCGCTGTCGCGGGGCTGGGTCAGGCGGCGGCGGGCCGCGTCGGGAGTCAGCCACAGGATGCGGTCGACCTCCGTGGTCGGGGTGAAGCTGCCGGAGACGGCCTCGGCCGCCCAGTAGCGGACCTGCTTGGGGCGGCCGTTCGCGAGGTAGTACAGGGTGGGCAGCTCGGCGCCGGTCGCGGCGGCGTAGCCGGTCTCCTCCCCGACCTCGCGCAGCGCGCCGGCCAGCGAATCCTCGCCGTGCTTCAGCTTGCCCTTGGGGTGGGACCAGTCGTCGTACTTGGGACGGTGGACCAGGCAGATCTCCAGTTGGCCGTCGATGGGGGAGCGGCGCCACAGGACGCAGCCGGCTGCCAGGACGGGCGTGTTGTCCTTCGTACCGGTCACCTGCCGTTCACCGCCCCCCTCGGGTCAGGACGTGCCTACCGTCTGCTTCTGCCACGACTGCTGGAACGCGAACCGCGCCGCCTCCACCTCGTGCCGCTGGTCGGCGTGCAGCACGCCGAGCGCGTACGCCGTCGCCGGGGCGATGCGCGGCGTACGGGCCGCTGCTGCCGCTGCCGCTGCCGCCTCCGCGGCGTCACGGTGCCGGTTGAGGGCCTGGCCGGCGGCCAGCAGACGGACGTCGACCGGGGCGTTCTCCCCGTCCAGCACCTCGCGGGCGTAGCGGTGCAGGCGCAGCAGCAGGCGGACCTGGTGCCAGGGGGCGTCCTGCGGGTGCGGGGACGGGTCCGGGGACAGGCCGTGGATCAGCGCCTCCGCGTTGTAGGGGTGGCCGGCGGTGATCAGCGGGAGGGCGGCCACCGCGTCGGTGAGGCGCTCCTCGGCCGCGGCTGCGTGCGGGCGCAGGTCGGCTGTGGGGGCGGTCGGGGTGAGGGGGACCTCGCTGGCCAGGACGGCGACCTTGTCGGCCACCGCGTGGAAGCGGCTGGAGCCGAGGGCCTGGAGGGCGCTGGAGTGGGCTCGGGTTCGGGCGAGGGTGAGCTGGCGTTCGAGTAGGGCGCCTGCTTTGGCTGCGCCTACTGTGAGGTTGCCGCGTTCCGGGGTGGGCGTCGGGGGGCCGGCGTTGCCGGGTGCCGCTGCGCCCACCCGTGCCGTCCCAGCGGCACGACTGCCCGCAGCTACGCCAGCTGCGGCATCGGCTGCCGCGGCTGCGTCCTTCGCCGCCGTCGCCGTCTGCGCCGGGAACGTCGCCCCCGACAGGCGGTGGAGGGCCTGGAGCAGGCGGTCCAGGCGGGCCGCGTAGGAGTGTTCCAAGGCCAGCGTGCCGGAGAGCCAGGCCAGTTCGGGGCGCATTCCCTCCGACCAGTCGGTGTCCAGCAGGGGACGGAACGTGTGCAGGCTGCCGCTGATACGGCGGGCCGAGCGGCGCAGGGCGCGTGCCGCGTCGACGGTCTCCTCCGTACCGTTGTGGTTTCCCCCGGCGCCGGTCTCCCGGTGCTGGCGGAGCGCACGGAGGAACTCCGTGGCCTGGGCCCGCAGGTAGCCCGCGAGAGCGTCCCCGGTCACCGGACCGGCCACGGGGTCCGTCGGGTCAAGGTGTTGCTGTGCCACGCCGGCGCCTCCGGGCGTCTATGAGCATCTCCTGGATGTTCCGCAGGGCCCCGCCGTCACCGTCCGTCGCGTGCCGGGTCCACTCGCCGTCCGGGCCCAGGTGCCAGGAGGCGGTGGAATCGGACGTGCCGGTCTCCATGAGCCGGTTGAGCGCGGCGCGGTGCGCCGGGTCGACGACCCGGACCAGGGCCTCTATACGGCGGTCGAGGTTGCGGTGCATCATGTCGGCGCTGCCGATCCACACCTCGGGTTCGCCGCCGTTGCCGAAGGCGAACACCCGGGAGTGTTCGAGGAAGCGGCCGAGTATCGAGCGGACCCGGATGTTCTCCGACAGGCCCGGCACGCCCGGGCGGAGCGCGCAGATGCCGCGCACCCAGACGTCGACCGGCACGCCCGCCATCGACGCGCGGTACAGGGCGTCGATGACCGCCTCGTCGACCATCGAGTTGACCTTGATGCGGATGTAGGCGTGCCGTCCGGCACGGTGGTGCTGGGCTTCCTTGTTGATCCGCGCGATCAGGCCGTCGCGCAGCGACTTGGGGGCGACCAGCAGACGGCGGTAGGTCTCCCGGCGGGAGTAGCCGGACAGCCGGTTGAACAGGTCGGACAGGTCCGCTCCGACCTGCGGGTCGGCGGTGAGCAGGCCGAGGTCCTCGTAGAGGCGGGCCGTCTTCGGGTGGTAGTTGCCGGTGCCGACGTGGCAGTACCGCCGTAGCGTGTCGCCTTCCTGGCGGACGACGAGCGACAGCTTGCAGTGGGTCTTCAGGCCGACCAGACCGTAGACGACGTGGCAGCCGGCCTCCTCCAGCTTGCGCGCCCACTTGATGTTGGCGTGCTCGTCGAAGCGGGCCTTGATCTCCACCAGGACGAGGACCTGCTTGCCGGACTCGGCCGCCTCTATCAGGGCGTCCACGATCGGGGAGTCGCCGGAGGTCCGGTACAGGGTCTGCTTGATGGCGAGGACGTCCGGGTCCTGGGCCGCCTGCTCCAGGAAGGCCTGCACCGACGTGGAGAACGAGTCGTACGGGTGGTGCAGGAGCACGTCCCTCGCGCGCAGGGCGGCGAAGATGTCGGGCGCGGACGCCGACTCGACCTCGGCGAGGTCGCGGTGGGTGCCGGCGACGAACTTCGGGTACTTCAGCTCGGGACGGTCGAGGCTGTGGATGCGGAAGAGGCCGGTGAGGTCCAGGGGGCCGGGCAGCGGGTAGACCTCGGCCTCGCTGATCTTCAGCTCCCGGACCAGCAGGTCCAGCACCTCACGGTCGATGGACTCCTCGACCTCCAGGCGCACCGGCGGGCCGAAGCGGCGCCGCATGAGCTCCTTCTCCAGGGCCTGGAGCAGGTTCTCGGCGTCGTCCTCCTCGACCTCGAGGTCCTCGTTCCTGGTCAGCCGGAAGGCGTGGTGCTCCAGCACCTCCATGCCCGGGAACAGCTCCTCGAGGTGCGCGGCGATGACGTCCTCGATGGGGACGTACCGGCCGGGGGAGCTCTCCAGGAAGCGGGACAGCAGCGGGGGCACCTTCACGCGGGCGAAGTGCCGGTGGCCGCTGACCGGGTTGCGTACGACGACGGCCAGGTTCAGGGACAGGCCGGAGATGTACGGGAACGGGTGCGCGGGGTCGACCGCCAGCGGGGTCAGGACCGGGAAGATCTGGTGCCGGAAGAGCGTGAAGAGGCGCGCCTGCTCCTTCTCGGTCAGCTCGCTCCAGCGGACCAGGTGGATGCCCTCCTCCGCGAGGGCGGGGGCGACGTCCTCGTGGTAGCAGGCGGCGTGCCGGGCCATCAGCTCGCGGGAGCGGGCCCAGATCATCTCCAGCACTTCACGGGGCTGGAGCCCGGAGGCGGAGCGGGTGGCGACGCCGGTGGCGATACGGCGCTTCAGGCCGGCCACCCGGACCATGAAGAACTCGTCCAGGTTGCTGGCGAAGATCGCGAGGAAGTTGGCCCGCTCCAGAAGGGGCGTGTTCGGGTCCTCGGCGAGCTCCAGGACGCGCTCGTTGAACGCCAGCCAGCTGCGCTCCCGGTCGAGGAACCGGCCCTGCGGCAGCTGGACGCCGTCGATCTGCGCGTCCTCGTACACGTCGAGGTCGGCATCGATGTCGGGTTCCAGGTCGGAGACAGTCGCCGACACCGTGTGCGGGCGGTGGGCGGCTATGGAGCCCACGGAGGGCTGTGCGTGCTGGACCTGTGCCGGGGCGTTCTGCTGGCTCATGGCCCCATTGTTCCGCGCCGTGGGCGAAACGGGCGCGTCGGAGCGAGCGCGCGGGAGCGTGGCGGCGGCCCCGTTCACCGCGGGCCCCTCGGGGGGCGGCGAAGGCTCTGGCACGGCGGGAGTCATTGGCCGAGCGTCGCAAGCCCGTCTGAATCGATGGTTACGGAGACATGACGTGCGGGATAGCGGGGGGAGGCTCCCGGGCGTCCACGGCGGCGGGGGCGGTGTTCGGTCAGGTCTCCGTCCGGTACATCAGGTCCGTCTCGTGGGTCGTGAAGCCCATCCCCTCGTACACCGCCACCGCCGCCTTGTTGTCCGCGTCGACGTACAGCATCGCCGTCGGCAGGGCCTGCGCCGCCAGATGCCGCAGGCCGACGGCGGTGAGGGCCTTGCCGAGGCCGATGCCCTGGGCGGCGGGGGCGACGCCGAGGACGTAGATCTCGCCGAGCTGCTCCTGGGCGTGGACCTTGGTCCAGTGGAAGCCGACGAGTTCGTCGCCGCGGAAGGCGAGGAAGAAGCCCGCCGGGTCGAACCACGGCTCGGCCTTGCGGTCGTCGAGGTCCCGCTGGGTGAGGGAGCCCTGCTCGGGATGGTGGGCGAAGGCGGCGGCGTTGACGGCCAGCCAGGCCGCGTCGTCCCGCCCGGGCACGAAGGTGCGCACGGTCACGCCGTCCGGCAGCGTCGGCTCGGGCAGGTCGAGGCCGGCCAACGGGCGCCGCATCTGGCGCAGTTCGCGGAACAGGGTGAGACCGAGGACCTGGGCGAGGTGCCGGGCGGCGGAGTGGCCGCCGTGCGCCCACACCCGCAGCCGCTTGCCGGACGCGGCGAGCAGCGCCGAGCCGAGGGCGCGGCCGTGTCCGTGACCGCGGTAGGAGGGGTGGACGACCAGTTCGGCGGCCGGCGCCTCCACCGGGTCGGTGTCCTCCAGCTGGGCGTAGCCGACGAGTTCGCCGCCGACGGTGAGCAGCAGATGGGACACGCCCTCGCGTTCCCCGCCGCGCAGCTGCAGCCGGCCCTGCTCGGACACCGCCTGCTGGCCGTCGCTCCGCGCGGCCTCGGCGAGCAGGGCGAGTACCGCCTCGGTCTGCTCCGGGCCGAGCACGGCGTGGGTCTCGATGGATCGGGAGTGGCCGGCCTGCCGGTCGCTGTCGTCGCTGGTCATGCCTACGAGGGTAAAGGGCGGGCCCGGCAAAGTGTCGGCAGGGAGAAACCAGGATGTAACCGTTAACCCCCTGTCGCGCTACGCGCGTTGACTCTAGGCTGCGGGCGATCACGCCATGGCCTCGGACGACCCACAGGGGGGACGCATGCCGGCAACACCTCAGCCGCACCACCGCCGCAGACGCCGTACGACCCGGCTGCTCGCGGCCGCCGCCGGACTCGCCACGGTCGGCGCGCTGGCGGCCGCACTGCCGTCGACGGCGAGCGCCGACGACAGCCGCAAGGGCGGTGACCGCCCCGGCCGCTACCAGGATGTGCAGCTGCTGTCCTTCAACGACCTGCACGGCAATCTCGAGCCGCCCTCCGGCTCCTCCGGCCGGGTCACCGAGGTGCACGAGGACGGTACGACCGAGACCATCAACGCGGGCGGCGTGGAGTACCTCGCCACGCATCTGCGCCAGGCGCGCGAGGGCAACAAGTACTCGATCACCGCGGCCGGCGGCGACATGGTCGGCGCCTCCCCGCTGATCTCGGGCCTCTTCCACGACGAGCCCACCATCGAGGCGCTGAACAAGCTCGAACTGGACGTCACATCCGTCGGCAACCACGAGTTCGACGAGGGTGCCAGGGAACTGGCCCGCCTGCAGAAGGGCGGCTGCCACCCGACGGACGGCTGCTACACGGACGAGGAGTTCGCGGGCGCCGACTTCCCGTACCTCGCGGCGAACGTCCTCGACGAGAAGACCGGCAGGCCGATCCTCAAGCCCTACTGGGTGTGGAAGAAGAAGGACGTCAAGGTCGGCTTCATCGGCGTGACCCTGGAGGACACCCCGGGCGTCGTCTCCGCCGAGGGGGTCAAGGGCCTGAAGTTCAAGGACGAGGTCGAGACGATCAACAAGTACGCCAAGGTGCTCCAGCGCCAGGGCGTGAAGTCGATCGTCGCGCTGATCCACGAGGGCGGGGCCCCGGCCTCGTCGGCGTACAACTACGACTGCGACGCGCCCGGCGCGGGCGACGGCATCTCCGGCCCGATCGTCGACATCGCCAAGAACATCACGCCGCAGGTGGACGCGCTGGTCACCGGCCACACCCACGCGGCGTACGCGTGCACGATCGCCGACCCGTCGGGCAAGCCGCGCACGGTCACCTCGGCGGCTTCCTTCGGCCGCCTCTACACGGACACGACGCTGACGTACGACCGCTTCACGGGTGACATCGCCCGTACGGCCGTGAAGTCCGCGAATCACGTGGTCACCCGGGACGTCCCCAAGGCGCCCGACATGACCGAGCTGATCAGCAAGTGGAACACCCTCGCGGCGCCCATCGGCAACCGCGCGATCGGCTACATCTCCGCCGACATCCCCAGCACCGGCACCGAGTCCCCCATGGGTGACCTCATCGCGGACGCGCAGCTGGCGTACGCCAAGGAGCTCGACCCGGAGGCCGACCTGGCGCTGATGAACCCGGGCGGCGTGCGAGCGGGGCTGACCTACACGGCGAAGGGCAGTGAGGGCGACGGCGTGGTGACGTACGCCGAGGGCTTCACGGTGCAGCCGTTCTCCAACACGGTGAACCTTCAGGACTTCACCGGCGCCCAGCTGATCCAGATCCTCAAGGAGCAGGTCAGCGGCTCGAACGAGGCGGCTCCGAAGATCCTGCAGCCGTCGGCCGGTCTGACGTACACGCTGGACCTGACGAAGTCGGGCGCGGACCGTGTGGTGACGGACTCGGTCAGGCTGAACGGCGCCGCGATCGACCCGGCGGCCACCTACCGCGTCGCGACGAACAGCTTCCTCGCGGGCGGCGGCGACGGCATCCCCACGCTGGGCCAGGGCACGAACGACCTGGTCGGCGCGGACGACCTGGCGGTACTGGAGCAGTACCTGACCGCCAACTCCTCGGCCGCGAACCCGATTTCGCCGCCGGCGGCGAACCGGATCACGATCGTGAGCTAGATCGCACACCTCCGGAAGAGGTTGCGGGTGGGGTCGGTACGCATGTTCGGATGGATCGATGCGTACCCCCCACCACATAGCGACGCATTCCCGCTTCAACCCGTACGAAGAGCTCGGCGCTCTGGATGACGGCCCTCTCGAGCAGTTCCTCGAAGAGGATCCCTCCGGAGAGGACCCCTCCCATGAGGAGGACGAGGAGTGGGCCCCGCCCAACCACCGCCGTAACGGCCGACGACGCCGGCGGGGCCGCCTCGCGGGTCTGCCGTTCGCGCTGAAGGCGGTGGTCGGGCTGGCGGCCCTCGCCGCCTTCCTCACCCTCGCCGACCGCTGGGCCCTGCTCTACGCCGAGCGCCGCGCGGCGGACGCCCTCAAGGACCGCATGGACCTCACCGCGGCACCCGAGGTGGAGATCGGCGGCTTCCCCTTCCTGCCCCAGCTCGTCGACGGCCGCCTGGACTCGGTGAAGGTGACCGTCCCGGACGTGGCGGCCGACCGGGTCACGCTGGCCGCGGTGTCGGCCACGGCACACGACGTACGGCTCGACGGCGACGGACCGACCTCCATACGCGGGGCCCGGGTCCCCGAGCTGAACGGCGACGTCCTGCTCTCCTTCGCCGACCTGAACCGTGAACTCGGCGCGTCCCAGGTGACGTTCACCGGCGTCGGCCGCGACCGCGTCTCGGCGCGCGGCACGCTGCCGGTCGCCGGGCACGATCTGCGGCTGCGGGCCGACGTCCGCATCGGGCGCGACGGCGACCAGGGCATCGACACGCAGATCGGCGGAATACGTCTGGACATCGGGGACCTGGCGACGTACCGGCCCGGTGCCCGCGCCTCGGAGGGCCTGCACCTGACGCCCAAGTCGGCCGCCGACCTCGCCCGCGAGACCCGCAAGGTGCGGGCGCTGCTGACGGTGCCGTCCGTCGTACAGCGCATGGGGGTGCCCGAGGCGACGGTCCGCGAGGCCCTGAGCGACGCCGACCGGCTCGCCGAGCTGACCGGCTCCGAGCGCTTCGTCCACCAGGCCATGCGGGTCAACCTCCTCGACCTGGCCCTGGCCCACCCCGGGGTACTGGACCGCCTCGGCTTCGACACGGCCCTCCTCGACGCCCTCTCCCGCCTGACCCGCCCGGTCCTCGCCGACCGGCTCTCCCTCGGCTTCCGGCTGCCGGAGCTGCCGCAGGGCGAGCTGCGCCTGCGGGACGTACGGGTGGAGGAGGACGGGATCAGGGTGCGGCTCGCCGGGGAGGGGCTGGCGTTCGGCCCGTAATGGCGGCCGGTGGGTGAGCGAAGCCCCGGCCCGGATCGACTGCCTCTGCGATCGGGGCCGGGGCCGGCCGGGAGGGAAGGGAGTCGGAGGGGTCAGGAAGCGGTCGGCGTCCAGTTGCCCAGCCAGTCACCGATCTCCTGACCGGAAGCCTGGGCGTCGGTCAGCTGAGGCCGGTTGCTGCTTGCCGGACCTGCGCCGGGGCCCGTGTTCTTGTACTCGGCGAAGCGGTCGTCCTTCCAGGAGAAACCGCTCATGTCGGTCCAGGGAGTGGACTTGACCGCGGCGCTGAGGTTGGTGTTGCGGACGGTGGTCTGCGGGTCGAGGGAGGCGTCCCCGCCGGCGTGCCAGGGGCGGCCGAGGTAGAAGCTGCCGGCCGACACGTCGCCGTTCACGGTGGAGTTGGCGATCAGGATGCCCTTGCGGTTCGCGGGCGTGCTGGGAGCGGTGACGTAGCCGAGCGAGGTGCCGTCCCAGCGCTTCCTGAGCGTGATGACGGACTTGTTGATCACGGCGGTGGCGCGGCCGAAGATGAAGTCGACGTTGCCGGTGACGTAGGAGTTGGTCATGTAGACGCGGCCGAGCCTGTCCTTGGCTGCCGTGTCCAGGAGCAGGGTGTCCTGGTCGCCGGTGACGATGACGCCGTCCAGCAGAACCTTGTCGGCGGCGGTGCGCAGGGCGACGGCCTGGTGGCCGGAGAGCGACTGGTTGGCGGCCTCGTCGAAGTCGTTGGAGATCGTCAGATTGCGGGCCTGGAAGTCATCGGCCTCGACGGCGACGGTGGCGCTGCCCGACGTGCCGTAGTTGCCCGAGCCGTCCGGCTTGGGGGTGCCCGCGGCGTTGTTGTAGACGATCACCGTGTCCTTACGGCTGCCGCCGGTTCCCTGGAGGGTGACGTGCGGCTTGTTCGACGGCACCTTGACCGTCTCGCGGTACGTGCCCGGCTTGACGGCGATGACGACGCGGGAGGCGTTGTTCGCGGGCACGGCGTTCACGGCGGCCTGGACGGTCCTGTACTGTCCGGAGCCGTCCTTGGCGACGGTGAGGGTCGTGGCGGCAGCAACCTTGGCGGTGCTCGTCGTACCGATCGAACCGCTGGGCCCGGCCCCGGCCTTGAGCAGCGACGGCACATCCGCCGCCTTGTCCAGCGTGTAGGGGTAGTACGTCTTCGGGTCGAAGGCCGTGCCACCGCTCTCGTTACGGCCCGAGGTGCCGGAGAAGACGTTGCCGCGCTGCACCAGAGCCGCGGTGCTGTCCTTGATGACCGGGTTCTTCATGCCCTGGAAGTAGCTGTTCTCCAGGACCATTTTCGTGCCGCCGCGCGAGTAGTTGCCGTACGAGGAGTTGATGTCCGTGTTCGGGACGTCCTCGAGGAAGTTGTTGTAGAGGTGGGCGTGGGCGGCGTTGTCGGTGGACGGGTTGCGCTGCTCGGTCTCGCGGATCCAGTTGTGGTGGATCGTGATGTCGGTCCTGACGTTCTCGGTCCAGCCGATGCCGAAGGTCTTGTTGTTGTCGCTCAGCTTGTTCCAGGAGACGGTGACATTGGTGCTGTCCTTGCGGACGTCGATGAGACCGTCGGCCATGTGCCGCAGATCGTTGTGATCGATCCAGACATGATGCGCACCGTCCATCTGAATGGCGTCGAAGTCATGGTCCTTGTCGTTCCAGATGCCCTGGTACGAGTCCCGGATCGTCAGGTTCCGGATGATCACGTTGTGGACGCCGGTGCCGAGGAAGAACCCGCCGCCGACGATCTGCCCGGAGGTCCCTGCCCCGACAATGGTCTTGTCGGAGGCGACCTTGATCTCCTTCCCGACGGGATTCATGGTGATGGTGCCGGCAACGACGATGACGTACGGCTCGGCGGCGGTGGCGTACTTCTCGAGCTCGGCAAGCGTCGTGACGGTGACGGTCTTTCCGTCCCGTCCGCCGTACGTCCCGTTCTGCCCGAGCGAGTTGACGGAGGCGAAGCCGTCGGCAGTGGCGGTGGCCCAGGCGGGGGCGGCGGCCTGCGCGGTGGGCTGCGCGTCGTCACCGAAGACGCCGAAGACGGTTCCGTAGGCGAGTGTTCCGGCGGCGGCCAGGGTGGCCGGCACGCCGATCACGAGTGCAGTTCTGCGCTTGCGGTGGCGGGGCTTGCCGCGGTTGTCACTCATGTGCGGGATCCGTTCCGTGCGGAGGGGGATGGTCGCCGCGTAGTTGCCGCCGGGGCAGGGAAGGTTGCCGCTGTGCGTCCGCCCTGATGGGGTGACCGGCGTGCTGTTCGGGCCGCCCGCTTCTTCGCCGGTTTCGTGGGGGTCGTTCGTGGAGGCCGTCATGGGAGGGGGCGGGCTTGCACACCTTCGAGTGACGCCTGCCGGGATGCCCGGCTTCGGGACTGAGCTGCCTGCATGGTTGATCATCCGGTCGAATGAATGACCAGGACGCGAACGACTGATGTGAAAGGTGCGAGGCCCGTTATGGTCGTAGACACGGCGCGTCGAAGGAGGACATCGGTCATGGCTGCTCACGCTGCGGAACGCGATTCGGTCATTCCTCCCATGCCCGAGCGGACCCCGAAGGCGCTGCGCAGGGCCATCGCCGAGGACGCGCCCCAGCTCCTCCCTGACTTCGACAAGCACTGGAAGCGCGCGATCGCCGACACATACGATCTTGGTCCTGTGTCCGCCTTCGTGGCTCGCTGGTGGTGCGAGTACGCGATTGCCCGTGATCCTGGGCTCGACGCTCACGTGAGAGATCTGCACCGCCGTGCGGCAGAAACCGCCGACTTCGCTGAGGCTCAGGTCCTCCTCGAAGAGGTGTCGAAGATCCGCTACAGGACGCGGGAACTGGAGCCCGGCGAGTGACCGGCGGGTTCATGGGGCCGCCTTGGCAGATGGACTGGCGGCTCGATGCCCTCGCCTACCGTGACTCACTGCCGGAGCACGTGCGGAAGATGGTTGACGAGGTCCGCGCTGAGCTGGTCACGGCGAAGGACCCGTATTTCCGGGGGTCGATGCCGATGCCGACCTACCGGAGACCATGAGTGTTGAACCGGTATGGTCCACGGATCCCCAGGGGCCGCGCATTTTGTACTTCGACAGCTATAAAGGCTGGCTGATCTACACCTTCAAGCGGCGTATCGAGGATCCGCAGATCGTCGTGGTGGAGGTCTTCTGGCAGGTTTACGAACCTCCTACGGAACCTCCGGCGGAGCCGTAGGCGCCCCCGGCAGCCGTACCGTCGCCACCGTGCCCCCGCCCTCCGCCCGGGCCAGCGTGACCTCGCCGCCCGCCTGCTGCACGGTGCGGGCCACGATCGACAGACCGAGGCCCGAGCCCGGCAGCGCCCGTGCGCTCGGGGACCGCCAGAACCGATCGAAGACGTGGGGGAGTTCGTCCTCGGGGATGCCGGGGCCGTGGTCGCGGACGGTCAGGACGCCCTCGCTCAGCTGCACCTCGATCGTGCCGCCCTCCGGGCTGAACTTCACCGCATTGTCCAGGATGTTGACCACCGCACGCTCCAGAGCCGCGGGTTCCGCCCGTACGTACCAGGGCTCCAGGTCCGCCGTGATCGTCAGCTCGGGGCCGCGGAGACGGGCCCTGCGCAGGGCCGACTCCACCGTCTCCTCCAGCGACAGCACCTGAACGCGCTCGCCCCGCTGGCCCTCCGAACGCGACAGTTCCTGCAAGTCGCCGATCAGCGCGGCCAGTTCCGTCATCTGCGCCTTGACCGAGGCGAGCAGAGCCTTGCGGTCCGCCTCCGGGATCGGGCGGCCCGTCTCCTCGCTGCGGGTGAGCAGTTCGATGTTCGTGCGGAGGGAGGTGAGGGGCGTACGGAGTTCATGACCGGCGTCCGCGATCAGCTGCTGTTGCAGTTCGCGGGAGCTGGCCAGGGCCGATGTCATCGAGTTGAAGGAGCGGGAGAGGCGGGCGACCTCGTCCTCACTGTCGTCCTCCACCGGGATACGGATGGTCAGGTCCTCGGTGCGGGCGACGTGCTCCACGGCCTCGGTGAGCTTGTCGACGGGGCGAAGGCCCGTCCGGGCGACCCACAGGCCCGCGGCCCCGGCGCCGACGACGCCGATGCCGGACACGACGAGCAGCACCCACGCCAGCGTCGTCAGCGGCTTGTCGACCGTGCTCGTGGGCTGGGCCAGCGAGACCGCATAGCGTTCCAGGCCGATGGTGGCCGGGCCAGGGCCGGGGACGTAGGTGTAGACGCGCCGCTCCACGCCCTTGCCGTCGGTGACGGTGTGCAGGGCGGCACGCTGCTCGCCAGCCGCGACCGCCACGTCCTCGGCGGAGACGGGCAGTTCGGCGTCCGAGGACGGCCGGCAGGTGGAGCCGTCGGCCGTCACGACCTGCACGAGGTACCCGGGCAGCGACCCGACGGTCGCCGTGCCGTCGGACGTGCAGGCGTCGAGCATGCTGCGCAGATAGCGGCCGTCGACCTGCGTGTGCCGCAACGTCGTGTCGAACTGCGAGTTCAGCTGCGCCCGCGTGATGAACCAGCACGCGGCGGACGCCGCCGCCACCGCCACCGCCACCGCGGTCGCCACCAGCAGAGCCAGCCGCGAGCGAATCGGCAGTGACCGCAGCCGCCGTACCGCCTTCCTCACTCCGCGCCGCCCTGCCGCAGCACATAGCCCACCCCACGCACCGTGTGCACGAGCCGCGGCTCGCCCCCCGCCTCTGTCTTGCGGCGCAGGTACATCACATACACGTCCAGCGAGTTCGACGACGGTTCGAAGTCGAAGCCCCACACCGCCTTGAGGATCTGCTCACGGGTGAGGACCTGGCGCGGGTGGGCCATGAACATTTCCAGCAGCGTGAACTCGGTGCGGGTCAGCTCCACCGGCCGCCCGCCCCGCGTCACCTCGCGCGTGGCCAGATCCATGCGCAGGTCGGCGAAGGCCAACGCCTCGTCCTCGGACGTCCCGGCCCCCACCGCCGCCGCGTACGAGCTGCGCCGCAGCAGCGCGCGGATACGGGCGAAGAGTTCGTCCAGTTCGAAGGGCTTGACCAGGTAGTCGTCCGCCCCGGCATCCAGCCCCGTGACCCGGTCGCCGACCGTGTCGCGGGCCGTCAGCATCAGGATGGGCGTCGTGTCACCGGCCCCGCGGATGCGGCGGGCGGCGGTCAGGCCGTCCATGCGGGGCATCTGGATGTCGAGGACCACCAGGTCGGGCCGGTAGGCGGTGGCCTTCTCCAGGGCGTCCGCGCCGTCGACCGCGACCTGAGTGTCGTAGCCCTCGAAGGCGAGGCTGCGCTGGAGTGCTTCGCGCACCGCCGGCTCGTCGTCGACGATGAGGATGCGCTGGGGGTCACGGTCGCCTTCGGCGGGGCTCATGGGCTGGGATTCCTTGGGTGCGGTGGGACGGGCGGCAGACTGGACGTGATGAACGCCTTCAGCCTCGCATGCCTCCCGGTCGGCGCGTAGGAGAGAGGACGGCTGGGTGGAGATCAGCCGCGCATCGCCGAGAGACGGTTCAGCGCCACCTTGCGGCGGTGCGGGCGGGCGGTCGTGGTGCGCAGGCCCATCATCTGCGGGGCCACCTCCGGCGCCCTGGTCGGTGCCGTCGGCGCGTGCAGTTCGTACGCCACGCCGAGGGCCAGGGTGAGGTCGGCCGCGCCGACACCGGTCACGTTGTGCGAAACCTGCTTGATCATGACGTACTCCCTCTCGTTCCGAGTCTGGCGTCGCGCGTCTCTCGTTCAGCGGTTCATTCGGTGGAGCCCGCCCGCAGCTTCGCCAGGTCGGACTTGACGGTGTTGATCGGGATGGCGAAGCCGAGGCCGACGCTGCCCGCGTCGGAGGAGGAGCCCGCCGCCGAGTACATGGCGGAGTTGATGCCGATGATGTTGCCGTTCATGTCGATCAGCGCGCCGCCGGAGTTGCCGGGGTTCAGCGAGGCGTCGGTCTGGATCGCCTTGTACGTCGTGGTCGACGAGCCGGTGTCGCCGTTGAACTCCTGGCCGCCGAACTCGAACGGCCAGCCCCCGCCACCCTGCTGTTGCTGCTGACCCTCGTCCGTCGAGACGGTCACATCCCGGTCCAGTGCCGAGACGATGCCGCTGGTCACCGTGCCGGTCAGGCCCTCGGGCGAGCCGATCGCCACGACCTCGTCGCCGACCTGCACACCGTCGGAGTTGCCGAGGGTGGCCGCCTGCAGGCCGGAGGCGTCCTCCAGCTTGATCAGGGCGAGGTCCTTGCTGCTGTCGGTGCCGACGACCTGGGCGGTGTACTCCTTGCCGTCGCTGGTGGTCACCTTGACCTGCGAGGCGCCGGAGACCACGTGGTTGTTGGTGATGATCTCGCCGTCGCCGGTGATGATCACGCCGGAACCGGTGGACGATCCGGCGTTCGAGGTGGCGTTGATCTCGACGATGCTCGGGCTGACCGCCTTGGCGACCCCGGCGACCGTGCCCTTCTGGCCGGCCGGCACGACATTGGTGCTGGTGCTGCTGGCGGCCACGGTGTCGGAACCGCCGGTCAGCTCCTGGATGCCGTACGCCGTGCCGCCGCCGATGGCCGCGGCGACGATCGCCACGGCGGCGATCAGCGCGACCGGGCCGCGGGTGCGCCTGGCCCGCTTCGGCGGGGCGGCGACGGGCTCGCTCAGGAGCGCCGTCGGCTCGTACGCGGGCGGGGGAGGCCACTCGGGGTTCACGGGAGAGGAGGCGTACTGCTGGTTGCCCTGGTACGGGTTCTCGTACTCGCCGCTGGGGCGGAGGCTCTCGGTCATGTTCATGAGCTTGCCGCCCGACGATGAGAGCTCCCTGAGTGCTCCCTGAGAAGCCCGACAGAACCTCGTATGTCCGATATAAAGAGGCTTCTCGCAGCTCGGCGAGGTCTCTCAGAGACGGCTCATACAGCGCCGAAAGCGCTCACTCACATCCGCACGACCGACGCACCACCAGCCGCGACGGGAACACCTTCAGCCGCTCCCGCCGCGATCCCGCAACCCGCAGCTCGTCGTCCAGGACCAGATCCACCGCCGCCCGGGCCATGGCCGAGCGGTCCGAGGCGATCGTCGTCAGGGGCGGGTCGGCCAGGGCCGCTTCCTTGATGTCGTCGAAGCCGGCCACCGCGAGCTCGCCGGGGACGTCGATGCGCAGCTCGCGGGCCGCGCGCAGCAGGCCGATCGCCTGGTCGTCGGTGGAGCAGAAGATCGCGGGCGGACGGTTCGGGCCGGAGAGGATCTCCAGGGCGACCTGGTAGGCGTCGTAGCGGTTGTACGGCGCCTCGAAGAGGCGGCCCTCGGTCGGGATGTCCGCCTCGGCCATCGCGCGCCGCCAGCCCTCGACGTGGTCGGAGACCGGGTCGCCGACCGCGGGGGTCTCGGCGGTGCCGCCCATGCAGGCGACGTAGGGGTAGCCGTGCTCCAGCAGATGGCGGACGGCGAGCTGGGCGCCGCCGAGGTCGTCCATGACGACGGCGACGTCGTCGATGGCCTCGGGGCGTTCGTGCAGCAGCACGACCCGGGCGTCCCAGGCGTCGATCTCGGCGGCCGCCAGGTCGTTCAGGGCGTGGCTGACGAGGATGAGGCCCGAGACCCGCATCCCCAGGAAGGCCCGCAGATAGTGGACCTCGCGCTCGCCGACGTAGTCGGAGTTACCGACGAGCACCATCTTTCCGCGCTCGGACGCGGCCCACTCCACCGCGTGCGCCATCTCCGCGAAGAAGGGCTGGCGGGCGTCCGGCACGATCAGGCCTATGAGGTCCGTGCGCCGCGAGGCCATCGCCTGCGCCACCCGGTCGGGCCGGTAGCCCAGCTCCTTGATGGCGGCGAGGACACGCTCGCGCGTGGCCGGGGCGACCGGCCGGGGTCCGTTGTTGATGACATAGCTGACTACGGCGGTGGACGTTCCCGCCAGTCGTGCTACGTCGTCCCGAGTCACCTTGGCCACGCGCGGAGTCTACGCGGATGGACCGGCTCTGGGCAGGGCGTACGAGGGCGTCCCCGCGCCCGCCCCGAGCCGTTCGCGCGCCTGCTAGAGGTCGGCCGGGACCTCGGCGGCGCTCAACTGGGCCGTCTCGTCCGCATCCTCCGGCTTTGGCTGGGCCGCCTTGGCCTTCGCCTCCTCCGCGGCGCGGTCCACCTTCTCCGGCGTAACGAATCGATAACCGACGTTCCGGACAGTCCCGATCAGCGACTCGTGCTCGGGTCCGAGCTTGGCGCGCAGCCGTCGTACGTGGACGTCGACCGTGCGCGTACCGCCGAAGTAGTCGTAGCCCCAGACCTCCTGCAGCAGCTGGGCGCGGGTGAAGACCCGGCCGGGGTGCTGCGCGAGGTACTTCAGGAGCTCGAACTCCTTGAAGGTGAGGTCGAGGACGCGGCCCTTGAGCTTGGCCGAGTAGGTCGCCTCGTCCACCGACAGGTCGCCGTTGCGGATCTCCATCGGGGAGTCGTCGTTGACGATCTGCTGCCTGCCCATCGCGAGCCGGAGCCGCGCCTCGACCTCGGCCGGGCCGGCGGTGTCGAGGAGGACGTCGTCGATGCCCCAGTCCGCGGTGACGGCGGCGAGCCCGCCCTCCGTCACGACCAGGATGAGGGGACAGCCGGGGCCCGTGGAACGGAGCAGCTGGCAGAGGCTGCGCACCTGCGGCAGGTCACGGCGGCCGTCGATCAGGATGACGTCGGCACCCGGGGTGTCGACGAGGGCGGGCCCTTCCGCCGGAGCCACGCGCACGTTGTGCAGCAGCAGGCCGAGCGCGGGCAGCACCTCCGTCGACGGCTGGAGAGCGTTGGTCAGGAGCAGCAGAGAACTCATACGTCTGGTTCCTCCTCGGTCCCTGCGAGGACGTTTGCGGTACTGCGCTGCGATCCCGGGGCCCCGTACACCTGCGGTTTCCCGCTTCGTATACAACGCTTCCGAAAGCACAAAAGGACCCGGGGGCTACGCTGCCCGAGTCCTCTGCCCAGCAGAATAGCCCACATGAGCAACGGTCCGGCAGGTCATGTGGCACGATCCAGCACCGTTCGTCCGAAGTATGAGACGCCGGGGGTGAGCAGACCCGCACCATTGCGGACGTTTCTGCGCACCGCCGACGGTGTGACGATCGACGCCGTATACGACCCGGGTGACGTCGTATACGAAACCTTTACGGCCCCGTTCGGCCATCCGGTGTTCGTCGTCGCGCACGGTTTCACCGGGGACGCGGACCGGCCGCACGTCCGGCGGGTGGCGCGGGCCCTCGCCCGGTACGGCGCCGTCGTCACCTTCTCCTTCCGGGGGCACGGGGCGTCGGGCGGACGGTCGACCGTCGGCGACCGTGAGGTGCTCGACCTGGCGGCCGCGGTGACCTGGGCGCGCCGGCTCGGGCACGCGCGTGTGGTGACCGTCGGCTTCTCCATGGGCGGCTCGGTGGTGCTGCGGCACGCGGCGCTGCACGGCGGGGAGCGCGAGGGGCGCACGGACGCGGTGGTGTCGGTGAGCGCGCCGGCCCGCTGGTACTACCGGGGCACGGCGCCCATGCGGCGCGTGCACTGGCTGGTGACCCGCCCCGCGGGCCGGCTGGTCGGCCGCTACGGCTTCCGTACGCGCATCCACCACCGGGACTGGAACCCGGTCCCGCTGTCCCCGGTCGAGGCGGTTCCCCGGATAGCACCGACCCCGCTGCTCATCGTGCACGGCGACCGCGACGGCTACTTCCCCGTCGACCACCCCCACATGCTGGCCGCGGCCGCCGGCGACCACGGCGAACTCTGGTTGGAGCCCGGCATGGGCCACGCCGAGAACGCAGCCGCCGACGAACTGCTCGCCCGTATCGGGGACTGGGCTGTCGGCAGGGCGGGCTAGCCTTGCGGTGTTCACCGCCGAACGACAGGACAAGCGGTGAACACCGCCGATTGGACCAGAGGAACGAGATGGCAAAGGTCACGGTGCGCTACTGGGCCGCCGCGAAGGCCGCGGCCGGGATCGCCGAGGAGCCGTACGACGCGGCCACGCTCGCCGAGGCGCTCGACGCCGTGCGTGAACGACACCCCGGTGAACTGACGCGCGTCCTGCAGCGATGCTCCTTCCTCGTCGACGGTGACCCCGTGGGCACCCGCGGGCATGAGACGGTACGGCTGGCCGAGGGCGGCACGGTCGAGGTGCTCCCGCCGTTCGCAGGAGGGTGACCACACCGATGAGCAACCAGCCGTATCAGGGCCCGTACGAGGGCTCCTACGACGGCCGGTACGAGGGCTACGACCCGTACCAGCAGCAGGCACCGCAGCCCCAGGTCCCCCAGGCGTGGCCCGGGCACCCGCAGTCGTACGACGATCCGCAGGCCGCCCAGCAGTACACGCAGCAGTGGCAGGGGCAGACCTGGGAGACGGACGTGCACCCGCCGGTCGCCGCCGTCGACCCGGCCGAGACGGCGTACCTGCCCCCGCAGTCGCCCGCGTACGGGAGCACCGGCCAGTACCTGCCCCCGCAGAGCGCGAACGCCGGATGGGACCGGCCGGACCGGCCCACGGCGCCCGAACCGGCGCCCGCGCCGCCCGCCGCCGACTCCACGGGCCCCGCCTACGGCCCCGCCACCATCGCCGGGAACGCCCGCATCACCGACGCCCAGCGCGCCCGCCTCGAAGGCCGCTCCCCGATCATCGAGCCCGGCATGCAGCCCGCCGCGCTCACCGCGCTGCTCGGTCTGCTGCTGTCCGGCACGGCGGCGCTCGGCGAGTACGCCCTGCTCGTACCGCTCGTCGTCCTGCAGGCGGTCACCGCCGCGGGCTGGTTCCGGCTGAACGGCATGTGGCCGGCCCGGCAGGGCATCGCGCTGGCGTTCGCGGGCGCGCTGACCGCCGACGTGGCGCTGCTCGTCGCGGGCCGCGATCAGGGGCCCGCCGCGATCCTGGGCACCCTCGGCGTCTGGGTCCTGCTGACGCTGGTCCTGCAACTGCGTTCGCACGCCGACCCCGACACGCGGATGTACGGCCTGATGGCGACGGTCGTCTCGGCCGCGCTGGCCATCGTCGCGGGCGGCTACCTCGCCGCCGAGCCGGACGCGGTCATGGTCGGGGCCGCCGCGGTGGCCGTGGCGGTTCTCGCCCGCGCGCTGCCGCTGCCCACGCCGGCCTCCGTGGTCGTCGCGCTGCTCGCCGCGGCCGGTGCGGGTATCGCGGTGGGCAGCATGACCGACGTGGGAACGGGGGGCGCGCTGCTGGGCGCGGCGGCCGCGGCCTGCGCGCTGATCGGCCACCGGGTCGCGAGCTACGACTACCCGTCCCGGTTCGTCCACTTCACGGCGGGCGTCGCCCTGCCGCTGAGCGTGGCGGCACCGGTGGTGTGGGTGCTGGGGCGGGCGCTGGTCTGAGGCACGGCCTGTTGTCACAGGTGATCGACAATTCCGCGGTGGGCCTTCCCGGGCGGGTTACCGTGACCCCCGACCTGAAGACCGCCGAGGTGGGGGAACATGCGCGCGCTGCGAATACTTCTGATCGTCGTCGTGGTCCTCGGCGGCCTGTTCGTGGCGGCCGACCGCCTCGCCGTGAACTTCGCCGAGGGCGAGGTCGCGGACCGGCTGAAGACCACCGAGAACCTGGCCGCCACCCCGGACGTGTCCATCAACGGCTTCCCGTTCCTCACCCAGGTCGCCGGCAGCACGCTGGACGACGTCGAGGTCGGCATCAAGGACTACGAGGCGGCCGCGGGCGACGGTGAGCGGATCCGCATCGACGACCTGACGGCGAACATGAAGGGCGTCGAGTTCTCCGGCGACTACAGCTCCGCCACGGCCGCCTCCGCCACCGGTACGGCGACCATCGCCTACGACGAGCTGCTCAAGGCTGCCAAGTCCGAGCCCACGGAGGTCGCCCCCGGCGTCACCGCCCGCGTGGTGAGCCTCTCCGACGGCGGCAACGGCAAGATCAAGGTCGGGCTGGAGGTCGACGCCCCCGTCATCGGTACGAGGCAGCTCTCCCTGCTCAGTACGGTCAGCGTCAACGGCGACACCGTCGACGTGCGCACCGACTCCCTGCCTGACCTGGCGGGCCTCGACCTCGCGGAGAACTCCGTCCGCGAGATCACCGACTTCCAGCAGGCCATCGACGACCTCCCCGGCGGCATCCAGCTCGACAAGGTCGAGGCGGCTCAGAACGGTGTCGAGATCACGGTGCAGGGTTCGAACGTCCGGCTCGCCGGGTAGAACACGGCGGGTGGCGGACCGGGCTGTCCGAAAGACGAGACAGTCGTGTCCGTACGGCAGTTGCCGGGTGGCGTCCCCGCGCCCGGACGCCGCTCCGCGGCGGCCCGGGCGCACATCTGATCCCACATCCCGGACGATCGTGTCTCAGAATACGACATGCCGGTGACACGCCCGCTGATCCGTCCCTACGATCGAGCCCATGAAGCGACAGGCGGATCTCACCAAGCGGCGGGCAGTAGACCTGTGCCGCGTTGCCGCCATGCTCTGTCGCACCTTCTGAGCGGAAGCCCCGACTTCCGCGTTCCCCTGCCCTGCTCAGGGCATCCGTGCGCCGCGCCGGCACCGGCATCAGCGCACCCTCGCACTCGCACGCCCCGCCGCAACTGCCCCGGAGGAGAAAGAGCATGAGCCGCAGCGACGTCCTGGTAGACGCCGACTGGCTGCAGGAGCACCTGGACGACCCGAGCATCGCCATTGTCGAGGTCGACGAGGACACCACCGCCTACGAGAAGAACCACATCCGCAACGCCATCCGGATCGACTGGACCAAGGACCTCCAGGACCCGGTCCGCCGCGACTTCATCGACCAGGAGGGCTTCGAGAAGCTCCTCTCGGCGAAGGGCATCGCCAACGACACGCTGGTGATCCTCTACGGCGGCAACAACAACTGGTTCGCCTCGTACGCCTACTGGTACTTCAAGCTCTACGGCCACGAGAACGTCAAGCTGCTCGACGGCGGCCGCAAGAAGTGGGAGCTGGACGCCCGCGAGCTGGTCGAGGAGGTCCCGGAGCGCCCGGCCACCACCTACAAGGCCAAGCCGCAGGACACCTCGATCCGCGCCTTCCGTGACGACGTGGTCGCCGCCATCGGTTCGCAGAACCTGGTCGACGTCCGCTCGCCCGACGAGTTCTCCGGCAAGCTGCTCGCCCCGGCGCACCTGCCGCAGGAGCAGTCGCAGCGTCCGGGTCACGTCCCGACCGCCCGCAACATCCCGTGGTCGAAGAACGCCAACGACGACGGCACCTTCAAGTCGGACGAGGAGCTCAAGGAGCTCTACGCCGACGAGCAGGTGGACCTGGCGAAGGACACCATCGCCTACTGCCGTATCGGTGAGCGCTCGGCCCTCACCTGGTTCGTCCTGCACGAGCTGCTGGGCGTGGAGAACGTCAAGAACTACGACGGCTCCTGGACCGAGTACGGCTCCCTCGTCGGCGTGCCGATCGAGCTCGGCGCCAACAAGTAACCGACCCCGACCGACCTTTCCAGGCCTTTCTGGACCTCTTCAGGAGAAACGACATGTGTGGAGCGAAGGCCGGCGGCCCCGACGCCTCGACGATCAAGCCCGGTGAGACCACCATCCAGGGCCAGGTGACGCGTGACGGTGAGCCGGTGACCGGCTACGTCCGCCTCCTGGACTCGACCGGCGAGTTCACGGCGGAGGTCCCCACCTCCGCGACGGGTCAGTTCCGCTTCTACGCGGCCGAGGGCACCTGGACCGTCCGCGCCCTCGTCCCCGGCGCCACCGCCGACCGCACGGTCGTCGCCCAGCAGGGCGGCCTGGCGGAGGTCGCGATCGCGGTCTGACGGCACCCCGTACGACGAAGGGCCGCGGCCCCCGGGTTGGACACTTGGGCTGCGGCCCTTCGGCGCGTTACGGACCTACCCTGGAGTCATGTACGCACGGCGGCGTCACGTCTACTTCGCCATGATGGGAACGTGCCTCACGCTCTTCGTCCTGGCGTGGGGTGTCGTGCGTCTGTGGTCGACGGCGGCCGCCGTGGCCATGTGCGTGGTCGCCATGGTCATCCCGCCCGTCGCCGCGATGATCGCCAACCGCCGCGGTCCGGAGGACCGCTGGTGGGACGACCCCTCCGGGGACCCGCAGTCCGACGAGTGGTGGGACGAGCTGGACGGCAAGAAGCGGCCGCGGTAGGAAGACGTGCATGTCGCCTACGAGGCTGTCCACCGTGGTGCTCGACGCGCACGACGCGCATGAACTCGCGGGCTTCTACCTGCGGCTGCTCGGCTACGAGGTGCGTGCCGAGGAGCCCGACTGGCTGCTCATCGGCCCGCCGCCCGGCACCGAAGGCCTGGCCCTGGCCTTCGAGACCGAACCCGAGTACGTCCGGCCCGTCTGGCCCACCAGGAACCCCGGCGACCAGCAGATGATGCTCCACCTGGACATCGAGGTCGGCGACCTGGAGGGGGAGACGCGGCGCGCCCTGGCCGAGGGGGCCACGCTCGCGGCGTACCAGCCGCAGGACGACGTACGGGTGCTGTTCGACCCGGCGGGGCACCCCTTCTGCCTGTGGACCGAGAGCGGTCAGTAGACCAGCGCCTGGGTGTCCTCCGCGAGGGACTCCTGCACGAACACCTGCGCGCCTGCGATCCGCACGCCCTCGATGACGTCCTTTTCCGTGATGTCGCGGCGGGCCGCGCACTGGGTGCACAGCGTCAGCCGACCGCCCACCAGGACCGACTCGATCAGTTCGGGCAGCGGCGCCGCGTGCGGCAGTTCGAACTCGGCCGCGCGGCCCGGCAGGGCGAACCACGCGGACTCGCCGGTCAGCCACACGGAGACGTCCACGCCACTCGCCACGGCCACCGCCGCCACCGTGAACGCCTGCGAGCAGCGTTCGGGGGCATCGGCCCCCGCCGTCACCTTGATCACGAGCTTCTTCGCCATGGCCGAATCGTAATCAACGCGGATGCAACTCCCTGCGCGGGCCGTGAGTCTCCTGTGCGCGCGGATACGGAATCCGCGCTTCACGTTCTGTGGGGGGACGTCTTGGAAGATCCCGAAAAGCCACCCCGGCCGCGGCGGCGCGGGCGCACCGCCCTGCTCCTCACCGGTGCCGCCGCGCTCGGCCTGGTCGCCGGCACCTGCGCGGGCTACCTCGTCCAGGCCGACCGCGAGCCGACGAGGCTGCCGCCGCTGTCCCAGCCGGTGATGGCGCAGGCGACCGGTCCGGCCCCCGAGCCGCTGTCGGCTGCGCAGGACCGCAAGGTGCGCACCGACGGTGACCTGCGCAAGCTGCTGCTGAAGAAGCCGGCCGGGACGAAGGAGGCCGACTGGCTGGCGTCCGACGGCTGGATGGACATTGCGGCATACGCAGACAGCTTCACCGCGCCGGGCGAGAAGTTCGACGATCTCGTCGCGGACGAGTTCCGCCGGGCGGCTGCCGTCGGCTGGGAGGTCGGAAGCTCGTACAACGTGGAGATCCGGCTGGTGCAGTTCCGTCAGGAGGATTCCCTGGCGGCGGTCGACTCCGTCAACAACCATCAGGGCTGGGCCGAGAGCGCCCCGGACACCGAGAGCTGGAGCATCCCCGGCAGCGGCGACGGCATGGCCTACGTCCACCCCCGGCCGGACACCGAGCCCGGATACGAGCCGCTGTACAGCGCCGAGGCGCACGCCTGGCGGGGGGACATCGCGATGGAGATCTGGATCTACGGCGACCGGCCGATCGCCAAGAAGACGATCCTGGACCTGGCCGAGCGGCAGATGGAGCGGCTGTGAGCGGTACCGAATCACCACAGGAGCGGCCGGAGACCGGCGAGCAGGAGACGCAGCAGCAGGATGCGGCGGGCACGCCGGTCCGCAACCCCGTGCGGCGCGGGCGTATCGCGGCCGTCGCCGGTTGCCTGCTGCTCGCCGGAGCGCTGATCGCCGGCGTGGGCGCGACCGTCGTGACGGTGCGAGACGCCGACCGGGACGCGGGCGCCCCGCGCTGGAAGTTCCCGAAGGCCACGGCCGAGGAGAAGAAGGCGCCGGTTGCCAAGGGACTGGCCGGCGTGCTCGTGCCCTACGGCACCGACGGCTGGGCTCCTGGCCCCGACATCGGCGAGTTCGGCGCCGACGCGCAGCTCAACGGCGCCCAGGCCACGGCGTTGCGCAAGGAGTCCCTGCGCGGGCTGCCCCGCTCGGTGCGCAAGGAGCTGGAGAAGCAGATCGACCGGCAGCGCATCAAGGGCATGGCGATGCGCAGCTACTTCAGCCAGGACCCGGGCCGCTACTGGCGCGACGGCATCTTCGAGGTGACCGTCCAGCTCGCCCAGATGGAGAACAGGACCGCGGTCCGTGACATCTCCAGGTCCCAGCGCGAGCTCCTCGGCCTGCTGGGCGGCCGCAAGGGGCCCAAGATCAAGGGCCATGAGGAGGCCGAGTGCTTCCGGACACCCGAGGGCGATCACGAGGACCTCGACATGATCTTCTGCTCCGCCTACGTCGGTGACGTCCTGGTCACCGCCACCGCGGACGGCGCGAAGCCGCTCGACACCGACGGAGTCGCCCAGTTCCTGCGCACCCAACTCGACCGGATCGCCGAGCCGGGGAAGGCCATATGAACGACCAGACCACCGAGCCCGAGCAGCTGACCGACCCCGCGCCGCCCGCGCAGCCCCCCGAGGCCCCGGCCCCGGCGCCCCGGGACCGCCGCGTCCTGCGGGCCGTAGGGCGCTGGACCGCCGCCGTGGCCGTGTTCGCGGCCGTCGGCACGGCCACGGCGTACGGGATCGCGGGTATGGAGCGCACGGACGTCCCGGGCCTGGCCACGGAGTCGGACGGGCGCTGGGCCTATCCCGAGCTCACCAGACCGCCGCTGCCCTCCGGCAGCCCCCGGCCCCTCGCCGACGGCAACATGACTGGTGCCCACCACGCCGATCTGCGCGCCCTCGTGCTGCCCGCGCCCGCCGGGGCGAGGGAGGACAAGGCGCTGCGCGGCTCGGACGGCTGGCTGGCGACGAAGGACTACCTGGCGGAGTACGCGGTCGAGGAGGACCGGGAGGCGCTGCGGCAGAAGCTGGTCGACTCCGGCCTGCGGCACATCGCCGCCCGCGGCTGGATCTCGCCGGACGGCACCCGGACCCGGGTCTACCTGCTCCAGTTCGGCACGGCGCAGATGGTGGAGCAGGAGATCGCGAGCGATGCCGTCGCGTTCACCACTCCCACCTATCCGCTGCGCGGCGCCCACGACGCCGCCTACGACGAGGAGTTCCCGGAGCCGGCTGCCGTGGCCGGGATCGCGCGCACCGCCTACTTCGAGCCGAAGCCGTACGGCGCCCAGCAGGTCCGCCAGGCCTACCTCTCCGCGGGCGACGTCTACGCGGTGATCGTGCAGTCCCGGAAGGGCGGTGTGCCGGCCGTCCCCTTCCAGCAGACGGTCGTCCTGCAGGGCCAGCTGCTCGGCTGAGGGCGTACCTCACAGGGAGCGCCGGGCCCCACCCGCGTAAGCTGGGGCCCGGCCCCGTGCAACACGCACCTCCGCTCACCAAGGAGCATCCCGTGATCGTCTTCTTCGAAGTCCTTCTGGTCCTGGTCTGCGTCGGCGTCCTCGCCTTCACCGGTCTGGCCGTGAAGAAGCTGTACCAGGGCCAGCGCTGACCATCGCCATAGCCATCACCGACGTACGAGACTTCTGAGCTGATCATGATCGAGATCCCGTCCGACCTCCACAAGGACCTCGTCCCGCTTGCCTTCCTGCTCGGCAACTGGGCGGGCGCGGGCGTGCACGACTTCCCCGGCGCCGAGAAGTGCAACTTCGGGCAGGAGGTCACCTTCACGCACGACGGCCGGGACTTCCTCGAGTACCGCTCCCACACCTGGGTGCTGGACCAGGAGGGCAACAAGGTCAGGCCGCTGGAGTCCGAGCACGGCTTCTGGCGGATCGACGCCGACCGCAAGGTCGAGGTCACGATGACCCGCGACGACGGCGTCATCGAGATCTGGTACGGCGAGCTGGCCGACCAGAAGCCGCAGATCGACCTGGTCACGGACGCGGTCGCACGCACCGCCGCGTCCCGCCCGTACAGCGGCGGCAAGCGGCTGTACGGCTACGTCAAGAGCGATCTGATGTGGGTCGGCGAGAAGCAGACCCCCGAGGTCGAGCTGCGGCCGTACATGTCGGCCCAGCTGAAGAAGGTCGTCACCCCGGAGGACGTGGAGCGCTGGGCGAAGGCCCTGCCGGACGACCTCCCCGACGACGGCATCGCCTTCTTCAAGTAGGCCTTTCCTCATCTGGCTCTAGACTTCCAGTGTGGTGAGCACCGACTGGAAGAGTGACCTGAGGCAGCGCGGCTACCGGCTGACGCCGCAGCGGCAGCTCGTGCTCGAAGCCGTGGACAACCTGGAGCATGCGACTCCCGACGACATCCTCGTGGAAGTACGGAAGACGGCGTCGGGGGTCAACATTTCCACGGTCTACCGGACGCTGGAGCTGCTGGAGGAGCTCGGGCTGGTCAGCCATGCGCATCTCGGGCACGGTGCGCCCACCTATCACCTGGCCGACCGGCATCACCATCTCCACCTCGTCTGCCGCGACTGCACGAACGTCATCGAGGCCGATGTGGAGGTCGCCGCCGATTTCACCGCCAAGCTGCGGGACCGCTTCGGCTTCGACACCGACATGAAGCACTTCGCGATCTTCGGCCGGTGCAAGGACTGCTCGGCTGCGAGGAGTTCATCTACCGAGTCGTAGGCTTGGGCGTATGAAGAGCCCCCTGCTGTCCCTGCCCGGCGCCGTCCCCGCCGAGGGTGTGGACGAAGGCGTCGCCGCCCACTACGGCGACCTGTTCCGCGAGCAGCGCGCCCTCGCCGGCGGCACCGGCTTCGTCGACCTCTCGCACCGCGGAGTCGTCACCGTGTCCGGCGAGGACCGGTTGAGCTGGCTGCATCTGCTGCTCACCCAGCACGTCAGCGAGCTGCCCGCGGGCGAGGCCACCGAGGCGCTGATCCTGTCCGCGCACGGCCACATCGAGCACGCGCTGTATCTCGTCGACGACGGCGAGACCGTCTGGGCGCACATCGAACCCGGCACCCAGGACGCGCTGATCGCGTACCTGGAGTCGATGAAGTTCTTCTACCGGGTCGAGGTCGCCGACCGGACGGCCGACTTCGCGGTCCTGCACCTGCCGGCCGGTTCGATCACCGAGGTGCCGGAGGGCACCGTCGTACGGGAGACGGCGTACGGGCGTGATCTGTTCCTGCCGCGCGCGGACCTCGAGTCGTACGCCGAGAAGGCCGGTCCCCCGGCCGGGATCCTGGCGTACGAGGCGCTGCGCGTCGAGCAGCACCGGCCGCGGCTCGGCTTCGAGACCGACCACCGCACGATCCCGCACGAGCTGGGCTGGATCGGCACCGCCGTGCACCTCCAGAAGGGCTGCTACCGGGGCCAGGAGACCGTCGCCCGGGTGCAGAACCTGGGCAAGCCGCCGCGCCGGCTGGTCTTCCTGCACCTGGACGGCAGCGAGGTGCACCTGCCGACGCACGGCACCGAGCTGCGCCTCGCGGACGACGGCCCCGACGGCCGCAAGATCGGTTTCGTCACGACGTCCGTACGCCACCACGAACTGGGCCCGATCGCCCTCGCCCTGGTGAAGCGAAACGTCCCGGTGGACGCACGGCTGGTGGCCGACACGACGGCGGCGGCCCAGGAGGTAGTCGTCGAGCCGTAGCACCCCAGTAGCCCGCGGGCAGTCGTGCCTCCCCCAGTGCCTTGAGGGCCTGGGAGGTGCCCCCAGGGCGGCAGGGGTGGGCGCGGGCGGCACCCCGCAGGCGCCGGGCTGCGCACCCCACCCGCTCCAGCCACAACACCGCGCAGCTCACATCTCCAGCAGCACCGTAAACGGCCCGTCGTTCGTCAAAGACACCCGCATCCGCGCCCCGAACCGCCCCGTCGCCACGGTCGCCCCCAGCCCCCGCAACTGAGCGACCACCTCGTCGACCAGCGGCTCGGCCACCTCGCCGGGCGCCGCCGCGTTCCAGGTGGGCCGCCGCCCCTTGCGGGCATCGCCGTACAGGGTGAACTGGCTGATCACGAGCAGCGGAGCGTCGACGTCGCTGCACGACTTCTCGTCGTGCAGCATCCGGATCGACCAGAGCTTGCGAGCGAGCTGCGCCGCCTTCTCCTTGGTGTCCTCATGGGTCACCCCCACCAGGACGCACAGCCCCTCACCGATGATCTCTCCGACGGTCTCGCCGTCCACGACGACGCTCGCGCCGTCCACCCTCTGCACCACTGCACGCATACGACCAATCATGCCGGGGTGCGCCATCCGGCTTCGCAGATGGTCCGTACCAGCTCTCTTTTTGATCCCTAACCCCCCATCTGGGGCCGTTCGGGGGCACTAAGTCCCATACGGGCCACTTGGGGTGGCACGATGTGGCAACAGCCGGTTGAGGGGACGGTAGAGGCACATGAGCACACCGAGTACCGGGCAGCCACCTGTGGTTGTCTCGTTGACCCAGGCGGGAGGCGGAGAGTCACTCCGGCCGCCCGTGCAGCGCACCGACAGCCCGCAGCTGCCCCCGGATCCGCCCGAGCACGATCTGACCGCGCTCAGCCTGCCCGAACTACGCATCCTGCGCCGGGACGCCCAGCGCGACGAGGCCGATCTCAGTTACGTACGCCGGCTGCTCCAGGGGCGGATCGACATCCTGCGCGCGGAGCTGACGCGACGCGGGCCGAAGCCCCTGCTGGAGGCGGGCGAGGCGTCCGTCGTCGAGCGGCTCTCGGAGATCCTCACCGACGCCCCCGCCCGGCACCGCTCCTCCGCCCGCCATGTGACGCTGGGCACCCCGCACAGCGAGGAGTACCGGCGGCTGGCCGCCGAGATGCTCGCCGAGGTCGAGCTGTCGGCCCTGGATGCACGGACGGACCTGGAGCTGACCACCGCGATGGGGCGGCTGGTGCGCTACGAGCAGCAGGTGTCCCGGCGCAGGCAGCGGCTGCAGCGGACGGCAGACGGCTGCAGCGCGGAGATCGCCCGCCGCTACCGTGAGGGGGAGGCGCAGGTCGACGACCTGCTGATGTGACGCCCGGGCACGCGGGCCGGTGGGGGAGACACGGGCGGTTCTCGGGCGGTCTTCTGGTCCGCCCACCCCCCGTTAAATCCCCGCGACACCCTGACCCGCGTACGCCTACGGTGGCCCCATGAGCCGCCGCGACGACCTTGCCGTACGCCCGATCACCGAATCCGACTTCGAGGACTGGCATCGCGCCCTGAACGTCGGCTTCCTGCGGGAGCCGACGCTGACGGAAGAGCAACTTCAGGCCCGCCGTCACCAGTTCGTGCCGGGCAGGCTGCTCGGTGCGTTCGACGGCGAGCGGTGTGTCGCGACGTTCCGGTCCTTCGCGCAGGAACTCACGGCCGTGGGCGGCGCCGCCGTACCCGCCGACGCCATATCCAATGTCACCGTCACCCCCACGCACCGTCGCCGCGGCCTCCTCAGCCGCATGATGACCCAGGACCTGGCGGCGGCGAAGGAACGCGGGGACGTCGTCGCGACCCTGATCGCCGCCGAGTACCCGATCTACGGCCGCTACGGCTTCGGACCGGCCACCTGGACGACCGAGTGGACCATCGACGTGCCCCGCACCGGCCTCGACCCCCGCTGGTCGGGCCCGGAGGCCGGCGGCCGGATCGACGTCGTGGACGGTGAGGACATCCGCAAGCTCGGCCCCGAACTGCACGAACGGCTGCGCCGCGCCCAGCCCGGCGCGGTCAGCCGGGGCGAGCTGTGGTGGCGGTACAACACCGGCGCCCTGCGCTACAACGGGTCCTGGACCGAGCCCTTCTACGCCGTCCACCGCTCGGCCACCGGCGAGGTCGAGGGCATGGTGTCCTACGAGGCCGACGACAACTGGCACGGCAAGCAGCCGCACGACACCGCCGACGTGAACTGGCTGATCGCGGTGACCCCGGCCGCCGAGCGCGCCCTGTGGCACTACCTCTGCTCGATCGACTGGATCACCCAGGTGAAGACCGGCTGGCGGGCCCCGGACGACCTGCTGCCGCTCTACCTGCCGGACCCGCGTGCCGCCCGTGTCACCACGCAGGCCGACTGGCTGTGGGTGCGGATCCTGGACGTCGTACGGGCGCTTCAGGCGCGGACGTACGAGGGGGAGGGCTCGCTGGTGCTGGAGGTGGTCGACGCTGGAGGGCTCACGGGCGGACGGTACCGGCTCGAGGCGTCTGCGGCAGGTGCGTCCTGTGCGCCGACCACACAGAGCGCCGACCTCACGCTGGACGTCGGCGACCTGGCGGCGCTGTGGCTCGGGGACGAGTCGGCGGTGCGGCTCGCGACGCTGGGCCGGGTGCGGGAAGCACGAGCGGGCGCCGCCCGATCGGCCGACGCCCTGCTGCGCACGTCCAGGCGGCCTTGGTGCCCGGACCTGTTCTGAGTGCTCCCTTCTGCCGACGGCGGGTGGACTCATCCGTAGCGTGCTGTTGAGTTGTGGTTGTTGTTCAGTTGTGGCTGTGCGGTGTGCTTGTTCCGCTGTTCGGTTGTCGCTGTTCAGTTGTGACTGTGCAGACTGACCGGGCTCCCGGCTCCCCTCCGGAAGGGAGCCCGGCCAGCCGGATCCTGGGTGTCAGCCGGACTGGGAGAGCAGCACCACGAGGAGCACCGCTCCGATGCCGCCGAGCATGGTGTTCTTGGCCTTGACCCCGAGGGTCAGCGCGACGAGGGCGATGATGCCCATGGGGCCGAACTTCCACTGGACGAACTGCTCGACTCCGATGGCCAGGGCGGCGATGACGAGGGCGATGAGCGGCATACGGTCCCCCCTTCGGGACTGTTCGACCCTGGTGGCCAACCTCCGGGTAGTTTGACCATGTTGTTGAAGTTGGCGACCAACTTCACTGTACTTATCTCCACTTGGAAGCGTCTCATAACCACCTACTTATGAACTGCCGGAAGATGGCGGGAAGTTGTACTGTTTGGTTGTGGAGCCGGAACACGCCTCCGTCAATGGGCGGAAGAGGCCACACCCGCCCCAGAAGACACACCGTGACGTGGCGGACGTGCTGCGCGCCCGGATCAGGTCCGGGGTGCTGCAGCCGGGCCAGCGCATGCCCACCCAGGCCCAGCTGGCCGACGAGTTCGGTGTCGAGCGCGCGGCGGTCCGGCAGGCGCTGCGCATCCTGCAGGCGGAGCGGCTGCTCACCAACGTGTCCAAAGGGAGCCCCGCGACCGTGGCGCCCGACCCGGACCGGGCGCTGGCCGGCCCGGGAGCCCCGCCGCAGCCCACCACCGTGGCCCTCGCGCCCCGCATAGCGGCCGCCTTCGCGGCCCCGCACGTCGAGATCGACGCCCTGTGCCTGACATCGATATCCCTCACGCTCTCCATCGGCGAGCCGCTGCGCCGGATCCACGCGGGACAGCTGAAACCGGCCAAGGTCGACGTCCGGGTCCTGCTGCCGTCCCGGGACATCGACCTCGCCTTCCCGGCGCCGGTGGACCCCGCCGACGCCGACCGGCTGCACCAGCGCTGGCTCGCGATGCGCAACGCCCAGGGCCAGGTCCTCCAGCACAACCTGCTCGCCCTGCGCGCCTCGCACGGCATCGACGTGCATGTCTCCTTCCGTGCGCTGCCGTTCACGCCGCCGGTGAAGCTGTACCTGCTCAACGGCACGGAGGCGCTCTTCGCGTACTACACGCTCCGGCGGCGCGAGGAGGAGATCGACCACGAACAGCTTCAGCTCTACGACGCCGAGGGCACCCAGTCGATGCTGTTCGCCTTCGAGCAGGGCGCGGGCCTGCGCGACACGACGTTCGTCGAGCAGTCGCACCTGTGGTTCAACGCGCTGTGGGAGACGATCAGTTCGGAGCTGGTGCTCACGAGCTGAGCGTCTCCCGGGGTCACCTCCTGCCGGGCGCCGGTCGTTCACATGGCGGGGCCGGTCAGGAGAAGCGCGAGCACGACCGCCCCGACGGAGCTGACGGCCGGACTCTTCGCCTTGATGCCTATGGTGAGCAGGAGCAGACCGATGACGCCGGCGGCACCGTACTTCACTTCGACCATCTGCTCGAAGCCGACGACGAAGAGGGCGGAGAGGAGGGCGAGGGCAGGCACGATGGTTCCCCCTTCGGGCGTTGAGGAGGCAAATCCTCCGCCAACTCAAGCCATTTAGCGCTAAGTTGGCAGCCAACTCTGTATAAGTTGTCCCCACTTGGCTACTAGCTATAAACAACTTCCAAACAAGTGCCCTTAGATGGCTTTGAGTTGTAGCGTTTGGTCGTGACCCAGGAGAACGTGGCAGTGAACGGCATGAGAAGGCTCGCGGCCCAGGAGATCGCCGACACCCTGCGGGAACGCATCCGCACCGGCGACCTGAAGGCGGGCGACCGCCTGCCCACCCAGGCCGAACTCGCCGAGGAGTTCGGCGTGGAACGCGGGACCGTCCGTCAGGCCCTGAGGGCCCTCCAGGAGGACGGCCTCCTCACCAACGTCAGCAAGGGCAGCCCACCCCGCATCGCGGAACCGTCCCCGACGAGGAGCGAACCCCAGCCGACGATGGTGGGCCTGGCTCCGCGCCTGACGGAGGCCTTCGCGGCCCGCAGGGTGCGCATCGACGCCGCCTGCCTGACCGCCGAGACCCTGATGCTGGCACTCGGCGACTCGGTCCGTGCCATCCACGAGGGCCGCGTCCACCCCGAGTCCATCGACGTACGCATCCTGCTGCCTTCGCGGGACATCAACCTGGCCTTCCCGATCTCGGTCGAGGGCGGCGGCGACGACGACCCCGTCCACCAACGCTGGCTCGCCCAGCGCAACGCCCAGGGCCACGTCCTTCAGCACAACCTCCGCTCCCTGCGCGCCTCGCACGGCATCGACGTACGCGTCACCTTCCGCGCGCTGCCCTTCACCCCGCCGGTGAAGCTGTACCTCCTCAACGGCACGGAGGCGCTGATCGCGTACTACATGGTCACGCGCCGCGCCGAGGACGACGGGACCGGACCTCTGGACATGTACGACGTCCTGGGCACCGAATCCCTCCTCTTCTCCTTCGAGCAGCATGCCGCCAGCCGGGACGCGGCGTTCGTGGAGCAATCCCAGAAGTGGTTCGACGCCCTCTGGGAAACCATCACGACGGACCTGACACTCTCCTAGTGACTTCTGATACGACGCAGACTGATGCGGTGACATCTCAGACCGGGAACGAGACCGATGGACTGCGGGAACTGATCACACGTGCACGTGTGGTGCTCTGGGACTTCGACGGGCCGATCTGCCGGCTCTTCGCAGGGCACTCGGCGGAACGGGTGGCGAGCGATCTGGTGGACTGGCTCGAGGGTCGGGGCCTGCACGGCCTGCTGACCGAGCAGGAACGCGAGTCCCTGGACCCGCACGCCGTGCTGCGCGCGGTCGACCGGCGGCACCCCGGCAGCGACCTGGTCGCCGAGTTGGAGGAACGCCTCACCCATGAGGAACTCAAAGCAGCCTCCTCCGCCATGCCCACCGCCTACGCCGATCCGCTGATACACACCTGGACGGCTGTGGGCTCCCGGCTGGCGATCACCTCCAACAACTCCCCCCGGGTGATCAGCAGGTACCTGGAGGAACGGGGCCTCATCGGATGCTTCGCGCCGCACATCTACGGCCGTACCGAGGACCTCAGCCGCCTCAAACCCGACCCGCACTGCCTCGTCCGCGCCCTGCGCGCGGTGGGCGCGGCTCCCTCGGCCGCCCTGATGATCGGCGACACCCCCTCGGACCTGGAAGCCGCCCGCAGGGCCGAGGTTCCGTTTCTCGGCTACGCGCGTAACCGGCCCAAGGCGAAGCTACTGGAGGACGCCGGCGCCACACTCGTCGTCCGCTCCCTGCAACCCGTGCTGGATGCGGTGCGCGGTCAGGCCTGAGTCATCAGCAGCGCCAGCGCCACCGCGCCCCCGACCGCCAGACCGCTGTGCCGTGCACGGATGCCCACGCCGATCAGGAACAGCAGCCCCAGAGCCACCGCGCCACCTGTCTCCTGCGCGAACAGGCCGCCGCCGACCCTGAGGAGCCCCCCAAGTGTGTGGTACAGAAGCATGCCCTCCACCTCCCCTCCGCCTGCCGTGAAGTGCTCAACTGTCAGTCCAATTGGACTGGTTGGCTGAGTAGGGTTTCCCCGGTCCGTCTGATCGGTTAACCAACCGGCCGACACAGAAGGCTGGTTGGCCGGAATTGGTGTGCTGATGGACGGCAAGCGGTACGGTCAACAGGTGGACGAGCAGCAGCACGGTACCGGCGAGGGCGGCGGCAGGGAGTTCCAGAGGGTCGCCGACGCGCTGCGGGCCCGGATGACGGACGGGAGGTACCCGCTGCGCTCCTTCCTGCCGTCCCAGCGCGACCTCGCCGAGGAGTTCGGGGTCTCCCGGGACACTGTCCAACGGGCGTTGCGCGAGCTGGCCGACGAGGGCTGGATCGAGTCCCGGCAGGGCAGCGGATCGCGGGTGGTCAAGGCACAGCGCATACAGTCCTCGACGGCCAAGGCGACCCGCACGCGCGGCGGCGTGACCCTGGGCCCGCTCATCAGCGAGGCCTTCGAGCAGCCGGAAGTGACCCTCGATGTCTACACGTTGACCTCCGAGTCCCTGGACGCGCACATCCGGCTCCAGGCGGAACGGATCCGCGGCGGCTTCATCGCACCCCAGCACATCGGTCTGCGCATGCTGCTGCCCGAGAGGGACCTTCCGCTGCCGTATCCGCGGGTCAAGGGCAACCCGGGCGACGTGCGCCTGCGACAACGCCTGAACACCATCACCGACCGCCACACCGACTCCCTGCGCGGCGTACTGGAGGAGCTGCGGACCGAGAAGCTGGTGCCGTCCGTCGACGTGCAGATCCGGCACGCGCCCCTGACGCCGGCCTTCAAGCTGTACGTACTGAACGACGCCGAGGTGCTGCACGGGCTCTACGAGGTGGTGGAGCGTCAGCTGCTGCTGGAGACGGGCGAGGAGGTCACCGCGCTGGACGTGCTGGGCCTCGGCGCCACGCTGACCCACCATGTGCAGGACGTGGATCCGAACTCATCGGGGTCGGTCTTCGTCACCAGCATGCGCGCATGGTTCAGCTCCGTCTGGGAGCTGCTCGGTGCGGAGCCTGGCACAAGCGTGCGCTAGCATGCCCGGGTCGTGTGAGCAACCGCTCCCGTTCGCCCGTATGAGAAGGCGGACCGGCACGTCGAACGGCCGTCACGCGGACGAGTGGTACACCACCCATTGTGCTCACTTGAATCCGTGCTCCCGGCCGTGACGAGTGTGTACTGAGATCGAGCGATTGCCGTACCCGTCCATCCTGTGCAAATGACCCCGGAGCGGCCAGTGGGCGCACCTCCTGTTCCTCGAACCGTCCTCGGGGAGCGCACGGCCGTCGCTGCGCCCGACGCGGTCCTGCGGGAGTTCGTGGCGAGCGCCGAGGCGCACGGCCGCCTGAGCAGCGGGCACCACAACCGCAACCACCTGGTGCCGCTGCCGGAGCATGTGGCACGCCTGCTGGGCCGGGAACCCGGCACCCGCGTGACCGTACGGATCCGGCGCCGGGACGCGCTGCCCGTGGTGATCCGGACCTGGCAGGACGAGGCGCGGATCCTGCGTGCCGTCGGGAGCGTGCTGCCCCACGTACCGCAGTGCCTGGCCAAGGGCGACGGCTTCGAGATCCACAGCTACGCGGACGGCGTGCCCCTGTCCAGCGTCTGCGACTACGGCAAGCCCGTCGATCCGCTGCTCATAGGAGCGCTGACCGAACTGCTCGCCCAGATGACGCGGGTGCGCCGACGGGCCATGCCGCCCCTCCCGCCACGGTGGCCCGGCAACGGCTCGGACCGCAGGGACTTCCTTCGGACCCTGGCGCTGCTCGCGGACCGGCAGATCCGGCAGCCCAATTGGACTGCCTTCGGTGGACTGTTCACGGCGCTCGGCATCCCGGAGGACGCGCTGATCCGACTGGGCGGGCGGGTGCCGGCCATGGCACGGCGGCCGTACAGCCTGCTCCACGCGGATCTGCACCGGGACAACCTGATCGTGACGTACGACGGTGATCCGCCCCTGATCTGCGTCGACTGGGAACTGGCGACCTACGGCGATCCCCTGCACGACCTCGCGACCCACCTCGTACGCATGCGGTATCCGTCCTTCCAGTGGGCCGAGGTGATCGAGGCATGGGCGGTCGCGATGGGGCGGACCTGTCCGGCGGCCGTCAACGGTCTGGCCAAGGACCTGCGCCACTACCTCGACTTCGAGCGCGCGCAGTCCGTCTACCCGGACGTGATGCGGGCCGCGAAGGCCCTGGAGGGCTCGTTCGACCAGAAGAGCCTCGACGATGCCTCGGCGGCCGTGCACAGCGCGCTCGTGGCGGCGGAGGAGCCCCTCGGGCTCAGCGCCGTGCCGAGCCTGGAGGACATCGCGTCGATCCTCTACCGGTGGCGTGCCTCACGGACCCCCGCAGGCGCTCCCGGCCGGGTGCCCCACGTCGTCGAGTGGGAACCGGATCCGCGCATGCCCGTGCGCACGGACTTTCCGCCGCAGGCCGTGACCGAGGCCCTGCGCGAGGAGGGCGCGGCACCGGCCAGCCGGGTTTTCAAGGGCACCGCGCACCTCAACTCCGTGGTCTGGGTGCAGGGCGTCGACTTCCCCGTGGTGGTGCGCCGCAAGGTGGCGAACGTGTGCCGGCGGGAGCCCAGCTACCTCAGCGAGCACGCCGTGCTCCGCGCCATCGAGCGGTCCGGGGCCGAGGTGGCGGCGCCGAGGGCACTCGCGCTCGGCAGGAGTTACCGAGGTGAGCCGTTCGCCATCCACACCTACGTCGGGCCCTACGCCGACTCCGGTGATCTCGTTCCCCCGCCCCAGCACCCGGTGGACGGCCTGCGGCCGTACGAGGCGGACCGGCTGGCGGACCAGCTCTGCGCGCTGACCCGCGTGGACTACACCGAGGTCGACCGGACCGCCGGCGAGGGAGGGTTCCACGCCTGGCTGTGCGATCAGCTCGTCGCCCTGGTCCGTGACCTGCCGAAGGAGTCGCAGCAGCTGGCCAGGGAGCTCGGGCTGCCCGAGGCCAACCGACTGCGGGAGATCCTGTCCCGCAACCGGGTGACCCATCGCAGGCCCACGCTGCTGCACGGTGACCTCAACCCGTGGAACCTGGTACGCCGCAACGACGACCTGGCGCTGACGATCATCGACTGGGAGATGGCCCTGGTCGGCGACCCCCTCTACGACCTGGTCCGGCACATGCACCTCACCCCGACCCGTCCGGAGATCCGGGAACGCATGTTCCGGCGCTGGGAGGGCCGGCTGCCCGTCGAGTACACCCGTGACTGGCGTAAGGACTGGCCGGTCTACCGGTGGATCGAGATCGTACGGTCGGCGTACGTCGACCTCGACCGCCTGGTGACCGGCGCCAGCCTGGACGCCCCCAACGTCCGCCGGGCCGTGGACTCGTACGCGATGACCCTGGCGGCGGCCACCGCCTCCCTGGGCCTGCCCGTCCGGTCGGCGGTCAACCCCTATCTCACCCGCGCCCTGTCCTGACGCGGGTGACAGGCGCCTGCGGTGTGCGGTGCAGGCGCCCGCCGTCGGTCAGGCGGCGGCGTCGAGGAGGGGGATCAACTGCTCCTCCTCGTATGCCAGATGCGCCTCCAGCTCAGCCGTGAGGCGTTCGACCTCGGCGCGTGCGACGGCCGGGTCCTCCGTGGCGACCGCCCGGCGCAGGTCCTCGACCAGCTCGGCGATCCGCCCGTGCTCCTCGTGCAGCCGTTCCAGCGTGGGGGCGGACGCGGGATGGCGGTCGGCCAGGAACGGGAACAGGCCGATGTCCTCGCTGGTGTGGTGGTTGTGCAGGCCGTGGCAGAAGGTGAGGCAGTTGACGCGCAGCTGTGCGCCGAGCTGCGGGCTGTTGCCGTCCGTGGCGCTCATCTCCTGCCGGATCAGAGCGAGTTCCCGGCGGAAGGCGTCGTGGACGACCTTGATCGCCTCGCCCATGGAATCGGCGTTGATCTCCACGGGACCGTCGCCGGCGATCTCGTACAGCGCCACGACCGGTATCACCCGCCGCGTCTTCTCCTGATACGCCGCCCAGCCCGGGTCCGCCTCGACGGCCCGCGCGAAGGCACGGTCGCGCTCCTCGCCCTCGAGTACCACGGCCCGTGCCTGGTAGGTGAACGCGCCGCTCTCCACGGTGACTTCGGGGTGGGCGACCAGGTTGTGATACCAGGCGGGGTGCCGGTGCGCGCCGCCGGCGGAGGCGATGACCAGGATGCGTTCGCCGCCGTCGGGAAGGTAGCCGACGGGGGTGGTGTGCGGGGCACCCGAGCGGGCCCCGGTGGTCGTCAGGAGGATGAGCCGGGAGCCCTCGAAGTGGCCGCCGACGCGGCCCTGGTGGGCGCGGAACTCCTCGATGACCTGCTGGTTGAAGTCGTTGATGGTGTCGTTGGGCATTCGCTTCCTTCTGTGTTCTTTCTCCGTCGTCGGTCTTCTGAGACGTATGCGCAGGACGCATCCGCGGAGGACGTGTCCGCAGGGGACGTCTGCGCAGAGAAAGAACGGCGGGCTCCTCGCCCGCCCCGACCTCACTCGGAGGCCGGGTACCCAACTCGCTCACGGCACTTGGCCGCAAACCCGGCAGTCATGGGGGAACAGTAGCGTAGGACGTGATGCTCCTCTTCCTGGATATCGACGGGACGTTGCTCCCGTTCGGGGCGGTGGACCCGTACCCCGTGTACGAGACACCCTTCGAGCTGACCGCCGAGGCCGCCGCGCATCCCCTGCTGGCCAGGATCGACCCGGCGCTCGGGCCCCGGCTGCTGGCCCTCGGATGCGAGCTGGTGTGGGCCACGACGTGGCTCGACGACGCCAACGGGTGCGTGGCCCCCTGGCTCGGCCTGCCGCCGCTGCCGGTGGTGCACTGGCCGGACGAGGCGGAGGGGCCGGGCCCGCTGCACTGGAAGACGCGGACCGTCGCCGCGTGGGCGGCGGGCCGCCCCTTCGTCTGGCTGGACGACGAGATCACCGCCGCCGACCGGGACTGGGTGGCCGCCCACCACGTCGAACGGGCGCTGCTGCACCGCGTCGACCACCGGTACGGGCTGACCGACGCGGACTTCGGGGTGGTGGAGGGGTGGCTGGGCCGCCGCTGACAGCGGTTCGCTCAGCGTCGGCCGAGCAGCTCCGTGACGCGGATGTACCCGTCCGTTCCGTGGCCCAGGCCGATCACCCGGCGGGCCTGGCCCTCGGCCGCGCGCATCACGCCGGCATCGATGCCGTGGGCCTCGGAAGCCTGGATGACGTGGGCCATGGTGGACACCGCGGAGGTGATCGGGTTGAGCTCGCCGGAGTACCTGCCGTCGTCGGCGTCGCCCGCGAACTCCGCGAAGAGCGGCGGCAGGATCGCGCCGATGCCCTGTGCGAAGGGGGCCAGCTCCCGCCCGGTGATGCCTTCCGCCCGGGCGATCGCCAGTGCGTGCGCGTAGCCGGCCATCGCCGTCCAGAAGATGTCGAGCAGCGCGATGTCGTACGCGGCGGCCCGGCCGATGTCCTCGCCGAGGTGGGTGTGGGTGCCGCCGAGGGCGTCCAGTACCGGCCGGTGCGCCCGGTACAGCTCCTCGGGTCCGCTGTGCAGGAACACCGCGTCGGGCGTGCCGATGGTGGTGGTGGGCGTCATGATCGCGCCGTCCAGGTAGCGGATGCCGTGCCGAGCCGCCCATTCGCCCGTGTCGCGGGCGCGGTCGGGGGTGTCGGCGCTGAGATTGACGACGGTACGTCCCTTGAGTGCGGCGGCGACGGGGTCGCGGCGCAGGATGGCGTCCGCCGCGTCGTAGTTCACCACGCAGACCACGATCAGCTCGCTCGCGGCGGCCGCCTCTTCCGCAGACTGCGCCGTGAGCGCCCCGCGGGCGACGAGTTCGCCGTCCCGGCCGGGGGTGCGGTTCCAGACCGTGGTCCGCAGCCCCGCGTCCAGGAAGGCACCGGCCAGGGCCCGGCCCATCGGGCCCAGTCCGAGGACGGTGACGGCAGACTGGTCTGTGTACGTGGACATGATGCGACTCCTCTTGAGCTTGCGATGTGGACATGCGACCTGTGACGCGAACATGCGTATGACATTGCCGACATTCCATGCTGACTGGAACGACATCGACATTCCGTGACGACCAGGACGATGAGGACGATGATGATGCGCAGCCGTGCCCGTGACCTGAACGTCTGCGGAGTGACCGCCGCGATCGTCGTGATCGACGGCAAGTGGAAGACCGCCCTGCTCTGGCTCCTGGAGTCGGGGCCCCATCGCCCCGCCGAACTGCGCCGGAAGCTGCCGGGCCTCAGCGAGAAGGTGCTGACTCAGGCACTGCGGGAGATGGAGACGGACGGGCTGGTGCACCGGGAGGTGCACGACGTGCTGCCCCTGAAGACCGTCTACTCCCTGACCGACTTCGGCCGTGACCTCGCCGAGGCCCTGGCGCCCCTGTCCGCCTGGGGCCACCGCCGCCTGGAGAAACTCGCCGAAGCCGAAACCCGCGCCGGGGCTGAAACCGAGATCGAAACCGAGGCCGCCCGGTCGGCCTCCTGACTCACCACCCTCTCCTCGCTCTCCGGCGGCCTTCCGACCACCTGCGACCAGCCTCTCCCCAGGGTCCGGCGCTGCCAAGTACGCACAAAAAAGTGGGTATTCCGTCGTGCTGACCCGCTTTCCTTGATCTCAAGCGGAGTTGAGGTTCTAGCGTGCCCTGGACGTGATCAACGGATGGCGACAGGAAGAGATGACGATGATCCTCGTGACCGGCGCAACCGGGAATATCGGAAGTGCTCTGCTGAGGGAGTTGCACCTGTCCGGTGCCGCACCTGTGCGAGGTCTGACTCGTGCTTCGGGACAGGTCTCGTTCCCTGAGGGGATCGAAGCCGTTGAGGGCGACCTTGCACAGGCAGGTTCACTGAAGGCCGCGCTGGAGGGAGTGCGTTCGCTGTTCCTGCTGTCGGGCATGGGTGCGGAAGCGGATGTCCTCGCGGCTGCCCGGCAGGCAGGCGTGGAGCATGTGGTGCTCGTGTCGTCGATCACGGTCCAGACTCATCCACACCTGCCCGCGGCCCGCGAGAACCTGGCCGTCGAGCGGTTGCTCAAGGACAGCGGCCTGGCCTGGACAATCCTGCGGCCGACGCAGTTCGCCTCGAACACCCTGTGGTGGGCGCAGTCGATTCGAGAGCTGGGGGTGGTCCGAGCGCCGTATGCAGACATCGGGCTTCCCACCATCCACCCTGCGGACATCGCGGCGGTGGCCCGTGTGGCGCTGACCGAGCCGGGCCACAGGGGACGAACGTATGCACTGACCGGACCGGAATGCATCACGGTCCGACGGCAGGTCGCGGCCATTGCCGCGGTTCTGGGGCGGGAGGTTTCCTTCGTCGAGATCAACCGGGAGGAGGCCCACCGGCAGATGGCTTCCTTCATGGGTGGCGAGACTGCGGATGCGGTCCTCGATCTGATGGGTGGGGACGTCAATGACGAGTTGCTGAAGGTGCGCGACACCGTTCACGGGGTCACCGGCTCCCCGGCCAGATCGTTCCAGCAGTGGGCGTCGGACAATGGTGCCGCCTTCCGCTGAGACCGCATGTTCACCGGGACAGGACAGCAACCCGCGCGGGCAGCCACTGTCCTGTCTCAACGGCATCGCCACCGCTCCCGGGCCGTGATCGACCAGCCCCTCGTGTGATCTTGCTGCTGGTGTCCTGCCCCCCAAGTTCGTTGGTTCTTAACTGACTTCCGGTGCGGCGCTTGAGAATTCGTACGCCGCCCAGTCGGTGAGCGTGCGATAGCCGAGGCGCTGGTAGAGGGCGTTGCTGGTGGGGTTGGACAGGTCCGCGAACAGGACGACGTCCCTCGCGCCCGCGGCCAGCGCGGCCCGGCTCACCTCCGCCGTCACGGCGCCCGCGTAGCCGCGACCGCGCAGGGGGGCTGGGGTATAGACGATGTCCACCTGGACCTGGCCGCCGATCCTCGGGTTCATGCCCGCGATGGAGACGGGAGTGCCGTCCGGGGTCTCCCAGAGCGTGTAGCGCTTGTCGGCGAAGCGGGTGCCGGCCCACGTGTCGGCGTCGATGGAGACGTCTTCCCCGACGGCCTTGGCGAACTCGCCACACCAGAACATGACTTGCTCAAGGTCCTGCTCGCCCAGGACGCGGCCCCGGCCCGCCGGCATCGGCTCCGGTGGGATGAGCGTGCCGAGGCGGTACAGGCGGAGCCGCGTGTCGCGGAGTTTCGGCGTCGCGCCGGTGTGCCGCTGCCAGGCCTCGGCGAAAGCGGTGGCCGTGCTGTGGTCCGCGCTGACGGAGGGAAGGGAGTGCCCGAGGGTGGCCAGGCGGGCGGCGAGGGTGTCGGCCTGCTCGGGCGTGAGCGGGGTGGGGACCAGAGCGCGGGGCGGGAGGCGGTAGAAGGCGGCGTGGACCTCGCCCGCTCGCTCCAGCACGCCGAAGACGGGCGCTTCGGTGCCGAATGCGTCCGCCCCACGCGCTCGCACTCTCTCGGCCCAGGTCAGCTGCATGACGTGCGGGCCGGGCCGAGAGCGCAGAAAGTCTCCGGCTCGGACGAGAAAGTCGTCGACGTCTTCGGTGAGGTGCCAGTCATCCGGTCGCATGCTTCATGATTCCCCGTGCTGTAGAAGCGCCCAACGGTTTTCCGCCAGGGCGAGGAAGCACACGTTGGGTCTCGGGACCAGGCCGGGCTCAGCCCCGCGCCTCGGTTCGCTGGGACAGAAGGTCAGACGGCTCGGTTGAGCAGACAGGGCACCGCTGGTCGCGACCGAATGCCGCGGAGAGATGGCCTGGCGGAGGGTAGCTTGCTGCGCAGTTCGTCCGGGACCCGCTCACTTCACCAGGCAGATCCAGCTTCACCAGGCAGATCCAGTGGGAAGCCGCAGATATACCGGGAACGGACAGCGGGCGATTGCAGGGGAGGTCGCTGACAGCCGGGCTTGGCGCACTTTTGCAAGCGGGGTGCTTGCAATTGTTAGCGCGGCGCGGCAAGGTGGAGGTATGGCAACGCTCAACGTCGGCAATCTCGGTGAGTACCTGCGCGAGCAGCGGCGCAACGCGCAGCTGTCGCTCAGGCAGCTCGCCGACGCCGCCGGGGTGTCCAATCCGTATCTGAGCCAGATCGAACGCGGGCTGCGCAAGCCGAGCGCGGAGGTGCTGCAGCAGGTTGCCAAGGCGCTGCGGATCTCCGCCGAGACGCTGTACGTGCGGGCCGGGATCCTCGACGCCGAGCGGGACCGGGACGAGGTGGAGACGCGCGCCGTCATCCTCGCCGACCCCACCCTCAACGAGCGGCAGAAGCAGGTGCTGCTCCAGGTGTACGAGTCGTTTCGCAAGGAGAACGGCTTCGAGAGCGTTCCGGGCGAGGACCTTCAGGACAACGGCGTTCAGGTCGATGACGTTCAGGACGATGACGTTCGGGGCGACGCCCACGACAGCGACACCGGCGTACGCGGCCCCCGCACGGCCGACGGCAGCGACGCCGACCCGCAGCGGCGGACCGCCGGTTGAGCGAGCGGAACGCCCGGCCGGGCGGCTGACCGGCTGCGGGACCCCAAACCCTCAAGAGAAAGCCACCGGGAGGACCAGCACCATGGCCATCACCGACGACCTGCGCAAGACCCTCAGCGACCCGAGGCCGCTCTACTTCGCCGCCGGCACCGCCGACCTGGCACTCCAGCAGGCCAGGAAGGTGCCGGAGCTGGTCGAGCAGCTGCGCGCCGAGGCCCCGGCCCGTATCGAGGCCGTCCGCAACACCGACCCCAAGGCCGTCCAGGAGAAGGCCAGCGCCCGCGCCAAGGAGGCCGGTGCCCGCGTCAAGGAGACGCAGGAGACCTTCCAGAACAAGGTCAACGAGTTTCTCGGCTCCCTCGACGCGGACCTGAAGAAGCTCGGCAGCACGATCGACGCCGACCTGAAGAAGCTCGGCGAGACCGCCCAGGACCTCGCCCTGCGCGGCGTCGGCGTGGCCGCCGAGTACGCCGTGAAGGCCCGTGAGACCTACGAGAAGGTCGCCGAGCACGGCGAGCAGGCCGTGAAGACCTGGCGCGGCGAGGCGGCCGAGGAGATCGAGGAGCTGGCCGTGGCCGTCGAGCCGAAGGCCGAGCCGGTCGAGGTCAAGGAGGACAAGCCCGCCGCGGCCAAGACCGAGACCAGGACCGAGACAAAGGCCGCGGCCGGGACCGAGGCCGCCCCGGCGAAGAAGACCGCGGTGAAGAAGGCCCCGGCCCGCAAGCCGACGGCGAAGAAGACCACGCCGCCGGCGAAGTGACACCGTCCGCGATCACGCTGAGTGACACGAACGGGTGACCTGTAACGGGTCGGGCACTCCTGGGGTGCCCGGCCCGTTCTTCGGGTAACGGGCCTGCGGTTGCGGGTACGGTGACCGCGTAGGACTAGCCGAGTCGGGTGGTGGACGTTGTGCTGTTGCAGGGGTTCGCAGGGTTCATGTGGCTGCTGAGCTTGGCCCTGATCCTTTTCAGCGGCTTCGCGCTGATCGACGCGGCCACGCGCCGAGAGGACGCCTACCGCGCGGCCGACAAGCAGACCAAGCCGTTCTGGCTGATCATCCTCGGGCTCGCCTTCGTGGTGAACCTGATCTTCAACATCCTGTCGTTCCTGCCCATCATCGGGCTCATCGCGACCATCGTGTACATGGTCGACGTACGCCCCGCCCTGCGCGGCCTGCCCGGCGGCGGCCGCGCTCGCAGAGGCTCCAGCAGCGACGGGCCGTACGGGCCGTACAACGGCGGGCGGTGATACGGGCGTACGGCGACGGTCGGCAGCACAGGCCGCCGGTCGTACGACGGCGGACGGCACCATGGCCCACCGCGCCATGACCGCCGGAGGCTACGGCACCCGGTCCAGCAGCAGTACCGCTACGTCGTCCGCCAGCTCGCCGCCGTTGAGTTGGCGGACCTCGTTGACCGCCGCCCGCAGCAGCTCCTCGCCGCTCAGGCCCTGGGCCAGCTGGCGGCGGATCATCTCGACCATGCCGTCCTGGCCGAGCCGCTCGCGGCCCTGGCCGATGTGGCCCTCGATCAGACCGTCGGTGTAGAGCATCAGGCTCCACTCCCGGCCCAGCTCCACCTGCATCCGCGGCCAGCGGGCACCCGGCAGCAGTCCGAGGGCGGGGCCATTGTTGTCGTACGGCAGCAGCCGGGCGGGCCGGCCAGGGCGGGCGACCAGCGGAGCCGGGTGCCCCGCAAGGCACAGGCCCGCGCGGCGGCCGTCCGGCGCGATGTCCACCGTGCACAGCGTCGCGAAGATCTCGTCGTCCGAGCGCTCGTGCTCCAGCACCTGCTGCAGCGTGCCGAGCAGCTCGTCCCCGCACAGCCCGGCCAGCGTCAGCGCACGCCAGGCGATGCGCAGCTCCACGCCGAGCGCCGCCTCGTCCGGGCCGTGGCCGCAGACGTCGCCGATCATGGCGTGCACGGTGCCGTCCGGGGTGCGCACGACGTCGTAGAAGTCGCCGCCGAGCAGGGCGCGTGAGCGGCCGGGGCGGTAGCGGGCGGCGAAGCGCAGCGGGGAGCCGTCGAGGAGCGGCGTGGGCAGCAGCCCGCGCTCCAGTCGGCGGTTCTCCTGGGCGCGCATCCGGCCCTCGGCGAGCCGCCGCTCGGCCGTGTCGGAACGTTTCCGCTCCACCGCATAACGGATCGCCCGGCTCAGCAGGCGGCCGTCCAGCTCGTCGCGGAACAGGTAGTCCTGGGCGCCCACCCGCACCGCCTCGGCGCCGCGCTCGGCGTCACCGGACGCGGTGAGGGCGAGGACGGCGTGCCGGGGCGCGAGCTCCAGCACATGGCGCAGCACGGACAGCTCGTCGTCCCTGTCGTCCGCCCGGCCGGGCGCCGGCAGCGCGAGGTCCAGCAGGATGCAGTGGACATCGTCGGTGAGCAGCCGCTCGGCCTCGGTGAGGTTGCGGGCGGTGCGGACGCGGATCGGCTTGCCGGCCTGATCGAGCAGTTCGGGCACGATCGGCGAGCCGCCGGGGTCGTCCTCGATCAGCAGCAGCGTCAGGTTGGTACTGGTCGTGTCGGAGCTGACGAGGGTGCTGGTGGTGTTCTTGGTGTTCTCGGCGGTTTTTTCCTTGTATGCGGTCTCTGCGCCGGATGCACCGGAAGCACCGGAGTGGCCGCCGACTGTCGACGCGGCCTGCGCCTGACCACTTTCCACGGCCGGGATCGCTCTCTGCCGCGGTACGGGTACGGGCATTGTCCTGAGTTCCTTCCCTCCCCCCGAGGGCACGGCGGGGCGAGGGACCTCGACCCACCGACCGGGACCATAGCGGGTGTCGGCGCCGCAAAGGAATGGTGTGAGCCACGCCGCTCCGGATGCGGCCACTGTCATATGCCGCGTTCTATACCGCAGTTGGGCAGGCTGGTGCGCTGCTGGGGATGACGAAGGTCACGTCCGCCGGGGGTTTGGGGGGCGGAGCGAGGTGGGGTGGGTCACGTGGTCCAGTTCACGAGGTGGCGATACGTCCGCCGTACGTCCCTCGGCCCGAGTCCGCCGTACGTCCTCTCAGCCCGCGTCCGGCCGTACAACTCCCAGGATCGGCATCGACCCGGCCCCGGCGATCGTGATCGTCCGCCCGGGTCGTGGGGCGTGCACCATCGCGCCGTCGCCCACGTACATCCCGACATGGCTGGCGTCGTCGAAGTAGATGATCAGGTCGCCCGGGCGCATGTCCTCGATGTCGATGCGCTTCAGTTGCTTCCACTGCTGCTGCGAGGTGCGCGGGATCACACTGCCGGCCGTCGCCCACGCCTGTGAGGTCAGTCCGGAGCAGTCGTAGGTCTTGGGGCCCTCGGCGCCCCATTCGTACGGCTTGCCGATCTGGGCCGTCGCGAATTCCACGGCCTTCTTGCCCTGCTGGGTGGCGGTGCCGTGCAGTTCGTCGAGGATGCCGGAGCTGAGCCAGGTGGTCTGTGCCTCGTAGGCGGCCTGCTCCTCGAGCTCGGCGAGGCGCTCCAGCTCCTCCTTCTCCAGCTGGGACTCCAGCTTCTCCGCCGCCGCGATCTGCTTCTCGATCTTCTTCTGGGCGGCGGCCTTCGCCTTGCGGTTGGCCTCCAGCTTCGCCCACTGGGCGGAGGCGTCCTTGGCGTACAGCTCCAAGTCCTGCTGGGTGCGGGTCATTTCATCGATGAGGTGCCTGGTGGCGCGCTCGCCCTGGCGGACGCGGCCGGTGCCGTCGAGGAACTCGTCCGGGTCGTCGCTCAGCATCAGCTGGGCCTCGGGCGGGAGGCCGCCGGTGCGGTACTGGGCGGCGGCTGCGGCGCCCGCGCGCTTCTTCAACTCCCGGAGCTTCTCCTTCCCCTTGGCGATCTTCTTGGCCAGGGCGACGATCTCGGCGGACTGCTGCTCGGCCTTCTCCTCCGCCGCGTTGTAGGCGTCGGTGGCGGAGGACGCCGCCCGGTAGAGCTTGTCGAGTTTCTTACGGACGGTCTCAAGTTCCTCGGTGGACACCGGGGTTGAGGAAGTCGACGAGGGTGACGGGGTGGGAGTCGGAGCCGCGAACGCCGTGCCGGGCGCCGCCAGCACGGTGACCGCGCAGACCACGGTCACGGCCGCCGCGATCAGACTGCGCTTGCCCGTACCCATAGCCAGCCCCCAAACTGATGAACCGTCAGTAACTTCGGACGTCGGGGATCGTGCCATGCCGCGGCGCAAAACGACAGAGGCAGTAACTCCCTCCCCCGTTCCGCCCGTCGTGCGACGATCTCCCCGCCCTTTGTGACGAACGACTCACCGAGATCGTTCCGCGTCCCCGGCCCGTGTGGGTCCGCGTGGGGAACGAGGGGGAGAGCGATCACATCCTGGGTGCCAACGCCGCCCAGCGCACGGTCACTTCGCCCTGCCGCCAGCGAGCCGGCCCGTCCGTCACCGGCCAGTCGGCCGTCAGGTCCCGCACCGCCCGGATCCAGCGCTGCCGGGCCCCGTACGAGGCGTAGGGCGCGGCGGCGGCCCAGGCGCGGTCGAAGTCGCGCAGGAAGGCGTGCACCGCCTCGCCGGGGACGTTGCGGTGAATCAGCGCCTTGGGCAGGCGTTCCGCCAGGTCCGAGGGGCGCTCCAGGGAGCCCAGCCGGGTCGCGAAGGTGACCGTGCGCGGGCCCTCGGGACCGAGGGCCACCCATACATGCCGCCGCCCGATCTCGTCGCAGGTCCCTTCGACCAGCAGCCCGCCCCGCGCACCGGTCGCCGGGTCGGCGGGTGCGAGCCGGGCGCACAACCGCGCCCACACGCCGGCGACCTCCGCCTCGTCGTACTGCCGCAGGACGTTGGCCGCGCGGATGAGGTGCGGCCGCTGCGGGACCGGGATCTCGAAGCCGCCGTGCCGGAAGACGAGGCCGTCGCGTGCGTACGGCTGTGCCGCCGTGACCCGGGCCGGCTCGATCTCGACGCCCACCACGCGCGCGCGTGGCGCTGTCTCGCGCAGGCGGGTGAGCAGTTCCACGGCCGTCCAGGGGGCGGCGCCGTAGCCGAGGTCGACGGCGACGGGGTCGGCGGCGCGGCGGAGGGCGGCGCCGTGCGTCGCTGCGATCCAGCGGTCCATACGGCGGAGGCGGTTGGGGTTGGTCGTCCCGCGCGTCACCGTTCCCACGATGGGGGTCCCCCCGCTCGAGCGAAGCCGAGAGTGGGGGAGGGTCGCTGCGCGGGGCGTCATGCGTCGAGGGTAAGTGGTCGGGGGTTTCTGGTTGCCCGGCGTTGGTGCCGGCCTCGCCAGTGCACGTCACATCCATCGAACGGTTGAGCGACAAGCGGTAATGATTTGGCAAAAACGCCTCGCGCGGAAATGGAGCGGCCCCCTCCGGTGTTGCCTCCCTTCGGGGACCCCGCACGTCCTCCCCGAGGCGTGCCCGCGGCAAGGAGGAACGCGACGTGAGCCAATACGTCAGCAGGCTCGGTCGCCGCTCCCCGGCGGCGCCGCCGCGGCTTCGGCTGGGGCACCGCCGCCCGCGCCGGGTGGCCATGCTCTCCGTGCACACGTCCCCGCTCCACCAGCCCGGCACCGGCGACGCCGGCGGCATGAACGTCTACATCGTGGAGCTCGCCCAGCGCCTCGCCGCGATCAACATCGAGGTCGAGATCTTCACCCGGGCCACGACCGCCGCCCTTCCGCCGTCGGTCGAACTCGCCCCCGGCGTCCTCGTCCGGCACGTCGACGCCGGCCCCTACGAGGGGCTCGCCAAGGAGGACCTCCCGGCGCAGCTGTGCGCCTTCACGCACGGTGTGATGCAGGCCTGGGCCGGCCACCGCCCCGGCTACTACGACCTCGTGCACTCCCACTACTGGCTCTCCGGCCACGTCGGCTGGCTCGCCGCCCAGCGCTGGGGCGTTCCCCTGGTGCACGCCATGCACACCATGGCCAAGGTCAAGAACGCCAACCTCGCCGACGGCGACACCCCCGAGCCCGCTGCCCGGGTCATCGGCGAGACCCAGATCGTCGCCGCCGCCGACCGGCTCATCGCCAACACCGCCGAGGAGGCCGACCAGCTCGTACGGCACTACTCCGCCGACCCCGCCGACGTCGCCGTGGTGCATCCGGGCGTGAACCTCGGCCGGTTCCACCCGGCCGACGGCCGCGCGGCCGCACGTGCCCGGCTGGGCCTCCCGCAGGATGCCCTGATCCCCCTCTTCGCGGGCCGCATCCAGCCCCTCAAGGCCCCTGACGTGCTCCTGCGCGCGGTGGCCGTGCTGCTCGACGAGCGACCCGACCTGCGCTCGCGCATCGTCGTGCCGGTCGTCGGCGGCCCCAGCGGCAGCGGCCTGGCCAAGCCCGAGGGCCTGCAGAAGCTCGCCGCGCGCCTCGGTATCGCGGATGTGGTGCGGTTCCGCCCGCCCGTGGACCAGGACCAGCTCGCCGACTGGTTCCGGGCCGCGTCGGTGCTGGTCATGCCGTCCTACAGCGAGTCCTTCGGCCTGGTCGCCATAGAGGCACAGGCGGCCGGTACACCGGTGCTGGCCGCCGCGGTCGGCGGCCTTCCGGTGGCCGTACGGGACGGACAGACCGGTTTCCTCGTCCAGGGGCACGATCCGGCCGCGTACGCGCGCGTGCTGCGTGATGTCGCCGACGACCCGCAGCTGCCCGCCCGGATGGGGGCAGCCGCCGCCCAGCACGCCCGTTCCTTCGGCTGGGACGCCTCGGCCGGTGCCACCGCCGAGGTCTACACGGCCGCACTGCACGCCCACCGCCGCCGCGCCCGCGCCCTGCACGGCTGACGTAGGCTCCGACCATGGCGGCAGCAGAGCAGCAGGCGGCAGAGGTCATCGAGGGCGTGCTCAAGGACGCCGAGCTCGAGTGGGAGAGTCCCGGGTCCGGCCACTACGTCGTGAAGCTGCCCGGCACCCGCAAGCTGTCGACGACGGTCTCCCTGATCGTCGGCCGGCACTCGCTCTCCCTCAACGCCTTCGTGATCCGCCACCCGGACGAGAACGAGGCGGGAGTCCACCGCTGGCTCCTGGAGCGCAACCTCAAGCTGTACGGCGTGAGTTATGCCGTCGACCCGCTCGGCGACGTCTACGTCACCGGCAAGCTGCCCCTGCCCGCCGTCACCGCGGACGAGATCGACCGGCTGCTCGGCCAGGTCCTTCAGGCGGCGGACGGGGCCTTCAACACGCTTCTGGAACTGGGGTTCGCGTCGGCGATCCGCAAGGAGTACGAGTGGCGGACGTCACGCGGGGAGTCGACGCGCAACCTGGACGCCTTCGCGCATCTCACGCGGCGTCCCCAGGGGTAGATCCCAGGGACGGACGTAGCGCAGGCATCCGTACAACCTCTGTGGACCTGCCGCAGTCTCAGTCGCTGTCAGGCCCTACCAGCAAAGAGGTTGTGCATGCGCACAGGCAGAACCGGCACTGCGGCCGCGCTCGCGGGAGCGCTCGCCTTCGTGGCGTTCACCGCACCGGCCGCGGAGGCGGCGGACACCGGCATCACGGTGACCGACATGGTCGTGAACAACGGCAAGCCCGTCGTCGTGGGCATCAGCGAGGAGAAGTTCCCCAGCGTCAGCTTCCGCGTGACCTGGCCCTCGGGCTACACGCCCACCACCATCGACGCGCACCCCTACCTGTACCACGACACCACGGCCGCCGCCGGCGCCGACCACGGCGGCATCTACATGGCCAGCGTCACGACGTACGACGACAGCCCGACCTCCGGGGACTGTGACGGCGAGCTGTACATCGACCCGCGCTACACCCTGGACTCCAACAACGACGCCACGAGCTGGAAGATCGCCGTCGCCGCGCGCCTGTGGGACGAGTCGGACACCAAGATCAAGGCCGAGGAGTACCTGACCGGCTTCGGCAGCGTGCAGGTCAAGCGCGCGGCGCGGGCCACCGTCAACGCCTCCCCCGAGCCGGTCGCGAAGGGCAGGACCATCACCGTGACGGGCAAGGCGACGCGCGCGGACTGGGCGAAGCACGCGTACGTCGGTTACGGCGACAAGCTGGCCAAGCTCCAGTTCCGCAAGGCGGGCACCAGCACGTACACGACGGTCAAGTACGTGCGGGCCGGCTCCACGGGTGATCTGAAGACCACGGTCACGGCTTCCGCCGACGGCTACTGGCGCTGGACCTTCGGTGAGACGGCCACGACGGGCGGCGCGACGGCCAAGGGCGACTACGTCGACGTCGTCTGACGAGGCTCTGCCGCTCATTTTTCCGGCCGTCCTCACCACCATTGCCTTTTGGCTGTCCTCGCGTACCGCCCCGGCGGCACCCCCACCAACTTCCGGAAGTGCCGCGTGAGGTGGGACTGGTCGTAGAAGCCGGTCACCGCTGCGACCTCGCCCGGCGGCCGTCCGTCGAGGAGCAGCCGGCGGGCACGGTCGACGCGGCGGGACATCAGGTACTGGTGCGGGGCGATGCCGTACGCGGTGCTGAACGCCCGTACGAGATGGGCGCGATGGGCGTTCAGCAGCCCGGTCGCCTCGTCGAGGGTGACGCCCTGCACGACGCGCTCGTCGAGGAGTTCACGCAGCCGGCGGGCGAGGGAGGGGTCGGGGCGGCGGGTGTCGGCCACGGCTATGTCCGCCGGCCGCAGGTGCGCGCGCAGCCGCTCCCCGATGAGGGTCAGCCGGCTGTCCGCCTCCAGTTCGTCGCCGGGGCGGGAGAGCGCGGTGTGCAACTGGCCGACGCGCAGGCGCAGTACGGGGTCACGGAGATCGGGGGAGTCCACCGCCGGGCCGATCAGATCCTCGCCCAGCCGGGTGCCGTCCAGGTACAGGACGCGCTTGCGGAAGCCGTGCGGGGTGGCGGCGGAGCCGTTGTGGGGGACGTGCGGCGGCAGCAGGGACACCGTGTCGTGCGGGGTGCCGTGCTCGTGCCGGTCCAGGTCGTACCGTACGGCGCCGTCGTCGACGATGAGCAGCGTCCACGCCTCGTGGACGTGCATCGGATACGCGTACTCGGTGAAGTGGGCGTGGAAGACCTCCACGACGCCCCTGACGCGCGGGCGCCAGGCGGAGACGTCCTGCTGCTCGGCCGAGCCCTTGCCGGTGCCCATGCAAAGAACGTACAAGACGGCGTCGTACGCCGGTCGGCAGTCTCGTCCCATGACCACCGAACCCATCCGCTTCGACACCAAGATCGCCGTCCTGCTGCGGGAGGACCTGGAGACCTGGCAGCGGCTCAACGTCACCGCCTTCCTGGTCAGCGGCCTCGGTACGGCCGTCCCCGAGGTGATCGGCGAGCCGTACGAGGACGCCGACGGCGTGCCGTACCTGTCCATGTTCCGCCAGCCGGTGCTGGTCTTCGAGGGCACGAAGGAGACCCTCGCCGCGGCGCACGTGCGCGTGCTGTCCCGCGCCCTCCCGCGCGCGGTCTTCACTTCGGACCTCTTCACCACGGGCAACGACCGCGACAACCGGTCGGCCGTACGGGCCGTACCGACGGCGGAGCTGGACCTGGTGGGGCTCGCGGTGTACGGACCCCGCAACGCCGTGGACAAGGCCCTCAAGGGCGCACGGATGCATCCCTGAGGGACGTCATGCGGCGCTGACCTCGGGCTTCGCGGTGGTCGGCGCCGTGGGGCCGCCCGGCGTGTCCTCGGCCGGCAGGCGGCGCATCAGGGCGCTGTAGCCGAGGGCCGCCGACGTGCCGACGGCCGCGCACAGCCCCCACAGCCACTCGGCGCCGAACCGGTCGATGACGAAGCCGGACATCAGGGGTGCAACGAGGCCGGCGACGGACCAGGACATGGTGTACATGCCCTGGTAGCGCCCGCGGCCGTGCACCGGCGACAGGCGCACGACCAGACCGGTCTGCGTGGGCGCGTTGACGATCTCCGCCAGGGTCCACACGCAGACGGTGAGCGCGAAGACCCCGACGGACCCGGCGAAGGCGGTGAGCCCGAACCCGTAGCCGGCGAGCAGGGACGAGATCACGAGCAGCCGACGCGGATCCCGGTGCTCGATGAACCGCGTGACCGGGATCTGCAAGGCGACGATCAGGACACCGTTGACGGCGATCGCCATGCCGTAGTCCGCGGGCGCGAACCCGGCCTCGCCCATCGCGATCGGCAGACCGACCGAGCCCTGCTGGAAGACCAGCGCGACCAGGAAGGACAACCCGACGACGCTCATGAACCGCCCGTCGCGCAGCACGGTCCCGAGCCCCACGGCCTCCTCCTTGGCCGCGGCGACCGTCTGGACGGGCCGGGACTCGGGCAGCTTGACGAACACGACGATCGCGCAGGCCATGGTCATCCCGGCCTCCAGCAGGAAGCCGGCGAGATAGCTGACCTCGGCGATGAAACCGGCCGCCATGGAGGACACGGCGAAGCCGAGGTTGATCGCCCAGTAGTTCAGGGAGAAGGCCCGCACCCGGTCCTCGGGCCGCACGATGTCGGCCATCATCGCCTGCACGGCCGGCCGCGAGGCGTTGGAGGCGGCACCGACCAGGAACGCGACGGCGGCAATGGCCACCGGATGGTGCACGAACCCGAGCAGCGCCACGGACACGGCGGTGGACGCCTGGGCGACGAGCAGGGTGGGCCGCCGCCCCAGCCGGTCCGCCATCACACCCCCGCCGAGGGAGGACAGCACGCCGCCCAGTCCGTGCAGCGCCGCGACCAGACCGGCGTACGAGGCGGAGTATCCGCGGTCGAGGGTCAGGTAGAGCGCCATGAAGGTGGCGACGAAGCCGCCGAGCCGGTTGACGAGGGTGCTGGTCCACAGCCACCAGAACTCGCGGGGGAGCCCGGAGACGGTCTCTGTGGCGGCGCGTCTCAGGCTGGCGAGTGACATCGAGGATCCCCCACGGACGTAAGCGGCTCGGGTGTAAGTGGCCCTTCTGGTAGGCAGACCTTACGAAGGCGGGGTCCGGGGCGGCCACTCAATTAACAGATCCCGTCAACCGTCCACGCCTCGGCCGGGCGCGCAAGCGATCAGAGCATTCGATTACGCTCAGAGCCATGGCCGACGCACCGTACAAGCTGATCCTCCTCCGCCACGGCGAGAGCGAGTGGAACGCGAAGAACCTGTTCACCGGCTGGGTGGACGTCAACCTCAACGAGAAGGGCGAGAAGGAGGCGATCCGCGGCGGTGAGCTGCTCAAGGACGCCGGCCTGCTGCCCGACGTGGTCCACACGTCCCTCCAGAAGCGCGCCATCCGCACCGCCCAGCTCGCGCTGGAGGCCGCCGACCGCCACTGGATCCCGGTCCATCGCTCCTGGCGGCTGAACGAGCGCCACTACGGCGCCCTCCAGGGCAAGGACAAGGCGCAGACCCTCGCCGAGTTCGGCGAGGAGCAGTTCATGCTGTGGCGCCGCTCGTACGACACCCCGCCCCCGCCGCTGGCGGACGGCGCCGAGTTCTCCCAGTCGGACGACCCGCGCTACGCCTCCATCCCCCCGGAGCTGCGCCCGCGCACGGAGTGCCTGAAGGACGTCGTCGTCCGCATGCTCCCGTACTGGTACGACGGCATCGTCCCCGACCTGCTGGCCGGCCGCACGGTCCTGATCGCCGCCCACGGCAACTCCCTGCGCGCCCTGGTCAAGCACCTCGACGGCATCTCCGACGCGGACATCGCGGGCCTGAACATCCCGACCGGCATCCCGCTGTCCTACGAACTGGACGCCGACTTCAAGCCGGTCAACCCCGGCGGCACGTACCTCGACCCCGAGGCGGCTGCGGCGGCGATCGAAGCGGTCAAGAACCAGGGCAAGAAGAAGTAACCCCGCTCAAGTAAGCCCCCTGCCTGCGCGTTTCTGCAGGCAGGGGGCTCTTCGAGAGCTATCGCCTGCTCCCGCATCAACGGGACGATCCGCCCAGGGGTCCGGGTACGCCGAGGTGAGTGGGACCGTGCATGTGATGACCGGGATCGTCGTCCCGCATGTGACCGTCAGCGTCCCGCATGTGACCGTCAGCGTCCCGCATGTGACCGTCAGCGTCCCGCATGTGACCGTCAGCGTCCCGCATGTGACCGTCAGCGCCCCGCATGTGACCGTCAGACTGAGGTGAGCAGGTGTCCTGCCGCTCTGTGGTGTCCTGGAACCCGAACACGAGAGCCCAGAGGAGGCCTTGTTCGAGGCCGGGCTCCTGCTTGTCGATCACTTCGCACTTCTGCTGGCCGGACGACTTCTCTTGGCCGGCCGGCGGATCGGCCGCGGCGGCTGAGGCGGAGGTCAGGGCTGCCGCAACACTGATGATGGCTGCAGCTGCCGAGCGCGCGAGGGATGGGTGCAAACAGTGCACTCGTGGCGTCTTCATGATCACACCCTGTGCGGAGAACGGCTCGGCAGGAAGGCCGACAGCCCCTCGGGCAGGCAACTCAACCCGATCGGTCGATCTCCCTCGGCCCCTGTCGGCGGGTAGTCGCGGGCAGGGGCCGGTGGTGTTGCCGTGGCGTCGGGGTCAGACCGTCAGCGGTACCGGATGGATCTCGTCCGCCTTGTGACCGGCGCGTTCGTGGATGCGCTGGACCGCTTCCGCCGAGGGGGCCTCGGACAGGCAGTAGACGACTCCGGAGTCCGGGTCCGCCCAGGCCTGCTTGAAGTGCACGCCCTCTTCCCCTTCTATCGCGAGGTCGGCCTGGTGGGCCTGGCGCAGCTGGTCGGCCGTGATGCCCCGCATGTCGTGGTGGACGTCCATGAACTCAGCCATGGCTTCGCACCTCCTTCCCGTCCTTACTCCATGCTGCGCCCGTGTCGCAGGCAAGGTCGACGCGAAAGGCCCCCGGCGCCGGCGCCGGGGGCCCTCAGGCGTCGTGGAGCGGAGTCAGCACTGGCAGGGATTGCCCTGCTGGCAGCCGCACGTGCAGCCCGAGCCGCAGCCGCACGCGCCGATGAGCGTGAGGCTGTTGATCTCGGCGGGCTGTTCGCTGGGGCGTTCCTGGGCGGGGTCGGGCGTCGTACCGGGCGTGCTGGGGGATTCGGCCATGGGTCCCTCCTCAAGGCTGGTGCCTGTCAGCCCATTGCAGCCCCCTTTGCCGGGCGCATCAACGGCGCACTGTGGCTCGCGCACGCTGCGGCCCGGCCCGGTCAGGGGTTTCGCGCGCCCGTCGCTCAGGCCCCTTCGACGTGGATCTCGGGCTGGAGCTCGTCCGCGTGCTCGCCGGTGACCAGGAACACCACGCGCTTGGCGACGGCCACCGCGTGGTCGGCGAAACGCTCGTAGTAGCGGCCGAGGAGCGTGACGTCGACCGCGGTCTCGATGCCGTGCTTCCAGCGCTCGTCGATGAGGTGCTGGAACAGCGTGCGGTGCAGCAGGTCCATCGCGTCGTCGTCGGTTTCCAGCTGCATCGCCAGATCGATGTCCTTGGTGACGAGGACCTCGGCGGTCTTGGCCATCAGGCGCTGCGCGAGCTGGCCCATCTCCAGGATCGTGGCGTGCAGGTCGTGCGGGACGGCACGCTCCGGGAAGCGCAGCCGGGCGAGCTTCGCCACGTGCTGGGCGAGATCGCCGGAGCGTTCGAGGTCGGCGCTCATGCGCAGCGAGGTGACCACTATCCGGAGGTCCGTGGCCACCGGCTGCTGGCGGGCCAGCAGGGCTATCGCCCGGGCCTCCAGGTCGTGCTGGAGCTCGTCGACCTTCTTGTCGGCCTCGATCACGTTCTCGGCCAGCTTCAGGTCGGCATCGAGAATGGCCGTCGTGGCGCGCCCGATCGCCGACCCGACCAGCCGGGCCATCTCGACCAGGCTGTCGCCGATCGAGTCCAGTTCCTCGTGGTACGCGTCCCGCATCAGGGTTCCCTCTCGTGCGATTTCTGGGGGGATTCATTCGGGGATTCAGAGGGCCGGTGGCCCGTGGTGAAAGCCGGTCTTACGAACCCCACGCTCCCACGTTCCGGTCCCTACGCGTCCGTTTCCGCCCTCTCAAATGAACCACCACTGGCTCCAAGGTGAACTCTGGGCGACGAGTGTTCGAGCTCGCACCCGGACGGCTGTGGGCAACCATTAGGGCATGCCTAACCTGGATGCATGGACGTGAACGCGGCGGTCGCCGCAGCGGCAGCGATCGCCGGTGTGCTCACCGGTGTCATCGCCATGCTGGCGTTCCGCTGGAGCGAACGCGACCTGAAGCGCCCCACCCGGACCTCTCTGCACACCGACCCGGTGCTTCCGCCCGGCGTCGATACGGTGCTGTCCGTGCTGCGCTCCTCGGCCGTCGTCCTGGACGAGGCCGACGCCGTCGTCAAGGCCAGTTCCGCGGCGTACGCCCTCGGACTGGTCCGCGGCGGCAAGCTCGCCGTCGACCCCATGCTGCAGATGGCCCGCGACACCCGGCGCGACGGTGAGATACGCCAGGTGGAGCTGGACCTGCCCCGGCGCGGCAGCGGCCGCGGCGAGGCCCTCGCCGTCTCCGCCCGGGTCGCCCCGCTGGGCTCCCGGCTGGTGCTGCTGCTGGTCGAGGACCTCACCGAGGCCCGCCGGATAGAGGCGGTACGACGCGACTTCGTCGCCAATGTCAGCCACGAGCTCAAGACTCCCGTCGGGGCGCTCTCCCTTCTGTCCGAGGCCGTCATGGACGCCTCCGACGACCCCGAGGCCGTGGAGCGCTTCGCCGGCCGGATGCAGATCGAGGCGACCCGGCTGACCAACCTGGTGCAGGAGCTCATCGACCTCTCCCGGGTCCAGAACGACGACCCGCTGGAGGACGCCGAGCCGGTCCGGGTGGACGAGCTGGTCGCCGAGGCCATCGACCGGTGCCGCCACCAGGCGGGCACCAAACAGATCACCATGGCCGCCGGCGGCACCGCCGACCTGCATGTCTGGGGAAACCGCAGCAAGCTGGCCGCGGCCCTCGGCAACCTGGTCGAGAACGCCGTCAACTACTCTCCCGCCCGCACCCGCGTCGGCATCGCCGCCCGCCGGGTGAACGGCTCCGGCGGGGACATCATCGAGATCGCCGTCACCGACCAGGGCATCGGCATCTCCGACAAGGACAAGGAGCGCATCTTCGAGCGCTTCTACCGAGTCGACCCGGCCCGCTCCCGTGCCACCGGTGGTACGGGCCTCGGGCTGGCGATCGTCAAGCACGTGGCCGCCTCGCACGGCGGGGAGGTCACGGTGTGGAGCTCGGAGGGACAGGGCTCCACCTTCACGCTGCGGCTGCCGGAGGCGGGCCAGGCCCGCGACCGGGCGCACCAGCACCCCGCTCCCGACGAGGCCGGGCAGTCCGCCGACTCGTCCCCCGACACACCCCCGTACGAATCACTTCCTGCCCCGGAGGTCCTTCCGTGACCCGAGTGCTCGTCGTCGAGGACGAGGAGTCCTTCTCCGACGCTCTGTCATACATGCTCCGCAAGGAGGGCTTCGAGGTCGCCGTCGCGACCACCGGGCCCGACGGACTCGACGAGTTCGAGCGCAACGGCGCCGACCTCGTCCTTCTCGACCTGATGCTGCCCGGGCTGCCGGGCACCGAGGTGTGCCGCCAGCTGCGCGGCCGCTCCAACGTCCCCGTCATCATGGTGACCGCCAAGGACAGCGAGATCGACAAGGTGGTCGGTCTCGAAATAGGAGCCGACGACTACGTCACCAAGCCCTTCTCCACCCGCGAGCTGGTCGCCCGCATCCGTGCCGTGCTGCGCCGCCGCGGCGAGCCGGAGGAGGTGGCCCCGGCCGCGCTGGAGGCCGGCCCGGTCCGTATGGACGTCGACCGCCATGTGGTCACCGTCGGCGGCTCCAAGGTCGACCTGCCGCTGAAGGAGTTCGACCTGCTGGAGATGCTGCTGCGCAACGCCGGCCGCGTGCTGACCCGTATGCAGCTCATCGACCGCGTCTGGGGTGCCGACTACGTCGGTGACACCAAAACCCTCGACGTCCACGTCAAGCGACTGCGCGCCAAGATCGAGCCGGATCCGGGCGCGCCGAGGTATCTGGTGACGGTGCGAGGCCTCGGCTACAAGTTCGAGCCGTAAACCGCACAGCGCATACGCACAGAAGGGCGGGACCTCCCGGTGAGGTCCCGCCCTTCTGCGGTACGGCGTTGCTCAGTGACCGGCGTCCTCTTCCGCGGGCGACTCCGTCACCGACGCGGACGCCGCGTCGGTCGGGGTGCCGGACTCCGGGTCGGCCGGCGTGCCGGTGGCGGACCCGGTCTCGTTCGGCGAGCCCGACGCACCCTCGGTGCCTTCGGCGGGCTCCTCGCTCGTGGAGGCCGAAGCCCCGGGCGCGGCCGGCACCTCTGTCGGGCCCCACGAGGTGAAGTAGCTCTCGGCCGGGACGACGAAGGCGCGCAGGCTCACGTCACCGGTCCGGCTGAAGGAGAAGGTGACCTTCTGTGCGTCGCCGTCGGTGACGCCCTCGGCGTTGCTCAGCACGGCCGAGGCGTTGTTCTTGCCGCCGATGATCACCGAGCCGCCGGCCGGGACGGACAGCGCGCCCCTGCCGGTCGCGGGCGAGATCTTGGCGGTGCCGACGCCGTCGACGGTGATGGAGTCCAGCGTCTGGGCGGCGCTGCCGCTGTTGAAGACGGTGGCGGAGATGACGGCCGGGCCGGTCGCCTCCGGGTCGGGCTGGGTGATGACCACAGCGTTCTGGATCTTGATGTCACCGACGCTGGTGGCCGCGTTGTCCGGCTTGATCTCCAGTGTCTGGGAGTTGTTGCCGGCGCCGCAGGCGGCGAGCGAGGCGATCGAGAACGCGATGGCGGAGGCGGCGAGGGCGCCGCGTCGAAGGCTGCTGCTCACGGCGGCGGCAACTCCTTGAACGCAGGGGCAGCTTTCCTTGTAAAGCCGCCCTAAGTGGCTGTCAGCGGCCCCAGGTTACCGAGCCGTTCCCGCGCGGCCGCACCCGACCCTCCCCCGCGGTCGCCCGGCTTCGCTCGGCAGGGCGTACGGCCGGGTGTCCTGTTCTGGGGTGTGACGCGCTCGTACGGCATTCACATAAGCCTTCGCGAAATGTGGGTGAAGGAATGCGTGGCCGGCCCGGAATTGATCACCGGCACGGTCGCGCCGGGGGTGTCGTGATCAATTCCGGATTCGTCTCACAGTGGCCCCCGGACGCCGAACGGAGTAGCGGAAGTCGAGCGTTTGGAACCGGACATTTAGGGATGTTCAGCCGGTTGATGGAGTCGTCGGAGGTGCGTAACGTGCACGTTTCGCCCGCCCCGGAGAGCCGCTCCGACCTGCGAATACTTTGTTCCGCAGGCCCGGCGAAGCACGTTCCTGTTGCTGTTGTCAAGCCCCGAGATATGCCCTGACCTGCGAAAACGCCATTCAGAAGCTGCCGTTTCCGTGTTACCCTGGATAGCCACGGAAGGGGTACCTGTCACATGACGTTCAAGGTTGGCGACACCGTGGTCTATCCCCATCACGGGGCCGCGCTGATCGAGGCCATCGAAACTCGCCAGATCAAAGGCGTGGACAAGACCTACTTGGTGCTGAAGGTCGCCCAGGGTGACCTGACGGTGCGTGTGCCAGCGGACAATGCGGAGTTCGTCGGCGTACGTGATGTGGTCGGTCAGGACGGGCTGGACCGGGTCTTCGAGGTGCTGCGCGCGCCGTATGCCGAGGAGCCCACGAACTGGTCTCGTCGTTACAAGGCAAACCTGGAGAAGCTCGCCTCCGGCGATGTCATCAAGGTCGCGGAAGTCGTACGTGACCTGTGGCGTCGTGAGCGCGAGCGTGGACTCTCCGCCGGCGAGAAGCGCATGCTCGCCAAGGCTCGCCAGATCCTGGTGAGCGAGCTCGCTCTCGCGGAGAACACCAACGAGGACAAGGCCGAGGCCCTGCTCGACGAGGTACTCGCCTCCTGACGCGAGGCAGCAGGCCCGCTGCCGCTGTGGACATCAAAAGCCGGCACGTCGAAATGCCGTGGTGCCCGATGACGTATTGCTGTCGCCGGGCGCTGCGGCATGTTCGCACCCCGGCCGGGCATGCTCATACACCAGACGCCGTACGCCATACGCCGAGGAAATCTCCCCCCGGTACTGTGCGTGCCGGGCTCGAGCAGGAGGCTCGACGAGGGTCACGGAAGGGTCCTGTCAAGCCGTTGTGCGCCCGGCACGCTGAGGCCATACCCAAGTAGGCCGAGCACACAAACCTGACAGGAACCGATGTCTGACGATTCGCGCCCTTCGCGTACCGCCGCGGTGATTCCCGCCGCCGGCCGGGGCGTACGCCTCGGCCCGGGCGCCCCCAAGGCGCTGCGCGCCCTGAACGGCACCCCCATGCTCATCCACGCGGTACGCGCCCTGGCCGCGTCCCGTGCCGTCTCCCTCGTGGTCGTCGTGGCCCCGCCCGACGGAGCCGCCGAGGTCAAGTCACTGCTCGACGCGCACGCGCTGCCCGAGCGCACCGACTTCCTCGTCGTACCGGGCGGGCAGTCCCGCCAGGAGAGCGTGAAGCTCGGCCTGGACGCCCTGCCACCCGGCTACGACATCGTCCTCGTGCACGACGCCGCCCGGCCGCTGGTGCCGGTCGACACCGTGGACGCCGTGATCGAGGCGGTGCGCGCCGGTGCGCCGGCCGTGGTGCCGGCCCTGCCGCTCGCGGACACGGTGAAGGAGGTCGAGCCCGCCGAGACCCCCGGTGCGCCGGAGCCCGTGGTGGCCACGCCCGCGCGGGCCCGGCTGCGTGCGGTGCAGACACCGCAGGGTTTCGACCGCGAGATCCTGCTGCGTGCCCACGAGACGGTCACCGACAACGTCACCGACGACGCGAGCATGGTCGAACAGCTCGGGGAACAGGTCGTCGTCGTACCCGGGCACGAAGAGGCCTTCAAGGTCACCCGCCCGCTGGACCTGCTGCTGGCGGAGGCGGTCCTGGCGCGCCGGAGGCTGACCGATGGCTTCTGAGGCACCGCTGCTTCCTCAGGTCGGCATCGGCACCGACATCCACGCCTTCGAGGAGGGCCGCGAGCTGTGGTGCGCCGGCCTGAAGTGGGAGGGCGAGGGGCCGGGCCTGGCCGGGCACTCCGACGCGGACGTCGTGGCGCACGCCGCGTGCAACGCGCTGTTCTCCGCCGCCGGGCTCGGTGACCTGGGGCAGCACTTCGGGACCGGACGGCCGGAGTGGTCCGGGGCGTCCGGGGTGGTGCTGCTGACGGAGGCGGCGCGGATCGTGCGTGCGGCGGGGTTCCGGATCGGCAATATCGCGGTGCAGGTCGTCGGGTCCCGGCCGAAGATCGGCAAGCGGCGGGAGGAGGCGCAGAAGGTGCTGTCGGAGGCGGCCGGGGCGCCGGTCTCGGTGTCCGGCGCGACGACCGACGGACTCGGTTTCCCGGGGCGGGGCGAAGGGCTGATGGCGGTGGCCACCGCGCTGGTGGTGCGGACGGGCTGATTTCGCCCCCGCCGCCCCTACCCGTCCCGTCCTCCGGGGGCTCCGCCCCCGGACCCCCGCGCCTCAAACGCCGGAGGGGCTGTTTTGAACGCCGGAGGCGCTGGTTTGTGGCGTGAACGTCGCAGGGCACACCCGTCCGCCGACTACCCTGGACTCGTGACTATTCGCCTGTACGACACCAGCGCCCGGCAGATCCGTGACTTCGCCCCGCTCACGCCGGGTTGTGTCTCGATCTACCTGTGTGGCGCCACCGTGCAGGCGGCCCCGCACATCGGGCACATCCGGTCGGGGCTCAACTTCGACATCCTGCGCCGGTGGTTCGAGTACCGGGGCTACGAGGTGACGTTCGTCCGCAACGTCACCGACATCGATGACAAGATCATCTGGAAGGCGGGCGAGCAGAACCGCCCCTGGTGGTCCATCGGGTACGAGAACGAGCGCGCGTTCAACGACGGTTACCGCGCGCTCGGCTGCCTGCCGCCGACGTACGAGCCGCGCGCCACCGGTCACATCACCGAGATGGTCGAGATGATGCGCGGCCTCATCGAGCGCGGGCACGCCTACGAGGCCGACGGCAGCGTCTACTTCGACGTACGGTCCTGGCCCGCCTACCTGGAGCTGTCCCGGCAGGACCTGGAGGAGATGCGCCAGCCCGCCGAGGAGGGCATCACCGGCAAGCGCGACCCGCGTGACTTCGCCATGTGGAAGGCCACCAAGCCCGGTGAGCCCGACTGGGAGAGCCCGTGGGGCCGCGGGCGCCCCGGCTGGCACCTGGAGTGCTCGGCCATGGCGCACAAGTACCTGGGCAGCGCCTTCGACATCCACGGCGGCGGCCTGGACCTGATCTTCCCGCACCACGAGAACGAGATCGCCCAGGCCAAGGCCTTCGGCGACGACTTCGCCCGGTACTGGCTGCACAACGCCTGGGTCACCATGAGCGGCGAGAAGATGTCCAAGTCGCTGGGCAACTCGGTGCTCGTGTCCGAGATGGTCAAGCAGTGGCGCCCGATCGTGCTCCGCTACTACCTGGGCACCCCGCACTACCGCTCGACCATCGAGTACAGCGAGGACGCCCTGCGCGAGGCCGAGTCGGCGTTCGCCCGGATCGAGGGCTTCGTGCAGCGCGTCGTCGAGCTGGCCGGCGGCCCCGTCGAGCCCGCCGCCGAGGTGCCGCCCTCCTTCGCCGAGGCGATGGACGACGACCTGGGCGTGCCGCAGGCGCTCGCCGTCGTGCACAACACCGTCCGGCAGGGCAACAGCGCGCTGGCCGCCGACGACAAGGAATCCGCCGTCGCCCGCCTCGCCGAGGTCCGCGCCATGCTCGGCGTCCTGGGCCTCGATCCGCTGGACGCCCAGTGGGCCGGTGAGGGTGAGCGCAGCGAGGACCTGCACGGCGTCGTCGACAGCCTCGTACGGCTCGTCCTCGACCAGCGTGAGGCGGCCCGCGCCCGTAAGGACTGGGCCACCGCGGACGCCATCCGCGACCAGCTCAAGCAGGCCGGCCTCGCCGTCGAGGACAGCCCGCAGGGACCGCGCTGGACGCTCGGTCCGCGCTGACCACCCAGGATGTGCCGCCCGGCCACTCGGGCGGCACACTTGCACTGACGTACGTACTCCACCGCATCACACAGACAGGTAGGTCATGGCCGCGAACAACCGCCGCATGTCCGGCAAGAAGGGCGCGCAGGTCGGCAGCGGCGGCAAGCGGCGCCGGTCCCTCGAGGGCAAGGGGCCGACGCCCCCCGCCGAGATGCGCAAGGGCCACGCCAAGCAGCGGGCCGCCGCTGCGAAGGCCCGTCGCGCGCAGGGCCGTACGCCGCAGCGCCGCGGCGGCAAGGCGGCGTCCGAGCTGGTCGTCGGCCGCAACCCGGTCGTCGAGGCGCTGCGCGGGGGCGTGCCCGCCAGCACTCTGTACGTCCAGCAGTTCATCGACAGTGACGAGCGGGTCCGTGAGGCGCTCCAGCTCGCCGCCGAGCGCGGCGGCATCAACCTCATGGAGGCGCCGCGCCCCGAGCTCGACCGCATGACCAACGGGCTCAACCACCAGGGCCTGGTGCTCCAGGTCCCGCCGTACGAGTACGCCCACCCCGAGGACCTCGCCGACGCCGCCGCGGACGAGGGCGAGGACCCGCTGATCGTCGCCCTCGACGGGGTGACCGACCCGCGCAACCTCGGCGCGGTCGTGCGGTCCGTCGCCGCGTTCGGCGGGCACGGCGTGGTCGTGCCCGAGCGGCGCGCGGCCGGCATGACCGCCGGCGCCTGGAAGACGTCCGCCGGTACGGCCGCCCGTACGCCGGTCGCGCGCGCCACCAACCTCACGCGCGCGTTGGAGGCGTACAAGAAGGCCGGCATCGTCGTGGTCGGACTCGCCGCCGACGGGGACGTCGAACTCGGTGAGCTGGACGCCCTCGGCGGCCCCGTCGCCATCGTCGTCGGCAGCGAGGGCAAGGGCCTGTCCCGGCTCGTCGGGGAGACCTGCGACTTCCGGGTGCGGATTCCGATGCCGGGCGGGGCCGAGTCGCTCAATGCCGGTGTGGCGGCGGGGATCGTGCTGTACGAGGCGGCCCGCCGACGGTCGTGAACAACTGTTCTTCGTAGTCACCCACGCGGGGTGTTCCGGGCGGTCCGGACAAGCTTGACGCGGTCCGGACACTTCCGGCGAGTCAAGGCAGTGTCCTAATCACACGTCACTCGGTTAGATGAGTGTGGACACCAGAACACCCCGCACACCCACGGGGGACCGCTCGTCGGGATTCGACGACGCTCCCGCGCTGAGCATGGTGAAGGTGCCGAGCGATCCGGCGCAGATCATCGTCAACCATGCGAGCTTCCGCGTGCAGTTGGGCGCATCCTCGGGGCGCGTCCAATCCCCGCGCGTCGCACGGCACTTGAGCGCCGCCGCGGACACCGCCCGCACACCCGTCGTCGGCACGGTGGGCAGAGCGGACCGGACGGCCGGCGCCGCCCGTCGCCGTCCCGTCGTCTGGAGCGGCAGGTCCGCCCCGGACGACACCGGCGCCCACCGCCTGCTCCAGGCCGTGCGCGGTGCGGGCGTCCGCCATCCGGAGGAGTCCGCCGTCGACGCCGGAGCCACCCAGGTCATCCCGCGTATCGACGTCGATGCCGGATACGGCGGTGGTCACTACAGCGGATACGCCGACTACGACGAGCTGGACCAGACCGTCGAGACCCCCGTCATCGGCGCCCAGCGCACCCCCGGTACCGGCGGGACGCGTCTGCTGCCGCACGCACGCACCGTCGGCAGCGCCTACGACGAACCGGCCCACGGGGGCGAGCAGTTCGACGGTTACGACGGCTACGACGGGCGTGACGAGTACGGCGGTTACGACGGCTACGACGACACCGCCGCCGGTGAGGACACCACCGGGACGCGCACCCGCCGCCAGGGCGACGACCCCGCACGGCACGCGTACTACCCCGGCCGCCGGATGAACCTCGGCGTCGTCCTCCTCCCGCTGCGGGTCTTCCTCGGCTGCATCTCGATCTACGCCGGCATGGGCAAGCTCTGCGACCCCGTCTTCTTCGACGGCGGCGAGCGCGGGTCCATGGTCAGGTGGCTCAACACCCTGCATCCCTGGGAAGTCGCCGAGCCGCTGCGTCAGTTCGCCCTTCAGCATCCCGTCGGCTCCGGGCTGCTGATCGCCTTCGCCCAGGTCATCGTGGGCGTTCTCACGGTCCTGGGGTGCTGGCAGCGGGTCGCGGCGGTCGGCGGTGCGCTGCTGTCCGCCGCGCTCCTCGTCACCGTCAGCTGGAAGAGCGTCCCCGCCTACGACGCCCCCGACATCATCTACCTCGCCGCCTGGTCGCCGCTGATCATCGCAGGCGCGCCCGTCTACTCCGTCGACGGCCGGCTGGCCGCACTCGCCTGGCGCCGGCTCGGACCCCGCTCCGACATCTGGGAGCTGCGCCGTTACGTCCTGCGCCGCGGCGTCCTCGTCACCGCTGTCGTCACCGGGCTGACCCTGCTCACCGGCTCGCTGCTCGGCGGTGCCGTCCGCGACGCCGACCGGGTCGTCGTCCCCGGCCCCGGCGAGGCCCCGCGCAACGAACTGCCCGGCTCCCCGCTGCCGTCGAAGCCCGGTGAGCGCAGGGAGAGCACCACCCCGTCGGCCACGGCCGGCACCGCGACCACCCCGGGCGCCACCTCGGCCGCCCCCACGGCAGGCGCCGCGACCACGCCCGGCGCCACCGGCGACAGCGGCACCGCCACCGGCGGATCGCCCAGCCAGACCCAGGGCACCGGGGGAGGGGCCCCGCCGCAGCAGCCCGCCCCGGCCGACCAGGCCCCGAGCACCAGCGCCGGCCCGACCGCCGGAGCCTCGACCGGCGGCACGGGCGCCCCGGGCGGCACCGGTACCGGCGGCTCCTCCGGCGGAGGGTCCTCGTCCTCCGGGGAGCCCGGACTGGTGGGCGGTCTGCTGGGCTAGGTCACGGCGGTCGTACGACGACGGGGTCCCGCACGGTGTGCCGTGCGGGACCCCGTCGTACGTGCTCGCAGCCTCTCCTCAACGGCCCAGTGCGGCCAGCTCCTTCGCGGCCTCCGTGAGGTCCTTCGCGGTGTCGATGGCACGCCAGTAGGCGCCCTGCGGGATCGGGAAGCCGGCCAGGCGGTGTTCCCGGGCCAGACGGGGGAACGTGGTGCGTTCGTGGTCGCCGCGCTCGGGGAGCATCGCGGCGAACTGGGGAGAGAAGACGTAGACGCCCGCGTTGATCTCGTACGTCGTCGGCGGGGCCTCGATGAAGTCCGTGATGTGCCCGAAGCCGTCCGTCTGCACCGCGCCCCAGGGGAGGCGTGGGCGGGCCAGAGCGAGGGTCGCCACGGCGTCGCGCTCGGTGTGGAAGTCGGCCATGTCGCGCAGCGAGAAGCGGGTCCAGACGTCGCCGTTGGTGGCGTACCAGGGCCGGTCGGGGTGCGGGAGACGAGCGGCGGCGTACTTCAGGCCGCCACCGCGGCCGAGCGGCTCCGTCTCGACGACGGTCGTGACCGTCACCGGTAGATCGGCGGACGCCAGCCACTCCTGCAGGACCTCGGCGAGGTGGCCGCAGCTGACCACCACGTCGGTCACGCCCTCCTCGGCGAGCCAGGCCAGCTGGTGGCCGATGATCGGCGTCCCTGTGCCGGGGATCTCGACCATCGGCTTGGGCCGGTCGTCGGTGTAGGGGCGCAGCCGGGAGCCCTGACCGCCGGCCAGGATGACCGCCTGGACGGGCCGCGACAGGACGTTCGGATCAGTCATGCCCGGCACTGTACGCGGGTGCCTCCGGCGGTTGGGCGGGGGCTTGTGCCGGTGGGTGGGGCTTGTGCCTGGTGCCGGTGGGTGGGTCGGGGTCGGTGCGGTGTGGCGAGTCCGCCGCGGGTTGCGCCCCTCTGCCTGTTGCCACAGGGGGCCGACGTGGGGACCGGCTGAGCGGCGGACTGCGCCACACCGCCCCGACCCGCTTCCGTGGTCAGGCGGCTTTCCCGTCTTTGCGGTGAAGGGTGGCTGAAGCAGGTCGGGCGCAGTCGGCTGCGGTCGGACAGCGCCCTCTGCGGAGCGCTCAGACGTTGGAGGACAGGACGCCTGAGGCGAAGGCGGTGTCGCAGACGGGGCGGGCGTACGACTGGGCTCGGGTCGGGCCGTAGATGCGGACCGCGGCGCGGCCCAGGGCGCGGGCGATGGACGCGCAGTGCCCGGCGAGCGAGGGGCGCTCGTCGACGGCCTGCTGGAGGTGGGTGAGCGCGACGCCGGGGTTCTGCTCCTGCAGCTCGGTCAGGAGCTGGTCGCGCAGCACCTCGTGCGGGGCGCGGGTGGCGGTGCGCGACGTGGCGCCGGAGGCCGAGACGTCCGAGGCGGTGAGCACCGAGCTCTCGGGGTTCCCCGACCAGTTGACCCGCGTGACCGCGAGGGTCCCGGAGAGCACCAGGACGACGGGCAGAACGAGGGCGAGGGTGCGGCCGATCCGGCGGGCGGGGCCCTGGCCGCGTCGCGTGGGTTGGGTGGTGGAGTGCTTCACGCGAGTGAGGGTAGCGCCCGGTAATGATATGGCGACATTTGGTCACCGGTTCGGGGGATGAAGTGGGGCCTTTTTTTGGTGCGGGGTTGACGCACGCTGCTCGAAATGAGCCGGTGTGCCGGGGTATTTGTCGACAAGAAAGAGGGCCCCGCTGCAGGCAGCGGGGCCCTTTTCGTCAACCTGGGTGAATTACCCGGGATGGGTGCTTGGTGCTCGTCAGTCGGAGAGCCGCTCGCCCGTCGAGGTCGAGAAGACGTGGGTCTCGCCCGGCCGCGGCACGACGTGCAGCGTGGCGCCCTTCTCCGGGACCGCGCGGCCGCTGACGCGGACGACCAGGTCCTTCAGGTCGTCGCCGACCTTGGCGCTGCCGTAGACGTAGCCGTCGGCGCCGAGCTCCTCGACGACGTTCACGGAGACGGCGAGACCGGCCGGGGCGTCCTCGGTGTCCTTGGACAGGGCGGAGGCAGCGCCGCCGTTGTGCTCGACCACGTCGAAGTGCTCGGGGCGGACACCGACGGTGACGGTGCGGTCACCCTTGTCGGAGGCGGCCTTCAGCGCCTCGCGGCTGACCGGCACCACGCTGTTGCCGAACTTCACGCCGCCGTCGGTGATCGGGACCTCGACGAGGTTCATCGCCGGGGAGCCGATGAAGCCGGCCACGAAGAGGTTGGCCGGACGGTCGTACATGTTGCGCGGCGAGTCGACCTGCTGGAGCAGACCGTCCTTCAGCACGGCCACCCGGTCGCCCATCGTCATGGCCTCGACCTGGTCGTGGGTGACGTAGACGGTGGTGATGCCGAGGCGGCGCTGCAGCGAGGCGATCTGCGTACGGGTGGAGACGCGGAGCTTGGCGTCCAGGTTGGACAGCGGCTCGTCCATGAGGAACACCTGCGGCTCACGCACGATGGCGCGGCCCATGGCGACACGCTGGCGCTGACCACCGGAGAGCGCCTTCGGCTTGCGGTCCAGGTACTCGGTGAGGTCGAGGATCTTCGCGGCCTCCTCGACCTTCTGCCGGATCTCCGTCTTGTTGACGCCGGCGATCTTGAGCGCGAAGCCCATGTTGTCGGCCACCGTCATGTGCGGGTAGAGGGCGTAGTTCTGGAACACCATGGCGATGTCCCGGTCCTTGGGCGGCAGGTGCGTGACGTCGCGCTCACCGATGCGGATGGCGCCGGAGTTGACGTCCTCCAGGCCCGCGAGCATCCGCAGGGAGGTGGACTTGCCGCAACCGGACGGACCGACCAGGACGAGGAACTCCCCGTCCTCGATCTCGATGTCGAGTGCGTCGACGGCGGGCTTGGTGGAACCCGGGTAGATCCGGGTCGCCTTGTCGAACGAGACAGTGGCCATGGTGAATGGGCCCCCTTCTACCGGCAGGAACGTGCCGGACGATCCGTTGTAGGAAGGTGGTGGTGTAGTCCACGGGAGTGAACTGGCTCAGGACGGTACCTGCCGTTCACCTGTTCTGTCAGTAGCCCGGGCGCTGTGAACTTCGCGGAAATTTTCGACAGGGTCCGGCCGGGACCTGGGTACACTGCACAGGCACGTACGTCACGCGCGCGTGCAGGCCTCCTTAGCTCAGCTGGTCAGAGCGCCGCTCTTGTAAAGCGAAGGTCGTCGGTTCGAATCCGACAGGGGGCTCCGAACAGTGCGGGTCCCGGGCCGACCGTGCCGGTGACCCGCGCTTTCCCCTGCACTGCCCCGCTCCACGGCCGTACTCTGGTCGGCACCATCAGGGAACCGCGCCGGCTGTCTGGAGGTAACGGGGTGAAGAACGGGCGCAGTCCGGAACGGGTCCGCAACGAGCTGGTCGTCTCCATCGTGGACGCGCTGCAGGGCTCGGCCACGGTGAACCAGGCGAGCAGCCGTGAGATCTGGCGGGAGATGCTCGCGGCCGAGCTGGCCTCGCCCGTGGAGCCGTTCGGCGGGGACCGGCTGCGGCCCTGGCTGCTGCAGATCGTCAAGGCGTGCACCGAGGTCGGCGACGGGCTGGCCTGTCTGGTGCGCTCGCTGGAGTACGTGGAGCAGCAGTCGGCGACGGTCGCCACTCTGTGGCCGCTGGTGGACGAGTGGGAGGCCGTCGACTTCTTCAACAACGCCGATCTGCGTCCGTTACGGCCCGTCCTGTTGTCGATGAACTCCCCGGACCTGGCGACCATGGCGCGCCGCGCGAGCCGGTCCCGGGTGCAGGAACTGCCCTCCTGGTGCCGGACCGGGTGGCAGGTCTTCCTGCGGCTGGCGGGGGAGAACTCCCCGAACGGTGAACTCCCGCCCAGCATGGCCTTCCTCGCGCTGTGTGCCGACCGGCTGGTGGCGGAGAGCCGGGCCGACGCCGCCGAGGTGCTGCGCCGCTTCACCCGCAGCCAGGCCCACGCCCTGCGGCTGGACGGTGCACTGGCGGAGTGGCAGCACTCGGAGTTCCCGCAGGCCGCGCCCTCGCTCGTCCCCGCGTATCTGATGATCCAGTTCGAGCCGGACCGGGTCGAGGCGGACCGCTTCTACCTGTCGCACTGGCGCCAGTCCGACCCCGAGGGCTGGCACCCCGTGCGCGGCGAGACCGTCCATCTGCGCCGGGAGGAGCTGCCCGGCGCGGTGGAGGGGCTGATCGAGGAGGTCGAGGAGAGATGGGCCGACCTGCGGCAGCCCGTCCTCCTGGAGTTCATCCTGCCGTGGGAGCTGCTGAACGAGCCCGTCGAGTGGTGGCCGAAGGAGTCCGAGTCCGACTCGCCCACCCCGCTGGCGCTGGACTACCCGGTGGTGGTGCGCAGCCTCGAGCGCTTGCAGCGGGCCGCGTGGCACCGGCCCTGGCACAACAAGTGGCGCCAGCTTCGGGAGCGCCCGGCGGACAGTCATCCGCACTGGAGCCGTCCGGAGCAGGACGAGGCGTACTTCTTCCATCTGGAGCGTGAGCTGAAGGAGGACCGGTACGCGGTCTGCCTGGTGCTCAGCGAGCCGCCCGGCGACGACTCGGGCACCGGCCGGCGGGAGGTCCTGGCCGGGTTGCGGGCCGGCGTACCCGCGATGGTCTGGCATCGCAGCGACTGCTCGGATCCGTCGTTCCAGGACGCCATCGGCGAAATACTGCAGGACCGGGGGCTCGGAAGTCTCGCGGAACGCATCGGAAAGTGGCGCAAAGAGGCCCTGGCGCTCGGCCCCGACGGCTGGGACCAGCACGTGGGCCGCCACCTGGCCATTCTGCTCGACGACCCCGACCGCAAGCCGGGGCCGCCCGGGCCGGGGTAGGGGCCATGAGTCTGCGGACCGAGGAACAGGCCGGGCCGATCGTGGGGCGATTACCGATGGGGGAACGGATTGCGACGGTCTTGCGCGGGGGGTTGACGGGGTGTCACGCTGGTGGTCGAGACGGCCCCAGCGGACGTCCTGCGTACTCCACACCACCGGGGGCGCGTTCCCGACAGTCGACTTGTGATCCCTCCCGTCATCCCCCCGGTGGACTCCCGTCTTGCACCGCAAGCAGACCACTGCCAGGCTTGGCAACGTGGATGTCACGCATGCCCGCGGACTGCGGGACTCCTCCTCCGCCCTCCCCCCGTGCTCGGGCAGCACTGGACCCTCCGAGGGCGCTTATGCAGCGTGACGACGGCCCACGACCCGTATTCCTACCGGCTTCTGACGACACGTCATTCGAGGGCGTGCTGCATGCCCTGAGCGGACTGGAGCCGTCGGACCCGGCCGACCGCACGGCCGTCCTGCTCGTCGTCGACGACCACGTGAGCATGAGCGTCTGGGCGGCGACGATCGCCCGGCTGGCCGACGGGCTGGCCCGTCAGGAGCGGCTGGGCCCGATCACCACCGTGCGGCTCCTGAGTTCGGACGACACCGAGCCGACCAGGATCCGGCTGGATCACCTGCCCCCCAACGACACCCGGTACCGGGTGGTGCTGGTGCTGACCGACGGCCTCGCCGCGGGCTGGCGGGCGGGCGCGGTGCTGCCGCTGCTGCGGGAACTCGGCCGGTCCGAGCCGCTCGCCGTGCTGCATCTGCTGCCGCAGCGGCTGTGGTTCCGCACCGGCCTGGACGTGCACCGTATGCGCCTGAGCGCCGCACACCCCTGGGCGCCGAACGACTCCCTGCGGTGGGAGCTGCGCACCTCCCCCCTCGAACCCGTCGACGACGCGGCCGCCCGGGCCGGTGTGGTGCCGGTCCCCGTCCTGGAACCGACCGAGCGTTCCCTGTCCTGCTGGGTCGGCCTGGTGGCCGGGCGTGCGTCCGGGTGGACGGAGATGTCCGGCGTCCGGGCCCGTGACTGGAAGCGGCGGGCGGACGCCGCGCGGGCGGTGCCCTGGATCCACGACGTCCCCGACCCCGACAGCGCCGTCCCCGCCCGGGAGCGCGTCTCGGAGTTCCGCGCCGCCGCCTCGCCCACCGCCTTCGCGCTCGCCACCCGGCTGGCGGCGGCCCCGCTGACGCTGCCGGTGATGACGGCGCTCACCGCGTCGGTGCCGGGCGCCGGGCCCGCCCACCTCACCGAGCTGCTGATGAGCGGACTGGTGCGGCCGGCGAGCGGCGACGCCGAGCGCGCGGCCGGCGTGGCCTTCACCTTCGGTGCGGACAACCGCCAGGAGTTATTGGCGCTGTCCCGCCGTCGTGACACCGTCCGGGTGCTGCACGACGTACGGGCGCTGCTCGCCCCGCAGAGCACCGAGCCGGCCGGCGATCCGCTCGAGGCGGCCCGTGTCCCGCCGGTGACCCGGCACAACGTGGCGTTCCTGCGGGTCGAACTGGCCGCGCTGCGTGCTCTGTCCGGACGCTTCCTGCCACAAGCCGAGCGACTCGCCCGCGCGCTGCGCGATTACGACCGCAAGAACACCGTTAGCCTGCGCAAAGGCGCGGGCCCACGCCCCGGGCACACAGCCCCTCGCGCGCACGAGACAACTGCAGAAGGAGCCACGGCCATGTCCACCACGCAGCAGGAGCCCGCGGTGGAGAGCGGGCGTTCGACGCAGCCGCGCATCTGGGGCAACATCCCCCCACGCAACCCGAACTTCACCGGTCGCGTGGATCTGCTCGAACGGCTGAGCGAGCGTCTGGGGGAGGGCACGACGACGACCGTGCTGCCGGAGGCCATCCACGGCATGGGCGGTGTCGGCAAGACCCAGCTGGCCATCGAGTACGCCTACCGGCACCAGTCCGAGTACGACATCGTCTGGTGGATCCCCGCGGAGCGCCCCGGCCAGATCGGCCAGGCCCTGGTGGAACTCGCCCAGCGGCTCGGCCTCGTCACCACGTCCGAGGCCAACATCGCCGGACCCGCGGTGCGCGAGGCGCTGCGCGAGGGGCGGCCGTACTCCCGCTGGCTGCTGATCTTCGACAACGCCGACAGTCCCGAGCGGGTCCGCGACTACTTCCCCACCGGGGGCAGCGGCACCATCCTCGTCACCTCCCGCAACCGCCGCTGGAGCGTGGTGGGACCGTCGCTGGAGGTCGACGTGTTCACCCGCGAGGAGAGCAAGGAGCTGCTGCGCCGCTCCGGCCCCGACGACCTCGACGACGCCGAGGCGGACCGCCTCGCCGACGCCCTGGGTGACCTCCCGCTCGCCCTGGAACAGGCCGCGGCCTGGCGGGCGGAGACCGGGATGCCGGTGTCGGAGTACCTGCGGCTGTTCGAGCACAAGCGCAGCGAGCTCCTCGAGGTGTCCCCGCCGCCGGACTACCAGCTCCCGGTCGCCGCCGCGTGGAACGTCTCCCTCGACCATCTCGAGACCCGCAGCCTCACCGCTCTGCGCCTGCTCCAGCTCTGCTCCTACTTCGCGCCGGACCCCATCTCACGCTCCATCTTCTCCGGCCTCGGCGGCAGCACCATCGACCCGGAACTCGACCGAGCGCTGAACGATCCGATGCGGCTCGCGCGGGCCATAAGGGAGATCAACCGGTACTCCCTCGCCCGCATAGACCATCGGACCAACTCGATCGAGATGCACCGCCTGGTGCAGGCGGTGCTCATCAACCGGATGACCGCCGAGGAACAGAAACGCATGCGGAACGGCGCTCACACACTCCTGGCCGCCGCCGACCCGAAGGCACCCAACCAGGCCTCCAACTGGCCGCGCTACGCCGAGCTCTACGGCCATGTCATCGCCTCCGGCGCGGTCGAGTCCGACCAGCCGTGGGTCCGCCAGCTCGTGCGGAACATCGCCCGATACCTCTGGTACTGGGGGGACCACAAGGTCGCCCGCGAGTTCACCGAGCAGGCCTGGGAGACCTGGCAGCGACTGTTCGGCGAGGAGGACCAGCAGACCCTCCTGATGGGGTGGTGGCTCGGCTTCCTCTACCTGAAGGTGGGCCGGTACGACGACGCGGCCCGGATCGCCGCCCGGCTCAAGGACGTCTACGCCCGCACGGCGCCCCCGGACCGCGAGGACACCCGGGAGGACGCGCTGGAGACGATGAACCTGGAGGCGGCGGTACGCCGGGTCGAGGGAGACTTCGCCGCCGGCGCCGAACTGGACGAGACGGCCTACGACCGGGCCCGCCGTGCCTTCGGCGAGGACGATCCCGCCACGCTGGCCACCGCCCACAACCTCGGGGTGAGCCTCCGGCTCGTCGGCGAGTTCCAGCGCGCGCTGGAACTGGACCGGCACACGCACACGATGAAAACGCGGCTGTTCGGCCGTGAACACCAGCAGTCGCTGCTGACCGAGGCGAGCATCGCCATCGACGTCCGTGAGACCGGTGACTACATCGGCGCACGGTCCCTGCAGCAGGCGGTCGTCGACGGCTATCGGAGCATCTTCGGGCCGGGCAACCCCACGACCATCCAGGCTCTCCGGCAACTGAGCGAGTCCTGCCGCAAGGAGGGCGACCACGCCACCGCGCTGGAACTGGCGCGCGACGCGTTCAACCAGTTCACCCGCCGCTACGGCGACACCCACCCGGAGTCCCTGACGGCCGCGCTCGCCCTGGCGGTGGCGTTGCGGCACAACGGCGAGCTGGAGGCGGCCCGCGACCGCGGCGAGCGGGCGTGCGAGCGGTTCGGCCGGCTGTTCAGCAGCGATCATCCGCACGTCCTGGCGGCCGACATCGACCTGGCGGTGACCTACCGTCTGCTGGGCCGGGTCGAGGAGGCCAGGCAGCGCGACGAGGAGGCGCTCCGGTTGCTGACCGAACGCCTGGGTGAGAGCCATCCGATCGCGTTGGCCTGTGCCATCAACCTGGCGAGCGATCTGAGCGCGCTGGGGCGGGCGGACGAGGCCCGTGAACTCGGCGAGAGGACAAGGGCGTTGTGCCTGGAGCGCCTGGGCGAGGACCACCCCACCACGCTGGTGGGCGGCGCCAACCTCGCCCTGGACCTCATCGCCGTCGGCCGGGAGGCGGAGGGCGAGGCGCTGCACGCGGATGTCCTGGCCCGCATGGAGCGCGTCCTGGACGAACCCCGGATGCGCTCCACCGACTCCGGTCCTCACCCGGCGACGCTCCAGGCACGGGCCCGGGAGCGGGCCAACTGCGACATCGACCCGATGCCGCTGTGAGGTGACGGGCGTACGGCCCGAGGTGCCGCTCTTCCCGGGGAAGGGCGGCACCGCCGTGTCCGGTCAGTGCGCTTCGGACGGGGGCGAGCCGAGCCACGTGGCCAGGTGGACGGGGTCCGGTGCGGTGCCGGTGACGCGGAGCAGGGCCTCGTGCACCGCGCGGGCCCGTTCGGGGTGGTGGCTCAGCAGGTGGGCCGCGATCGGGTGCGTGTCCGACGCGGCGAGCGCCCGGCCGAGGCCCGCCCAGATGCCGGCCCGTCCGGGTTCCACGGCCAGATGGGCCACGTATGCCTGACGGGCCGCGGCGGCGTCGCCGGCGGCCAGCAGGGCGTCGCCGGCCAGTGCTCCGGTGACCCGTGCGGCGGCCTTTTCGGGCTCCTCGGAGTAGCGGTCGTCGTCCGCGCCGGTGAGGCGGTGGCGGATGAGCATCGCCAGACAGTCCAGCCACCGTGCGGAGGGATCGGGCACCACCTCGGGCTCGGCCGCCAGGGCGCCGGGCGGTCCGCTCTCGCCGGCCAGCCAGGCCCGTACGGCCTCGTCCACGGCTGCCGGGGCGGGCCGCAGATGGTGCGCCCGCCAGCGCGCCACGTGGTCGGTGACGCAGAGCCGGGCCGACGCCAGGTGGTCCTCCGGTACGGGCTCGGCGAGCCACTCCGTGCAGCGGTCGCGGAGCGTGTCCAGCAGGGTGGTACCGAGCGGGGTGAGGCGTGGATGACGGTGGATCTGTTCCACCGCCGTGTTCACGTGGGCTCGCCACAGCGCGAACTCGAAGTGCGCCGTGGCGGTCCGCGCACCGGCGGCCCGGCGGTGGGCACGCCAGAAACGGGTGATGCCCACGAATGCGTAGATGCCCTGAAGGAGCCCTTCGAGCGGGCGGGGGTCGTCCCGCCAGGGCGCGTACCACAGTTCCGTACCGCTGTCGGCGCCCTGGGTCACGAGCGGTGTCAGATGCAGCAGCCCGCCCAGCTTGGTGTGCTGGAACTCGTGCACGAGCGTGACGGCCAGCTGGACGGCGTCGTCCGGTTCCGAGGCCTCGATACCGCCGAACGCATCCCTCGACGACACGCTGCGTGGCCGAAAGCTTTCCCTTGCCGGGGTGGGACTCAGGGAGAACACGCCCCGCCGCATCGCGGCGGCCGTCTCGGGCTGGTCCCGCAGCAGCACCCCCCAGGCCTGCTCCAGCATCTGCCGCCACTGCGCCGCGGCCTCCTCGGGCAGCGGGCGCGGCTCGGTCGGCTGCGGATACGTCCGGTACGGATCCACGTCGTCCAGCACGATTTCCAGCCGCAGTTCGGCCGGGCCGACCGCGAGCCGGCGCACCGGATGCCACCCCCGCCCCACCGAGCCGGGCGGCAGCGGTACGGCGACCGTGTGCCCCGGCGTCTCGACCACGGCACGTCCGGCTTCGGCCCGCACGGTGGCCGTCGTCCACGGCTCGGCCGAGGGCAGCTCCGCGCAGCCCAGGGTGGGGAGGGGAACCCGGCCGTGCCGGACGGGTACCTCGACGGTGAAGTCGAGCTCCGCGCGTAGCCCAGCCGCGGCGGCCAGTGCGCGGACATGGCCGAGTACCACCGGCAGCGGCGGCTCGTCCTTCTCCGCGGTGCTCGCGCGCAGCCGGCGCAGTGCGGTGGCCAGCCACATCCCGGTCTGCGGATACATGAGCAGCTCGTCGACGACGGCGGGGGCGCGGCGTTGAGCGGCGCTGAGCAGATCCCACGCCGGACCCAGGTCCGTGGCGTCGTCGAGCATCCGTAAGAGCAGCAGCCGGCGGCTGCGTTCGGCCGCGGTCAGCAGGTCCACGGTCGCCGGTCCGCCCTCGCCGCGGGTCAGTTCGGCGAGGCTGCCGGGCGGGACACGATGATGCGGCAGAGACGGCTCAGCGCGCATGGGCGGCCCCGTCGTCAGTCGAAACGCCCCCCGCCGCCTCCTCCTCCGCCTTCTCCGAAGCCGGAGACGCTGGCCATCGGGTGGTCGATCCCGTGCTGCAGCTCCTCGAGGGACGCGGCGAGAAATCGACTGTCAATGGAGCGCAGTGTTTCAAGAGACACCCCCGCGAGATCGACAAGGCTGGACTCGACGGCGGCCACAGACGGCTCCATGACGGCCAAACCCCTTCCCCCCGGCTGCAATTGCGGATGCGGGCTGCTCACATCCCCCTGATAATGGCCCGCCGTAGCCTGGATGAAACACCACATGCGCGCGGTGCTGCGATATCAGGTCAGCGGTCGTCATCACCGCCGCGGTGGCGCCGGGACAGCTCCACCGCCTCCTTGTTCATACGGGCCACTCCGGCGGAGTCGCCCTCCATCAACCGTATCGCTTCCATGAGTTGGTCCAACGTGCCGCGATAGCGCAGGCAGGTGCGCAGGATCCCGAACACGTCCGGACGCAGCGCCGGTGAGCGGGGGCTCATGGCCGCGATCACCGGATCGATGCTGCCCAGCACCAGCGCCAGGGTGGTGCGGTCGCTCACCGTGGGCAGTGCGGTCAACGCGCTCACCAGTCCGTCGAGTTCCCGCAGCGGCAGGTCGTCCGGCAGGTGCGCCAGGCTGCCGGGGCCCGCGATGCCGGGTGCGAGGACGGCCGGCTCGGGTGGTGACGCGGGCAGTCCGGCGTACCGGTGCAGCAGGGTGAAGTCGGCTCTCGGCAGCAGCTCGTACCAGCGGTCCACGCGGACGGCGGCGAGGCGGCCCAGGCCGTCCGAGCGGTGGTGGGCGCTGACCAGCCCGATGAGCGTGCCGTCGTGCCAGACCGCCGCGCCGGACATGCCCGCCCAGGGGGAGCGGTCGGGTTCGGGGTCCGACTCCGGTGGAGTGACCGCGAGTTCGAGGGTGCCCTCGCGGCGGTTGGACAGCACCGAGATCATCCCGGTGGCGTGGCAGGAGTCGCGGTACTGGGCGGGCGAGCCGTCGTCGAGCCGCCGCATCCGGTCCTCGCGTAGCTTGAACCGCGGGAAGCCCAGCGCGCTGCACGGCAGCAGCTCGTCCGTGTCGGGTACGGCACCGTATGCGGGTGGCTCGGTCCCGGCCGCGTGGACACCGGGCGGCACGGGCCCGGTGAGCTCCAGGAGCGCCACGTCGGCCCTCTCGGAGGCCAGTACCACGCGCGCGGGCGCGGTCCACTCGTCGGGGCGGCCGGCTTCGAAACGTACGTGCACCTGGGGCCGCTCCGCATCGGCGGTACGGACGACATGCGCGGCGGTGAGGACGTACGACGGGCCGACGCGGTAGCCGGAACCCCGGCGTCCGGCGCCGCGGCCCTCGGGACGGCGCACCAGCACCTCCGCCACCCGTGCCGGCTCCAGTCCGCGACGCGCTCGAGTCACCCCGCTCAGCGCTCGCCCTCGGCCTCGTCGTCGCCCACCCACGGCGCACGTCCGCCGCCGCTGCGGGTGCGCGGATCGAGCGTCAGCTTCACCCGGTGGGTGACGCTGTCCGCCATCCGGCCGTCCGCGCCGGTCTCCACCACCCAGAAGCGGATCTTCCCGCCCGCCGTCGCGGACCGCTCCACGACGACGGCCGCCTCCAGCTCCACCGGGCCCACCTCGAAGTACAGGTCCTCCCCCTGCGCGGCGGTGCGTGCCGCGGTCAGTTCGCGGCGCAACTCCTCTATCAGCTCGGCGAGTTCAATCACGTCCGGTCCCTACCCGGGCCGCCCTTCCTTCACTCGATCCGGGTGCATTCCGCATTCCTGGATCTGTGTGACGCCGCGGATGCATTAGGGTCATCCAGCGGCCTGGAAAGTGTCGAAACCGTAAGATAGCGGCATATATCAGGCATTGTTCGCATCACTCACTTCCACTGTCATGGGGACGGCGTCATGGAGAAGTCCGGAGTCGAGTCGGAGCTGATCGATCTCAGCGGCGTCCCGTTGGACCTCTGGCCGGCCCTGGACCTGCCGTCCGCCGAGGGTTCCATGCGGCGCCTGCTCAGCCGTATCGACGACCCGGCCGGCAGCCTCGGCGGCTACAACCCACAGCGCGACGAATAGGCACCCTCCCATGCACCAGACGGCCCGGCCCCACGTCCTGTCACCGCAGTCGTTCGACGAACTGCTGGGCGGCGGGGGAGGCCCCGCGACGGTGGACGCCCTGCGCGCGAGCGAGCGCAGCTGGCGGCTGCTCGTCGTACGGGCGCTGCTGGACGCGGCGGCGACGGCGCCGACCGGTCCGCTGCCTCCGCTCGCCGAGGGCTGGCGGCTGTTGTCGCGGGCCTGGACCGTGGCCGCGCCGGAGGTGGAGCGGCTGCTGTCCTACCCGGCCGTCGGCATGTGGGCGGCGCACACACTGCGTCGGCTGCGCGGCACCGCCGACCACCACGCGCCCCTGTGGGCGGAGACAGGGCATCTGCACGCACTCGCGGCGAGCGCGGCGGTCCGCGCCGGCCTGGAGTTCCGTACCGGCATCCCGGTCCGGCACGGCTGGGCCGTGCTGCCCGCGCTCGGGGCCATGCGGGTGCCCGGCGGTCCGGACTGGACCGTCGCCGAGGTCTCCGCCCACGACGGGGACGTACGGGTCGCGGGCCGCCGACTGGGCGGACCGGACTGGCACGCGCCGGCCGAACTGCGCGCCGACGGACGCACGCTGCTCCTGGACGACATCGACCCCTATCGCGCCCTGCGCACGCCCGGCGTTCCCGAGCCGCTCGACTCCGCCGCCGAGTGGCAGGAGCTGTTCGGCTCGGCCTGGGACATCCTGCACGCCACCGACCGCGACGAGGCCCGGGCGCTGGCCGACGGACTGGTGTCCGTCGTGCCCCGCCCGCGCTCCGAGCGGTTCCGGCCGCACAGCGCCTCCTCCGGCGACGCCTTCGGCACGGCGGTGGCGTCGGTCCCCGACGACGGCGAGCAGTTCGCCTCGACGCTGGTGCACGAGTTCCAGCACAACAAACTCAGCGCGTTCATGCACCTGTTCACCCTGTACGAGGACCAGGACGCCCGGCTGTACTACGCCCCCTGGCGGGACGACCCCCGGCCGCTGGGCGGACTGCTCCAAGGGGTGTACGCGTTCTTCGGAGTCACCGCCTTCTGGCGGCGGCGCGACCATCCGCTCGGGCGGTTCGAGTACGCGCTGTGGCGCGCCCAGACGGCGCACGCACTGGGCACCATCGGCCGGTCGAACGGGCTCACCGACCTGGGGCGGCGCCTGGTGGCCGAACTCGCCGGGCGGCTGGAGCCGTGGCTCGCGGAGCCGGTGGACGGGCGGGCCCGCGCCGCGGCCGACCTGGCGATCGCGGACCACCGCGCGACCTGGCGGGCGTACCACCTGCGACCCGACCGCGGCACCGTCCGGTCCCTTACGGAGGCCTGGCCCCACGTGGCCCCGCCCGTCGCGCCGGGCCACGGGCCGGCGCTCGTCCCCGGGCGGCCGGTGCGCGGCTTCGACACGCGGGCGGTGCTGGCGAGGTGGCTGCTGGCGGACCCGGCCGGGTTCGAGCGGCTGCGGGACGACCCCGGTGCCACGGTGAGCGGGGCGCGGCCCGAGGACATCGACCTCGTCACGGGCCGTACGGCCGAGGCGCTGCGCGCCTGCCACGCGCGCATCGTCCGCGGCGAGGGCGACCCGGAGACCTGGGTGGGGCTGGGACTCGCCGCCCGGGCCGAAGGGGACCCCGCCGGCGAGGGACTGCTCGCCCAACCGGAGCTGGCCGCGGCCCTGCACACCGAACTCGACGGACGCGCCGACCCGCTGGAGCTGGGCCGCATGCTCCCGCCGGACGCGGCCTAACCGCGCAGTCGGCGTGCGATCTCCAGCTGCTCCTCCTCCAGCGGTCGGCCGTCCTCGATCTCCCACAGGCAGTTCTGCAGCACCCGCCCCAGCGTCCAGGCCCGGGCCCGCGCCCGTTCCAGCTCCATGACGTCGGTCATCGCGTCGAAACGCCAGTCGATGTCGGCGGCGTCGAAGCGGTTGTCGATGGCAGGCAACAGGTCGAATCCGGGGTCGCCGGCGAGGGGCTTGGGATCGATGGCGAGCCAGGGGGCGCGGTCGGAGGCGAGGACGTTCTCGTAGTGCAGGTCCCAGTGCAGAAGCCGGTCGCCGGGCTCGTCGACGACCTCCCGCACGGCGGCCGCACAGCCGGCGAGCAGGCGGCGGGCCTGCGGGTCCGGGATCCGCTTCAGCGCCCACGGCGTCTGCTCCAGCATCGCCCGCGCGATGTCACCGAGCCGCCGCATGCCGTCCGGTGCCGGTACGGAGGTCAGGTGGGCCAGCATGCGGGCGATGACCAGGACGGCCTCGCGGGTGTCGGGGACGTGGGACAGCATGCGGGCGGGGTCGAGGCGTTCGAGGAGCATCGTGCCGGTGTCCGGGTCGTGGTCGAGGAGCCGTACCGCCCCGTCGCCGTCCCACACCCGCAGCGCGACCGGCTCGCCCTCGCTCTCCTCGTCCAGGAGTTGCAGCTTCAGCACGGCCGGGGTGCCGTCGGCGCGGAGCACCGGCAGGACCAGGGCGGCCACACCGTGCATCGGAGTGCCGTCGAGGCCCAGTTCCCAGCGGTCCAGGAAGGCGGCCGCCAGCTCCGGCAGCCGGGCGATGAAGTCCCGGCCCGCCTCGCCGTTGAACTTCGCCTGCGCCGCCGCCAGTTCGTCCGGAATCTCGATCACCGTCCGACCCTAACGCTGCTGTGGGGCGGTCGGGTCAGGCGACCGACTCCGGTATCGGGGGCTGGGCCGCCGCACGGCTTTTCGGGGCCTTCGCTGTGATCATCAGGACTGCCACCAGGCCGGCCAGGAGCATGATGCCGACGGCGCACCGGATGGCGACGGTGTAGCCGTGGACGATGCCCTCGCGGATCACCTCGGCGCGTTGGGCGGGGCCGGTGAGGTGTGCGGCGAGGTAGGTCGTGCTGCTGGTGGTGGCGATGGTGTTGAGCAGGGCCGTACCGATGGAACCGCCCACCTGCTGTGCGGTGTTGACGCCGGCCGAGGTGACGCCCGAGTCGTGCGGGGCGACGCCGGCGGTTGCCGTGGAGAAGACCGGCGTGAAGGTCAGGCCCATGCCGAGGCCCATCGGGATCAGTGCGGGCAGGATGTCGGTGGCGTACTCGGAGTGCACGGTGATCCGCGTGAGGTACAGCATCCCGGAGGCGGCCAGGACCATGCCGGGGGCTAGGAGCAGGCGGGGCGGCACGTGCTGGAGCAGGCGGGCCGCGATCTGGGTGGAGCCGATGAGGATCGACGCCGTGAGCGGGAGGAACGCCAGACCCGTCTGCACGGGGGTGTAGTCGAGGACGGTCTGCAGGTAGTAGGTCAGGAACAGGAACATGCCGAACATGCCCATGACGGCCAGCATCATGGTCAGGTAGCAGCCCGCGCGGTTGCGGTCCTTGATGATGTGCAGGGGCAGCAGCGGTACGGGCGCCCTGGTCTGCCACCACACGAAGACGGCCACGAGGGCCGCGCCGCCCGCGAACAGGCCGAGGACCATGGGGTCCGACCAGCCTCGGGACTCCGCCTGGCCGAAGCCGTGCACGATCGCGACCAGGCCGCCGCAGCCCAGCAGGACGCCGGGCACGTCCAGGCGGGCGCCCGCGTGGCCGGGGCTGTCCTGGAGCAGGGCGAAGGCGCCGGCGACCGCGATGACCGCGATGGGCACGTTGACGTAGAGACACCAACGCCAGTTCAGGTACTCGGTGAGCAGGCCGCCGACCATGAAGCCGATCGCGGAGCCGCTGGCGGCCAGGGTGCCGTAGATGCTGAAGGCCCGTCCGCGTTCCCGGGGGTCGGTGAACGTCGTGGTGAGCAGGCTCAGCGCGGAGGGGGCGAGGACCGCGGCGAAGACGCCCTGGAGGGCGCGGGCGCCGAACAGCATGCCGGCGTTCGCGGCGGCGCCGCCGAACGCGGAGGCGGTGGCGAAGCCGACGAGCCCGATGACGAAGGTGCGTTTGCGGCCGACCAGGTCGGCGACGCGGCCGCCGAGCAGGAGCAGACCGCCGAACGCCAGGGTGTAGGACGTGATGACCCACTGGCGGTTGCCGTCGGACATGTCCAGGTCGCGCTGTGCGGAGGGGAGCGCGATGTTCACGATGGTGGCGTCGAGGACCACCATCAGCTGTGCGAGGGCGATCACCATCAACCCCCACCAGCGGCGGGGGTCGGGGTCCACGGATGCGCCGGCTTCAGCCGTCCGGGAGGCACTCATCCGGCCAGAAGACCATGAACCGGGGTGTTTTGTGGTGTATTGCACCAAGGTCTGGTGGTGCCGTGTCATGGCTCCAGGACGACTTTGCCGGTCGTCCCGCGGGTCTCCAGGGCCCGGTGCGCGGCCGCCGCCTCGGCGAGCGGGAAGCGGTGCACGGCCGGGACGAGACGGCCCTCGGCGGCCTCGGTGAGGGCCCGGAGCTCGAGGGTGCGCAGGGGGTTGGGGCCGCCCGCCTTCTCCAGCATCACCGGGCCGAGGACCTGCTCCGTGACGCCCTCGACGACCAGCGGCTCGCCGCCCTGGATGCCCTCGGCCGACCAGCCGAACACGATGTGCCGGCCGCCGGGGGCGAGCATGCCGACGGCCGTACGGGCGGTGTCGCCGCCGACGCCGTCGTACACGACGGTGACCTTGCCGTCGTAGGCCTGGACCTTCTCGGGCCAGGCCGGGTCCTTGTAGTCGACGGCCAGGTCGGCGCCGTTCGCGGCGACCCGGGCCGTCTTCTCCGGGCCACCGGCGAGGCCGACGACGGTGGCGCCGGCGTTCCTGGCGTACTGCACGAGCAGGGTGCCGATGCCGCCGGCGGCGGCCGGGATCACGACCACGTCGTCCGGGCCCGGCTCGGCGAACTGCACGATCCCCATCGTCGTACGGCCCGTGCCGATCATGGCGACGGCCTGCGCGAAGTCGAGGTTCGCCGGGATCTCGTGCAGCCGGTCGGCGCCGGTGACGGCGAGTTCCGCATAGCCGCCGGGGACGAAGCCGAGGTGGGCGACGACCCGCTTGCCGAGCCAGGCCTCGTCCGTGCCCTCGCCGAGGGACTCGACGACGCCGGCGACCTCACGGCCGGGCACGGTCGGCAGCGTGGGGGCGGGGCCGGGGCCCGGGTGGCCCGCCCGGATCGCCGTGTCCAGCAAGTGCACGCCGGCCGCGGCGACGGCGATGCGGACCTGGCCGGGGCCGGGCACCGGGTCCTCGACCTTTTCGAGGGTGAGGTTCTCGGCCGGGCCGAAGGCGTGGAGGCGGATGGCGCGCATATGAGGTCCTGCCTTTCAAGACGTGTCCTTCTGTGGTGCGCCCCCACCCTTCAGCCTCAAGCGTGCTTGAGGTCAAGCGGCTGCCGGCCGCGCTGCCCCAGCGCCAGCGACACCGCGGTCAGGGCGCTGTTGAAGGACACCTCCGACAGCACACCCGGCGCGGCGACCTGATCGCCCGCCAGGTACACGCCGTCGCCGCGGTCCACGGCGGGCCGGTCCCGCCAGGTGGTGCCGGGCAGGTCCACGGCTCCGGTACGGCCGTTCGCGACCGCCTCCCGCCGCCAGGTGACGCGCTCGCGCCAGCCGGTGAAGCCGAGGTCGAGAAGCTGCTCGGCGCGGGCGATGCCGTCGGCGCGGGACTCGTGCGGGGCGATCGGGATCTGACCCTGGATCAGCTGCTCGCCCGCCGGGGCGAGGGTGCGGTCCTGCGCCGTGAAGCGCTCGAGCCAGCCGGGCGTGTCCAGGTCGGACACCGCGAAGGCGTCGCCGCGCCGGGTGCGCACGGCGAGGTCGATGAGTGCGGTACGGCCGCTCGGCCAGGTCAGGGAGGCGTCGCCGAGAAGGCGGCGGGCGGCGTCCAGGGAGGTGGCCACGACGACCGGCGTGTCGGTGGGCAGGGTGTCGACGCGGGACAGGGTCTCCATCCGGACGCCCAGATTCCAGGCGCGGGCGGCCATCCGGTCGATCACGTTCGCCCAGCCGCCGCGCGGATAGTGCGCCTCGGGCGGCAGCTTGGCGGCGCGGCGCAGCCGCTCCTGGACGAACGCCGCGGACAGCGCGCCGGGGTCGTGGTGGAACAGGGCGACGGCGGCGTAGTGGGCGGCGGCCCGTGCACCCTCCTCGCCCGCCTGTTCCGTGGCCCAGGTCAGGAAGTCGACGTCGACGGGGGCGTGCCGGGCGCTGCAGCGCAGCAGCTTGAGCATGGCGAACGGCGGAGTACGGCGCAGGGCGCCCCGGTGGCGCAGCCGCAGCCTGGCGGCCTCCAGGGGCGGGATGGTCGCCAGGGGGCCGATGAGGTCCCGCTGCTTGAGCCACGCCCAGTGCGGGCCGCCGTTGTAGAGGGCGTGCGGGCCCTCGTTCGTGCGGTACGGGCCCTCGGCGGTCCGGGCCCGCCCGCCCAGGGTGTGGTGGGCTTCGTACACGGTGACCTTGGCGCCCGCCTCGGCGGCGGTGATGGCTGCGGTGAGTCCGGCGAAACCGCCGCCGATGACGGTGATGCGGTGCATGAGTGGGGTCTCCCTCTGCTCGGGTCGCCTCTTTCACGAGTACGACGGATCGAGGGGCCGCGAATGTGACATCGGGAGGTCGGGTGGTGTCGGCGAGGTGAGGTTTTCCCAGCTCACGCCGATTGTCAGTGGCGGGGTGCAGCATGGGGCCATGGCGAGGACAGGGACGGGTAGGGCTGGCGGAGCCGGTGGGAGCGGTGGGTCCGGTGTGCGGGCGGCGCGGCGGCCGGAGGTGCGGCTGCCGGAGCTGGAGCCGTACGACGGGGGTGGAGTGGAGCCGGACGGGGACTACGACGGGCTGGAGTTCCGGGACGCGGACTTCGCCGGTCAGGACGGCGGTGGCGCCCGCTTCATGGACTGCGCGCTCACGGCGTGCGCCTTGGACGAGACGCGGCTGTATCGCGCCCGCATCCTGGACTCCGTCCTCACCGCCCCACGCGGCGTCGGCACCGACCTGGCGGAGTCCACCCTGCGCGATGTCGAACTGACCGACGCCCGCCTGGGCGGCGTACAGCTGCACGGCGCCGCCCTGGAACGCGTCCTGATCCGCGGCGGCAAGATCGACTACCTGAATCTGCGCCGGGCCCGGCTCAAGGATGTCGTCTTCGAGGGCTGCGTCCTGGTGGAACCCGACTTCGGGGGCGCGGAACTGACCCGCGTCGAGTTCGTGGACTGCGCGCTGAGAGCCGCCGACCTCAGCGCGGCGACGCTGAGAGACGTGGACCTGCGCGGGGCGGCTCCGCTGGAGATCGCCCGGGGAGTCGACCGGCTGTCGGGGGCGGTGATCAGTACGGGGCAACTGCTGGACCTGGCGCCGGTGTTGGCGGCGGAGGCGGGGATCCGGGTGGAGTGACTGGTCACCGCCGGCCAGGCACTGTCAGCCCCCCGCCACAAAACTCACCGCACCCTCGGAAACCGCGCCTGCAACGACCAGATCACGGGATTGTCCGCGAGGGACTCGTGCAGATCGCACAGGTCGGCGATCAGATCGTGCAGAAAGTCCCGCGCCTCCCGCCGCAGCTCGGCATGGGAGAAGGTGAGCGGCGGCTCCTCGGCCGGCATCCAGTCGGACTCGATGTCCACCCACCCGAAGCGGCGCTCGAACAGCATCCGGTCGGTGGACTCGGTGAAGTCCAGCTCCGCCCGCTGCGGCCGGGCGGCGCGGGAGCCCGCCGGATCGCGGTCGAGCTGCTCGACGATGTCGCACAGCGCCCACGCGAAGTCGAGCACCGGCACCCATCCCCAGGCTGTGGACAGCTCCCGGTCCGTCTTGGTGTCGGCGAGATAGACGTCACCGCAGAACAGGTCGTAGCGCAGGGCGTGTACGTCCGCGTGGCGGTAGTCGGTCTGGGGAGGGTCCGGGAACCGGTTGGAGAGGGCATAGCCGATGTCGAGCACGTAGGCGATGGTGTCACGCCCCTCATAGGATCCCGGACGTGTCCCGTTTCGCCCGCGTTGTCCCGGCCGTCCTCGTCCTCGCCCTGACCGCGCCCGCGTGCGGAACCGGCGGCGCCCAGGGCACCCCGGGCGGCTCCGGCGTCCGCGACCCGTACTTCCCGAAGGCCGGCAACGGCGGCTACGACGTCACCCACCATGACCTGACCCTGGCGTACACCCCCGCCTCCCGCCACCTCACCGGCCGCACGGTGATCACCGCCCGTGCCACCCAGGACCTCTCCGCCTTCAACCTCGACCTCAAAGGCCTGGACGTCGAGAAGGTCACCGTCGACGGCAGCACCGCCCGCTGGAACCGCACCGGCCAGGAGCTGACGATCCGCCCCCGCGACGACCTCGCCGAGGGCCGCACGTTCCGTGTGACGGTCCGCTACTCGGGCACCCCCGTGACGATCACCGATCCGGACGGCTCCGAGGAGGGCTGGCTGCCCACCGCGGACGGCGCGCTCGCCCTCGGCCAGCCGACCGGTTCGATGGCCTGGTTCCCCGGCAACCACCACCCCTCCGACAAGGCGACGTACGACCTCGCCGTCACCGTCCCGAAGGGTCTGCGGGCCGTCTCCAACGGGGAGCTGACGAGCGAGACGACCACTGGCGGCCGTACGACCTCCACGTGGCGCACCACCGCCCCGATGGCGAGCTACCTCGTCACCCTCGCCGTCGGCCGCTACGACATCACCCGCTCCACCACCTACGACGGCCTGCCCGTGTACACCGCCGTCGACCCCGCCGAGACGTCGGCGAGCCGCGCGGTCCTGGCCCGCATCCCCGACGTGCTCGCCTGGGCCGAGGACCTCTTCGGCCCGTACCCCTTCTCCTCCGCCGGCGCGATCGTCGAGCGCGTCGGCGACGCCGGCTACGCCCTGGAGACCCAGAGCCGCCCGGTCTTCCCCGGCGCCCCCGACATCCGGCTCCTCGTCCATGAACTCGCCCACCAGTGGTACGGCGACTCCGTCTCCCCGAGGACCTGGCAGGACATGTGGCTCAACGAGGGCTTCGCCACCTACGCCGAATGGCTCTGGCAGGAGGACCACGGCGGTGAGACCGCTCAGCAGATCTTCGACGCCCTGTACGCCGGCGACTACTACGACAACCCGGTCGAGAACGAGGCGATCTGGTCGTTCCCGCCCGCAGACCCGCCCGATGCCGCGCGCATCTCGGGCCGGCCGGTCTACGACCGCGCCGCGATGGTCCTGCACAAGATCCGCCAGACCGTCGGCGACGCCGCGTTCCACAAGCTGATCCGGGGCTGGGCGACGGCCCACCGCCACGGCACCGCGGACACCGAGGACTTCACGGCGTACGTCGAGAGGAAAGCCCCCGGCAAGGACTTGGGCCGCGTCTGGGACGACTGGCTGTACGGCGAGGGAAAACCGGACCGCGCCTGACGCGCACACCGGGTGCGGTACGCAGCGTGGCCCCCAGCCGTTTCCCGGCCGGGGGCCACGTCACTGTGCGGGCGGAACTCAGACGTTCACGCCGAAGTCCTGGGCGATGCCCACCAGGCCCGAGGCGTAGCCCTGGCCGACGGCGCGGAACTTCCACTCGGCGCCGTTGCGGTACAGCTCGCCGAAGACCATGGCGGTCTCGGTGGCGGCGTCCTCGGAGAGGTCGTAGCGGGCGATCTCGGTGCCGCCGGCCTGGTTGACGATGCGGATGTAAGCGTTGCGGACCTGGCCGAAGTTCTGCGAGCGGGTCTCGGCGTCGTAGATGGAGACCGGGAAGACGATCTTGTCGATGTCGGCCGGGAGGCCGGCCAGGTTGACGTTGATCTGCTCGTCGTCGCCGGCGCCCTCACCGGTGAGGTTGTCGCCCGTGTGGACGATCGTCTGGTCCGGCGTCTGCTTGTTGTTGAAGAAGACGAAGTGCTGGTCGGAGTACACCTTGCCCTGCGTGTTGACCGCGATCGCGGACGCGTCGAGGTCGAAGTCGGTGCCGGTGGTGGTGCGGACGTCCCAGCCGAGGCCCACGGTGACGGCGGTCAGGCCCGGAGCCTCCTTGGTGAGCGAGACGTTGCCACCCTTGGACAGGCTTACAGCCATGGTCGGGAGTTCCTTCCCTCGATGCGTGCGCTATGCGTGTGCGGTACTGAAGCTACAGCTACCCCTATGAACGCGGAGGGAGGTGCCACGGGTTCCCGGCTCTTTACTTTCTTTACCTTCGGCGATATTCGCGTGACTCGCGCCCACTCCAGGCGGGAACATGTCAGCCATGTCCGGTCCCTACCTCATCCGAGGCTCCGTCTCGCTCCCCGAGGCCGAGCTCCAGTGGCGTTTCTCGCGTTCCTCGGGGCCGGGCGGGCAGCACGTCAACACGAGTGACTCCCAGGTCGAACTGCGTTTCGACCTCGCCGCGACCGAGGCGCTGCCCGAGGTGTGGAAGCGACGCGCACTGGAGCGGCTGGCCGGACGCCTGGTCGACGGCGTCATCGCGGTCCGGGCCTCCGAGCACCGGTCCCAGTGGCGCAACCGCGAGACCGCCGCCGTACGCCTCGCGGCCCTCCTCGCCGAGGCGACCGCGCCCCCGCCCAAGCCCCGCAAGCCGACACGCATACCGCGCGGCATCAACGAACGCCGGCTGCGGGAGAAGAAGCAGCGCTCGGAGACGAAGCGGGGGCGGTCGGGCCGCGACTGGGGGTAGGGCGCTGTCACATTTCCTCCGCGGGATCCGTCAAGCCGGTGAAGGCCGCAGTGAAAGGCCACTGACGATGGACCGCTACGAGGGCTGGTGACAGGACCCATGGGCGACAACGACCTCCTCGCCGAGCGCTTCGAGGCACACCGCACGCATCTGCGTGCCGTGGCCTACCGGATGCTCGGCTCGCTCGCCGAGGCCGACGACGCGGTGCAGGAGGCCTGGTTCCGGCTGAGCCGCAGCGACACCCGGGAGGTCGGCAACCTCGGCGGCTGGCTGACGACCGTGGTGGGCCGGGTGTGCCTGGACATGCTGCGCTCCCGCAAGTCCCGCGCGGAGGAGTCGCTGGACGCGGGCGCGCCGGTCCCCGCCGCCGGAGTCGACCCCGAGCAGGACGCGCTGCTCGCCGACTCGGTGGGCGTCGCGCTGCTCGTCGTCCTGGAGACGCTGACCCCGGCCGAGCGGCTGGCCTTCGTGCTGCACGACATGTTCGCCGTGCCGTACGAGGAGGTCGCCGCCATCGTGGGCCGTACGCCGACGGCGGCCCGGCAGCTGGCCAGCCGGGCCCGGCGCCGGGTGCAGGGCGCTCCGGCGCCCGAGGCCGATCTCGTACGGCAGCGGCAGGTCGTCGACGCCTTTCTCGCCGCGGCGCGGGGCGGGGACTTCGACGGGCTGCTGGAGGTGCTCGACCCGGATGTGGTGGTCCGCTCCGAGGCCGGTGTGAACACCGGGGCGGCGGCGGTCGCCTCGGGCGCCATCAGCTACGCCCGCCTCGGCCGGACCGAGCGGCCCGCTCTGGTCGACGGGGCCGCCGGGCTGGTGGTGCTCTCCGCCGACGGACGCGTCGAGCGGGCGACGATCTTCAGGTTCGTACGGGACCGGATCGCCGTCATCGAGGGCGTCACCGACCCGGCAGACCTGTCCCGGCTGGACATCACCCTGGAGTAGTCCACCGGCAGCTGAGCTACCCCAGCTGCCGGTACCGCCCCTTGAAGTACGTCAGCGGCCCGCCGTCCGCGCTCGGGACGCGGGCCGTCAGGACGCGGCCCACCACCAGCGTGTGGTCACCGGCCGTGACGCGCTGTTCGGTGCGGCACTCCAGGGTCGCCAGGGCGCCGCCGACCAGGGGCGCCCCGGTGGCCTCGCCGCGGACGTAGGGGATGTCCTCGAAGAGCAGGCGGTCGCTGATGCGGCCCTTCATGGCGAAGCGGCCGGCGATGTGGCGCTGGCTCTCGGAGAGCACCGAGACCGCCCACAGGGGCTGCTCGGCGAGCAGGTCGTCCATGCGGGACCCCTCGCGCAGGCTGACCAGGACCAGCGGCGGGTCCAGGGACACCGACATGAAGGCCGTCGCCGTCATGCCGACGTCCTCACCATCCGGCGCCTGCGGGTCGTCCGGGTCGAGCGGCGGCTCCTTCGCGGTCACCAGGACCACACCGGCCGCCAGCCGGGACATGGCCGCCCTGAACTCGTCGTTGCTCACCCCCACAGCATGCCCGGCGGCATCGGCCGCGGGGGCGGGCTGGGCGGGCAGGGCGGCGGGTGGAGCGGGGCGGCGGGTGTTCAGCACACCGAAACGCTAGTCTCCGGTGCGTGCCCCCCGCATCGGACCTCAGCCCGAGCGCGGTCGTAGGACCAGCGATGGACACCGCTACAAAGCTTGCGTTCGGTAAACGCACGGGAAAAACACAGAAACCCCACTCAATTGTTCACGTTCTACTGTGACTTGAGTCACAAGGGGCATTAATTGTTGACCCTGTGTACCGAGTGGGCAGCGCGCTGTGATTCAGTGGCGGGAAGCTGAAGGACGATACGCCGAAGAGAACCCTTGATTCGCTGCGAGGTCTCGGGGGGAGGGCGAGCATGGAGACCGAGTCGGAGCCGTATGTCCGCCTTGCGTCCCTGCGGCAGCTGCACCAGGTCATGGCGGACATGAACACCGCACGCAGCCTGGCCGACACCCTGCAGACCGTCGCGGACGGCGTCGTCACCGCCCTGGGCTACGAGCTGGCCTGCGTCAACCTCGTCCGCCCGGACGGCGATCTCGTCGTCGCCGCCTTCTCCGGCAACCCCGCCGCCGAGGCCCTGATCACCGGCCGGGTCGGCTCCCGCGAGTCGTGGGAGCGCCGGCTGAGCATGGGCGAGACCTGGGGCGACCTGATCTTCATCCCGCACACCGAGGGCTGGATCCTCGACGACGACGACGTCCCGCAGTGGTACACCGAGGGCCCCGCCCCCCGCTTCGAGGACGAGTGGCACCCCTCCGACCGGCTGTTCGCCCCGATGTACGCGCCGGGCGCCCAGGGCGGCCCGTCCTCCGGCGAACTGATCGGCGTCCTGTCCGTGGACCGGCCGCGCAACGGCCGCCGCCCCGGCGCATGGGGACGCGAGGCGCTCCAGATGTACGCCTTCCAAGCCGCCATCGCCATCAGCAACGCTCGTCTACGCGCGAATATGCAGCGCGCCCTGGTCCGCCTGGAACGCGAACAGCAGGCCCTGCGGGCCAGCGAGGAAAGCTTCCGGCAGGCCTTCGAGTACGCCCCCTCCGGCATGGCCATCGCCGAGATGGGCGGCGACCAGCACGGCCGGATCCTGCGCACCAACGACGCCCTGTGCCGCCTGCTGGGCCGCCCCGCCTCCGCGATGCGCCGCTACTCCTTCTCCGACCTCGTCCATCCCGAGGACATAGGCACGCTGCTGCGCACCTCGGCCGAGGGTGGCCGCGCCGAGCTGCGCCTGGGCCGCCGCGACGGCACCTACGTCTGGGTGTCCCTGCGCAACTCCGTGGTCGCCGATGCCGCCGACGGCCCCCGCTTTCTGCTCACCCACGTCGAGGACATCGAGGAGCGCAAGCGCCGCGAGCTCCAGCTCGCCCACCGCGCCTCCCACGACTCCCTCACCGGCCTGCCGAACTCCGCCGAGCTGCGCTCCCGCCTCTCCGCCCGTCTCTGTCAGCGCCCGCAGTCCGGCCTGCCCGCCGTCCACGACTCCCAGGACGCGGCCTACGGCCACCCCGCCTACGACGCCGGCTTCGACTTCCCGGCGCGCCGTGACGCGTACGACGTCTACGACCACCACGTCCACACCATCGCCCCCGAGGGTGAACACGACGACGGCACCAAGGGGCTCGCGGTCCTCTTCTGCGACCTCGATGGCTTCAAGTCGATCAACGACCGGTTCGGGCACAACGCGGGCGACGCGGTGCTCATCGAGGTCGCGCGCCGCCTCAGCAACGGCGTCCGCGACGGCGACACCGTCGCCCGGCTCGGCGGCGACGAGTTCGTGATCCTCGCCGACGGCCTCGGCCGGGCCGACGCCCAGGACCTCGCCGTACGGCTACGGAACGAGATCATCCAGCCGATCCGGGCCGAGGGACGGGCCGTCCGGGTCGGGGCGAGTTTCGGCATCGGATGGGCGCACTGCGGCATGACGGCGGACGAAGTGTTGAAATCCGCTGACGAACGGATGTACGTCGAGAAACGGTCTCGTCCCAAACAGCATCGGCGTGCGGGATGAACCGCAGGTCTGCGGAATGATGCGATCCTGGTCACCCGTTTGGGCCACGGCGAGCGGGTAGGCTCGCCATTCTCACCACGTACCGCATCCGTTCCGCACCTGTTGAGGAGACCTAGGGATGACGCCCGGCAACAACGGCGCGAGCACGCCCGAGGACGACGACCCGTTCGGCTATCTGTACGCCGACGGTCAGGCAAACGGCGCCCAGCCGCCGTCCGGCGGCTACGGCTACCCGAACTCGGTCAGCAGGGTGCGGACGGTCGGCGAGCGGCCCTACGGCCAGCAGACCGTGCCGCCGCAGCAGCAGGGCGCGTACGGCCAGCCGAACCCGCACTACGCCGCGCCCGAGTCGTTCCCCGGCGGCGCCCCCACCGTCCAGACGCAGTCCGCCCCGGGCGGCGGTGGCGGCCGGGGCCGCGGCCCCAACACCAAGGGCCTGCTGATCGGCGCGATCGCGGTGGTCGCCGCCGTCGTGATCGGCATCAGCGTCGCGATGCTCGGCGGCGACGACGACAACGCGGCGGGCGGCGACCAGCCCACCACCACCCCGTCGGCCTCCCAGAGCGCGGAGTCGAGCCCCTCGAGCGAGAGCAGCGCGGGCAGCGAGGAGGAGCTGCCCGCCGTCGACGCCAAGGCCCTGCAGCTCGGCGGTGGCGCCACCACCGCCTCCGACATCAAGGGCGCCAAGGCGGACGGCGGTGTCTACGTGACCGGCTTCAACGCCGTCGGCGCCTCGGTCACCTGGGCCGTCAACGGCATTCCCGAGTCCGGCAAGTACACGCTGTACGTCGGCTACGGCGTGCCCGGCAAGGACGCCAACGCGACCCTCACGGTCAACGGCACGGCCGCCAGCACGCCGGTCGACATGGAGAACTACGCGAAGGCCCCCGAAGGCGACTACGAGAAGGGCTGGACGCGGACCTACAACTACGTCCAGCTCAACAAGGGCACGAACACCATCAAGATCTCGTGCGAGCAGGGCAACCAGTGCGACGCCAACCTCGACCAGGTGTGGCTGGTCAAGGGCTGGGTCGAGTAGTCCAACGGCTGACCCTCACGCCGCGCTGACCTCCCCGATCACCGCCACCCGCCCCAGCAGCTCCTCGTACGTGCCCTGGTCGAACTCGCCCGCCACCCGTGCGCGGACCGTCGCCGCGGCGAGGGCGGTGGCGCGGGTCAGGCGGTCCGGCCAGGGGAGGTGGTCGACCAGGCCCGACAGCAGGCCCGCGGCTGCGGAGTCGCCGGCGCCGGTCGGGTTGCCGTGGACGCGGGTCGGTGGGGTGGCGCGCCAGCGGCCCTCGGGGGTCAGGGCGAGCAGGCCCTCCGGGCCGAGGGAGGCGACCACCGCGTGGGCGCCGCGTCGGCGGGCGTCCTGGGTGGCGCGCAACGGCTCGTGGGAGCCGGTGAGTTCGGCCAGTTCGTCGGCGTTGGGCTTGATGACGTCAGGGCGGGCGGCCACCCCGCGGCGCAGCGGCTCGCCGCTGGTGTCCAGCAGCACGGGCACGCCCGCCGCACGCGCGGTGCGTATCAGGCCCGCATACGCGCCCACCGGCACACCCGGCGGCAGGCTGCCGCACAGGGCCACCGCGCTCGCCGGCGCCAGCAGGTCCTCGTAGGCCTCCAGGAACGCGGACCACTCGGCCGGTGCGATGGCCGGGCCGGGCTCGTTGAGCTGGGTCGTGTCGCCGGTCCGCTCGTCCACGACGGCGATGGTGCGCCGGGTCGTGCCACCGATCGGGACGAGCGCGTCGACCACACCCGGCGTGGCGGTCAGCGCGTCCTGCACGATCCGTCCGGTGCTGCCGCCGGCGAAGCCGGTGACCGTCACCTCGTGACCGAGCGCGGCCAGGACGCGGGCGACGTTGACGCCCTTGCCGCCGGGGCGTTCGGTCACCTCGGAGACCCGGTGGGTGGTGTGCGGCCGCAGGGACCGTACGCGATAGGTGATGTCGAGAGCGGTGTTCAGCGTGACCGTGAGGATCACCTGGGCCGACCTCCCCCGAGTGAATGCGCTTGTCGTTCTCCGGGGGTCGATCATGCCAAAGAGACGGCGGTCGGCACAGTCGTCCGGTCGGCCACCGTCTCTTCGGCCGGCTCTCTACTGGCTGATGTATCAGGGCAGTTGGGGCTCAACCACCCATTCTCCCTGCCGCATCACGCCCTTGAGTTCGAAGTCGGCGTCCAGCAGCACCAGGTCGGCGTCCTTGCCGGGCTCGAGGGAGCCGATCCGGTCGTCCAGGCCCAGCAGCCGCGCCGGGTTGGCCGACAGGGCTGCCACCGCGTGCTCCACCGGCAGCCGGTCGATGGTCACCGCCCGCTTGAAGGCGCGGTCCAGGGTGAGCGTGGAGCCGGCGATCGAGCCGCCCTCCACCAGGCGCGCCACGCCGTCGCTGACCTCGACCTCCAGCGGGCCGAGCAGATAGCGGCCGTCGCCGAAGCCGGCCGCGTCCATCGCGTCCGTGACGAACGCGACCCGCTCCGGGCCCGCGTGATGGAACGCCAGCTCCAGGGCGGCCGGGTGCAGGTGCGTGCCGTCGTTGATGAGCTCGACGGTCACCCGCTCGTCCTCCAGCAGGGCGGCGATCGGGCCGGGGGCGCGGTGGCCGAGCGCGGGCATGGCGTTGAACAGGTGCGTGGCGACCGTGGCGCCCGCGTCGATCGCTTCCACCGTCTGCTCGTACGTCGCGTCCGTGTGCCCGATCGCCGCGATGACGCCGTGATCGGCCAGGAGGTGTACGGAGTCGATGCCGCCCGGCAGTTCGGTGGCGAGCGTGAGCATCTTCGCCCTGCCACGCGCCGCGTCGATCAGCTTGCGGACCTCGGAAGGCTCGGGGTCGCGCAGCAGCTCCTCGGAGTGCGCGCCCTTGCGGCACGGGGAGATGAACGGCCCCTCGAAGTGGATCCCGGCGATCTCGCCCTGCTCGGCCAGCTCGGAGAGCAGGCCCGCCCGACGCGTGAGGAAGTCCATGTCGCCGGTGACCGTGGAGGCGACCAGGGTGGTCGTGCCGTGCAGCCGGTGGGTGTGGATGCCCTTGAGGACCTCGTCGACGGTGCCGGAGGTGAAGGAGGCTCCGCCGCCGCCGTGGTTGTGGAGGTCTACGAAGCCGGGTACTAGCCAGTGGCCGGACAGGTCGATCTCGGGCACGTCGGCTGGGGCGCTGGCGGCGATTTGTGTGCCGTCGACGATCACTTGGCCGTCTTTGACTGTTCCCGTCGGCATGACCACGTTGGCGCCGGAGAGGATCAGGGGCACCTTGCCGGTCGCGGGCTGCGGGTTGTCTGTGGCTGGTCGCGCCCCGCGGCGGAGCCGCATATCGACGCTGTCCCGCGCCCCTGGGGGGGTTGCCATCAGGGCGTTTCCTCCTTGCGGTCGGTGTGGTCGAGGAGATCCCAGGCCAGGAGTCCCGCACCCAGGCAGCCGGCCGTGTCGCCCAAGGCAGCTGGGACGATCGTCGGCAGCTTCTGGAAGGTGATGCGTTCTCTCACCGCGTCCCGCAGCGGTGTGAACAACGTTTCCCCTGCTTCGGCCAGCCCGCCACCGATGATGAGCGTGCGCGGGTCCAGCAGGGTGAGCGCGGTGACCAGGCCGTCGGCCAGGGCGTCCACGGCCTCCTGCCACACTCGTACGGCGTTCGGATCACCGGACGCGACGGCTTTCGCGCAGTCCGCCGCGTCCGCCTCCGGGTCCCCGCAGGCGGCGGCCCACGCCTCGCTCACCGCCGCCGCGGACGCGAACCGCTCCAGGCAGCCGCGCTGTCCGCAGGGACAGGGCGTCCCGCCGGGCCGTACGACGACATGGCCGATCTCGCCCGCGAAGCCGTGCGCACCCGCCTCCACCCGGCCGTCGATGCCGATGGCACCCGCGATGCCGGTGCCCAGCGGCACGAACAGGAACCGGTCCGCGCCCCGCCCGGCACCGATGCGGCCCTCGGCGAGTCCGCCGGTGCGCACATCGTGGCCGAGGGCGACCGGGATGCCGTCGAGCCGGTCGGCGAGGAGTTCGCGCAGGGGGACGTCACGCCAGCCGAGGTTGGCCGCGTAGGCGGCGATGCCGTGCTGTTCGTCGACGATGCCGGGGACGGCGACGCCGGCGGCGGCCGCGGGCGTGCCGAGGTGCTGTTCGCCGTACGCGCGAAGCTCGGCGGCGAAGCCGAGAATGCCGTCGACGACCGCGCCGGGCCCGCGTTCCCGACCGGTCGGCCGGCGCGCCTGGTGGATCAGGGCGCCGTCCGCCCCGACCAGGGCGGCCTTCATCCCGGTGCCGCCCACATCGAGGGCGATGACGTGTCTCACGGGGGACAGTGTGGCCCGAGGACCCGGAAGAGGTCTAGTCCACTTGCGTGGTGTAGACCTTAATCCGGTTTTCGAAAAGTCAGATGTATCTTTCGGCAAGGGTGGGCGAGAGCACGTGCAGCGGCGCAGGACAGGAATGATCGCGGTGGTGTCCGCACTGGGCATGACGGCGGTCCTCGGCGGCTGCGGCCTCGGCGGAGACTCGGCCGACGTGACGCTGCGGCTGGTCGCCGCCGACTACGGCGACAGCGCGGCCAACAGCTCGAAGAAGTACTGGGCGAAGCTGGTCGAGGAGTACGAGGCCGACCACCCGGATGTGAACGTCGAGGTCAGCGTCTACTCCTGGAACGACATCGACGCCAAGGTGAAGGAGATGGTCGAGGCCGGGAAGGCGCCCGACATGGCCCAGATCGGCGCGTACGCCGACTACGCGGCCGACGACCTGCTCTACACCGCCGACGACCTGCTCTCCATACCGGTCCAGGCCGGTTTCTCCTCCGCGCTCGCCAGCGCGGGGCAGGTCAACGGGGCGCAGTACGGCTTGCCGTTCGCCGCCTCCACGCGCCTGCTCTTCTACAACAAGACCCTCTTCGAGGAGGCCGGCCTCACCCCGCCCACCACTTGGGCGGAACTGGCCGCCGACGCCGCGGCCCTGAAGGCCGAGGGCGTGAAGTACCCCTATGCCCTGCCGCTCGGCTCCGAGGAGGCGCAGGCCGAGACCATGCAGTGGCTGCTCAGCGGGGGCGGCGGCTACACCGACACCGTCGGCACCTACGGCATCGACTCCACGGAGAACGTCGAGACCTTCACCTGGCTGCGCGACGAACTGGTCGGCGAGGACCTCACCGGGCCGGTCGCCCCCGGCAAGCTCAACCGCGCCGACGCGTTCGCCGCCTTCGCCCGGGGCGAGGTCGGCATGCTGAACGGCCACCCGTCCCTGATGAAGATGGCCGAGAAGAAGGGCGTGAAGTTCGGCATGGTGCCGATGCCCGGCGTGAACGGTGAGAGCAAGGCCACGATGGGCGTCGCCGACTGGATGCTGGCGTTCAAGCAGAACGGCCACAAGGAGCAGGTCGGCGACTTCCTCGACTTCGTCTACAGCGAGGAGAACGTCCTCGCCTTCTCCCGCGAGTACGACCTGCTGCCGGTCACCAACGCCGCGTCCGAGGCCATGAGCGGCGCGTCCGAGGACCGGGACCTCAAGCCGTTCCTGGACGAGCTGCCGCTCGCCGAGTTCTACCCCGTCGGCAAGACGTCCTGGGCGGCGGTCAGCGCGGAGGTCAAGAAGCGGATCGGCTCCGCCGTGGAGCCCGGTGGCAGCCCGTCGGCGATCCTCGGTCAGCTGCAGTCGACGGCGACCACGGCGGAGAGCTCGGCGGCGGGATAGGTCGCGCTGTCGGTGCCGGAGGTTACGGTTTCGGGCATGGAGCAGGAGCGGCTCGGACGGCGGGAACAGGACATCCTCGCGCTGGAACGCCGGGGATTTGCCGGGCCCGGAGCGAAGGAACGGGCGATACGGGAGGAGCTGGGGCTGGCCCCGGTGCGCTACTACCAGTTGCTCAACGCCCTGCTCGACGATCCGCGGGCGTTGGCGCACGATCCGGTGACGGTGAATCGCCTTCGCAGGCTGCGGGAGCGGCGGCGGGCGGGGCGGTGACCGGCGTTTTCTGGTCACCCGGCGTGGGTGTGGGCCCCTGCTGGGGGCTGCCGCCCCCAGGCCCCCGCTTCGGTCTGGACGGCCTCGTCCTCAAACGCCGGACGGGCTGGATGATGCCGCCCGGCGTGTAAAGGCTCGTCCCCGGACAGGCTCGCTCCCGGACAGGCCCGCCCGCGGATAGGGTCGCCCTATGGGCAGCCACGAGACCGAACCCAACACGACTCTCCCGACGCCCTCGACCCCCGCCGGGCGTGACGGGCTCGACGCGATTCTCGCCCGGCCCGGCAAGGCGGTGATCGCCCTCGACTTCGACGGGACACTCGCCCCGATCGTGCCCGACCCCGAGCAGGCGCGGGCCCATCCCGATGCGGTGCCCGCGCTCGCCGCCCTCGCCCCGAAGGTCGCCTCCGTCGCCGTGATCACCGGCCGCCCGGCGGACGTAGCCGTGCGGTACGGCGGCTTCGCGGGTGTACCCGGCCTCGAGCACCTCGTCGTCCTAGGCCACTACGGCGCCGAACGCTGGGACGCCGTGAGCGGCGAGGTCAGCGCCCCCGCCCCGCACCCCGGTGTCGCCGCCGTCCGCGAGGAACTGCCGGGGCTGCTCGAACGGGTGGGCACCGGGCAGGGCACCTGGGTGGAGGACAAGGGCCACGCGGTCGCCGTCCACACCCGCCGCGCCGCCGACCCCCAGGCCGCGTTCGAGGCCCTGCGCGAACCCCTCTCCGACCTCGCCACCCGGCACGGCCTGATCGTCGAACCCGGCCGCATGGTCCTGGAGCTCCGCCCACCCGGCATGGACAAGGGCGTCGCCCTCCTCGAACACGCCCGCGACCTCTCCGCCGCCTCCATCCTCTACGCCGGCGACGACCTCGGCGACCTCCCCGCCTACGCCACCATCGAAAAACTCCGCTCCACCGGCACCCCCGGCCTACTGGTCTGCAGCGGCAGCGACGAGGTCACCGAACTGAGCAAACGAGCAGATCTGGTGGTGAACGGCCCGGAGGGCGTCGTAGGACTGCTGGCCGGACTGGCGGCACGCATCGGCTGACGGCCTGGCTGCGGGCAGTCGTGCCGCAGCCACCCCGTCAAGCCGCGGGCAGTCGTGCCGCTGGGGCGGCACGGGTGGGCGCGGGCGGCTCCCCGTCAGCGCCGGGCCGCGCGACCCACCCCCACCAGCACCGCGCACCGCCCGATCAGGCGTTCAGCTCACCCAGCTGATCCAGGAACCACTGAGCCGGCGGCAAGGCGGTAGCAGCCGCAGCCAACCGCTTCGTCCGCTCCATCCGCTCCCCGACCGACATGGTCAGCGCCTCATGCAACGCCTCGGCCGTCCCGACCACGTCATACGGATTCACCCCGATCGCATCCTCCCCCAGCTCCTCATATGCCCCCGCCTCCCGCGACAGCACCAGCACGCACCCCTCGTCGGAGACGACCGGCACCTCCTTGGCGACGAGGTTCATCCCGTCCCGGATGGGGTTGACCAGCGCCACGTCCGCCAGCCGGTACGCCGCCAGCGACCGTGCGAAGTCGTCCTTGACGTGCAGCACCACCGGCGTCCAGCCCGGCGTCCCGTACCGCCCGTTGATCTCCTCGGCCTGCCGCTGCACCTCGGCCGTGTACTCCCGGTACACGGCGAGATCCTGCCGCGACGGGTACGCGAACGCGACGTGCACCACCCGCTCACGCCACTCCGGGTGCTCGTCGAGCAGCTGCCGGTACGCCAGCAGGCCCCGCACGATGTTCTTCGACAGCTCGGTCCGGTCCACCCGGACGATCGCCTTGCGGCCCTCGCCGATCTCCGCCCGCAGCGTCGCCATCCGCTCGTTCACATCGGCCTCGTGCGACCGCTTCCGCAGGAAGTCCGCGTCCGCGCCGAGCCCGTGCACCCCGACCCGGGTGTCCCCGAGGCCCCCGGCGAACGCCTCGCAGCACGCGGTGAACGCGTCCGCCCAGCGATGGGTGAGGAAGCCGAGCCGGTCCGCGCCCAGCATTCCGCGCAGCAGCTGCCCGGCGATGTCGTCCGGAAGCACCCGGAAGTACTCCGGCGGCGCCCACGGCGTGTGCGAGAAGTGGCCGATCCGCACATCCGGGCGCAGCTCGCGCAGCAGCCCCGGGACCAGGCTGAGGTGGTAGTCCTGCACCATCACCGCGGCACCCTGCGCCGCCTCCTGCGCCAGCGCCTCGGCGAAGGCGCGGTTGTACGCCTCGTACGACGCCCACTGCCGCCGGAACTCCGCGTCGAAGACCGGCTCCAGCGGCGTCTGGTACAGCATGTGGTGGACGAACCACAGCACGGAGTTGGCGATGCCGTTGTACGCGTCCGCATGCACGGCGGCCGGAATGTCCAGCATGCGTACGCCGGACTCGCCCACCCCGCGCCGCACCGCCTCGCGGTCGCCGTCGCCGAGGGCCGAGCACACCCACAGCGCGCCGGCGTCCGGCCCGATGGCCGACAGCCCGGAGACCAGCCCGCCGCCGCCGCGTCTGGCGGCCAGCGAGCCGTCCTCGCGCACCTCGTACGAGACCGGGCCACGGTTGGAGGCCACCAGTACCTGCGCAGCACCGTACGTTGAAGCCATACGCCTCAACCTAGCCCGAGCCGGATCCGCTCAAACGTACGGAAGGTCGCCCGGCGGGGCCGTATACAACGCCCATAAAACGGTCACGCCACTTTCCGGGCGGCGTACTCGGCGATCTCCACCATCGGTGGCCGCTCCTCCGTGTCCACGGAGAACGTACGCGGTTCGAAGCCGTCCTCCACCCGTTCGAACTGGGTGAGGGAGGGCCGGATCAGATGGCCGCGGGCCAGCCGCAGCTGGGCCGTGCGGTAGATCGCCGCCGCCATCCGGCCGAGCGCCTGCCCGTCCTGGTGGCGGTGCTTGCGCACCCCGACGTCGACCTGCGCGAGCGCGTCGAGGCCGGCCAGGTGGAGGGAGTCGACCAGCATGCCGAGCTCCACGCCGTAGCCGACGGGGAACGGGAGCTGTTCGAGCAGCGAGCGGCGGGCCGCGTACTCGCCGCCCAGCGGCTGGACGAAACCGGCCAGCTGCGGCCAGTGCATGTTCAGCAGCGGACGGGCCATCAGCTCGGTCACCCGGCCGCCCTGCCCCGCCGTCTTGCCGGAGGCGAGCGAATCCGACTCAGTGCCGAGGGGACGGTCGTACATCCCCTTGACGAGGTCGACCTCCGGGTCGGTGAGCAGCGGGCCGACGATGCCCGACACGAAGTCCGAGGAGAACTCCTTCAGGTCGGCGTCGATGAAGCAGACGATGTCCCCGCTCGTGACGAGGAGGGAGCGCCACAGGACCTCGCCCTTGCCGGGGAGGGCCGGTATGCGCGGCAGGATGTCGTCGCGGTGGACGACCCGGGCGCCCGCGGCGGCGGCCACCTCGGAGGTGCGGTCGGTGGACCCCGAGTCGACGACGACGATCTCGTCGACGAGCGGGAGCTGCTGCATGAGGTCGTGACGGATCACGGCGACGATGTCGCCGACGGTCTCCTCCTCGTTGAGTGCGGGCAGCACGACACTGACCGACTGGCCCGTCGTGCGTTTGGCGGCCAGGATCTTGTGGAGCGGGCGATCGGTCAGGGACCAGGAGCGGGTGCTCAGCCAGCGCTCGACTTCTTCCAGCACAGCTTGCGGCTCCTCTGCGTTCTCCAGGCGAGGGGGTTGTGATCCATCTCGCGGTTCGGACGACTATCTCAACTGTCCTGGCCTTCGGTTACAGTCTTGAACAACGCTGATGACCATCGCATGTCGGGGGTTGTTTGCGTCTACAACCACATACAGCTCATCCAGAGGGGCAGAGGGAAACGGCCCGATGAAGCCCCGGCAACCCTCCAGCCGGTTCTTGTCACGCAGACGTGGTGAGGCTCCCGGCTAGGGAAGGTGCCAATTCCGTCTCACGGCGAGATGCGTCGTGAGGAAGATGAGGAGAAAGGGCCTCGCCTCACATGGCTGTGCAGACTGTCGAAAGCACCAGCACTCCCACCGTCGACCTCGGTCCCGCCGCCGCGCTGTCCTGTCGCGAGTGCGGCCACCGCGTACCGCTCGGCCCGGTCTTCGCGTGCGAGGAGTGTTTCGGCCCGCTCGAGATCGCGTACGACTTCTCTGCGTACGACGCCGAGGAGCTCCGCAAGCGCATCGAGGCGGGACCGTCGAACATCTGGCGTTACGCACCCCTGCTGCCCGTCCCCGCGGACGTGGCCGGCAAGCCGAACCTGAACCCGGGCTGGACCAAGCTCGTCAAGGCCGACAACCTCGCGCGCGAACTCGGCGTCACCGGCGGGCTGTACGTGAAGGACGACTCCGGCAACCCGACCCACTCCTTCAAGGACCGCGTGGTCGCCCAGGCCCTGGAGGCCGCCCGCGCCTTCGGCTTCACCACCCTGTCCTGCTCCTCCACCGGCAACCTGGCCGGTGCGGTGGGCGCCGCGGCGGCCCGCGCCGGCTTCCGCTCCTGCGTGTTCATCCCGCACGACCTCGAGCAGGGCAAGGTCGTCATGGCCGCGGTCTACGGCGGCGAACTCGTCGGCATCGAGGGCAACTACGACGACGTGAACCGCTTCTGCTCCGAGCTGATCGGCGACCCGGCCGGCGAGGGCTGGGGCTTCGTCAACGTCAACCTGCGGCCGTACTACGCGGAGGGCTCCAAGACCCTGGCGTACGAGATCTGCGAGCAGCTCGGCTGGCAGCTGCCCGACCAGATCGTCGTGCCGATCGCCTCCGGCTCCCAGCTCACGAAGATCGACAAGGGTCTCCAGGAGCTGATCAAGCTCGGGCTGGTCGAGGACAGGCCGTACAAGATCTTCGGCGCGCAGGCCGAGGGCTGCTCGCCGGTGTCGGTGGCCTTCAAGGGGGGCCACGACGTCGTCCGGCCGCAGAAGCCCGACACCATCGCCAAGTCGCTGGCCATCGGCAACCCCGCGGACGGGCCGTACGTCCTGGACATCGCGCGCCGTACGGGCGGTGCGGTGGAGGACGTGACGGACGAGCAGATCGTGGACGCGATCAAGCTGCTCGCCCGGACCGAGGGCATTTTCGCCGAGACGGCGGGTGGCGTGACGGTCGGCGTCACGCGCAAGCTGATCGAGAACGGCGTACTCGACCCGACCCTGACGACGGTCGTCCTCAACACCGGCGACGGCCTGAAGACCCTTGACGCGGTGGCCGGCACCGGCCTGACCGCCACCATCCGCCCGAACCTTGACTCCTTCCGAGAGGCTGGCCTCGCATGAGCGGGGGCGCTCCGCCGGAAGGCCGAATTCACGCTGCGGACCGGTGGGGGCTGGTCGCGCAGTTCCCCGCGCCCCTGGGGCGCTGCCCCGCCGTCCCTGTGTACTCGACCGGAGGTCACACCGCATGAGCGTCACCGTCCGCATCCCCACCATCCTGCGCACCTACACCGGCGGGCAGGCAGAGGTCGCCGCCGAGGGTGCGACCCTCGCCGAGGTCATCGCCGATCTGGAGAAGAACCACACGGGCATCTCGGCCCGCGTCCTGGACGACCAGGGCAAGCTGCGTCGCTTCGTCAACGTGTACGTCAACGACGACGACGTCCGTTTCGAGCAGGGCCTGGAGACGGCGACGCCGGACGGCGCGGGCGTCTCCATCATTCCGGCGGTCGCGGGCGGCTGACACGCTCCTGCGTTACCGTGAGTAACGCAGGTTACGCATTGTTCATCGAATTGCCCCCTCCGTGAGAGAAGCGGAGGGGGCAATTCTGTGTGATTGAGCGCGGTACAGTTGGGGAACCCGCTGCGACCCGCATGCCGGACGCATATGAGTTCCGGCTCCGCGTGCGATAAGAAGCAGCCAAACTGTGTGGCTCTTTTGCGTCTTTTATTCCCTTTATGGGGCCCGACTTGCCCTGAATTCGGGCGAATTCTCCGCAAATTCCCGACCCTCGGTGCCCAGATTTCTCGTCCGATTGACCTGTTGCAGACGGCAGTTGGACAGATACATTCAGCCGCGGTCGACGCGTTCCGGCGCACGCCCCCAACCAATGGGGGGTGAGGTCTGACCCGGATCCGCGAAGTGTGGATCTGTGCAAGGGCCAGTAATAGGGGAGTTAGGCATGGCTCAGGGCACCGTCAAGTGGTTCAACGCGGAGAAGGGGTACGGCTTCATCGCGGTCGACGGTGGTGCGGATGTTTTCGTCCACTACAGCGCGATCCAGATGGACGGATACCGCACCCTGGAAGAGGGCCAGCGGGTCGATTTCGAGATCTCGCAGGGCCAGAAGGGGCCGCAGGCGGACATGGTCCGGCTCGCGGCCAGCTGAAGCACGCGCCGACTGCAGCGACGTTCTTCTGTTCATCTTCGAAGGGCTCGCACCTCCCGGGGTGCGAGCCCTTCGGTCTGCCCGGAGGCCGACCTCAGTCCGTGGGAGGCGCTTGCACTCGGCAGGGGCGAGTGCTAATCATTGGCGTTAGCACTCTGAAGGTGAGAGTGACAAAGAAGGACCGGGTCGGTGAGGCCGCAAGCCGGGTGGGGCAAGGAACCACGAGGTGTGCGAGCCGTCCGTCGCGGGCGCCAGCGCGGTCCGGAGCAATCCACCCCAGTCCGGGAGGACCACTTCACATGGCCAAGATCATCGCGTTCGACGAGGAGGCGCGGCGCGGCCTCGAGCGCGGCATGAACCAGCTCGCGGACGCCGTCAAGGTCACCCTCGGCCCCAAGGGCCGCAACGTCGTCCTCGAGAAGAAGTGGGGCGCCCCCACGATCACCAACGACGGTGTCTCCATCGCCAAGGAGATCGAGCTCGAGGACCCGTACGAGAAGATCGGCGCCGAGCTGGTCAAGGAAGTCGCCAAGAAGACGGACGACGTCGCCGGTGACGGTACGACCACGGCGACCGTTCTCGCCCAGGCCCTGGTCAAGGAGGGCCTGCGCAACGTCGCCGCCGGTGCCAACCCGATGGCCCTGAAGCGCGGTATCGAGAAGGCCGTCGAGGCCGTCTCCGGTGCGCTGCTCGACCAGGCCAAGGAGGTCGAGACCAAGGAGCAGATCGCCTCCACGGCCTCCATCTCCGCCGCCGACACCCAGATCGGCGAGCTCATCGCCGAGGCGATGGACAAGGTCGGCAAGGAAGGCGTCATCACCGTCGAGGAGTCGCAGACCTTCGGTCTCGAGCTCGAGCTCACCGAGGGCATGCGCTTCGACAAGGGCTACATCTCGGCGTACTTCGCCACCGACATGGAGCGCATGGAGGCGTCGCTCGAGGACCCCTACATCCTCATCGCCAACTCCAAGATCTCCAACGTCAAGGACCTGCTCCCGCTCCTGGAGAAGGTCATGCAGTCGGGCAAGCCGCTGCTGATCATCGCCGAGGACGTCGAGGGCGAGGCCCTGTCGACCCTGGTCGTCAACAAGATCCGCGGCACCTTCAAGTCCGTCGCCGTCAAGGCCCCGGGCTTCGGTGACCGCCGCAAGGCCATGCTCGGCGACATCGCCATCCTCACGGGCGGCGAGGTCATCTCCGAGGAGGTCGGCCTCAAGCTGGAGAACGCGACCCTGGACCTCCTGGGCCGCGCCCGCAAGGTCGTCATCACCAAGGACGAGACCACCATCGTCGACGGCGCCGGCTCCGCCGACCAGGTCGCCGGCCGGGTCAACCAGATCCGCGCCGAGATCGAGAACAGCGACTCGGACTACGACCGCGAGAAGCTCCAGGAGCGCCTGGCGAAGCTGGCCGGCGGCGTGGCCGTCATCAAGGCCGGTGCCGCCACCGAGGTCGAGCTCAAGGAGCGCAAGCACCGCATCGAGGACGCCGTCCGCAACGCGAAGGCGGCCGTCGAGGAGGGCATCGTCGCCGGTGGTGGCGTGGCCCTGCTCCAGGCCTCCCAGGTGTTCGAGAAGCTGGAGCTCGAGGGTGACGAGGCGACCGGCGCCCAGGCCGTGAAGCTCGCGCTCGAGGCGCCGCTGAAGCAGATCGCCGTCAACGCCGGCCTCGAGGGCGGCGTCGTGGTCGAGAAGGTGCGCGGCCTGACCCCGGGTCACGGCCTGAACGCCGCGACCGGTGAGTACGTCGACCTGGTCAAGGAAGGCATCATCGACCCGGCGAAGGTGACCCGCTCTGCCCTGCAGAACGCCGCCTCCATCGCCGCGCTGTTCCTCACCACCGAGGCCGTCATCGCCGACAAGCCGGAGAAGGCCGCCGCGCCCGCCGGCGGCGGCATGCCGGGCGGTGACATGGACTTCTGATCAACTCCGGTTGATCGACCGTCCGTTGGACCGAGGGCGGCACTCCCTGGCAGCAGGGGGTGCCGCCCTCGGGCGTGTCCGGGATCACACCGGAGTCGGAAAGGGGGCGGAATGCGGGGTCCGGCGAGGAAGTTAATGCTGTGCAAGTATGCACGCGCATCTATCGTCGAGCTGCTCCGAGGAAACCTCCACATGACCGTCACCGCGTCCTCCGTCTCCCGAGCGACCCAGGTCCTCGCCCGCCCCTTCACCGTGGGCGGCCTGACCGTCCCCAACCGCATCGTGATGGCGCCGATGACCCGCTCCTTCTCCCCGGGCGGCATCCCCGGCGCGGAGGTGGCGTCGTACTACTCCCGCCGCGCGGCCGCGGGCGTCGGTCTGATCGTCACCGAGGGCACCTACGTCGGCCACGACTCCGCCGGAGAGAGCGCTGACGTCCCGCGCTTCCACGGCGAGGAGCAGCTGGCCGGCTGGGCGAAGGTCGCCGAGGAGGTGCACGCGGCCGGCGGCCGGATCGTGCCGCAGCTCTGGCACATCGGCATGGTGCGCAGCGCGGGCAAGCCGCCGTTCCCCGAGGCCCCGGCGGTCGGCCCGTCCGGGCTGCGCCTGGACGGCACGGACGGCACCGGCAAGGCCATGACCCAGCGGGACCTGGACGACGTCGTCGCGGCCTTCGCCGAGGCCGCCGCCGCGGCCGAGCGGATCGGCTTCGACGGCGTGGAACTGCACGGCGCCCACGGCTACCTCATCGACCAGTTCCTGTGGGCGGGCACCAACCGCCGTACGGACGCCTACGGCGGCGACCCGGTGGCCCGTGCGAAGTTCGCGACGGAGATCGTGGCCGCCGTCCGGGAGGCGGTCTCGCCGGACTTCCCGGTCATCTTCCGCTACTCGCAGTGGAAGCAGGAGGCCTACGACGCGCGGCTCGCCGAGACGCCGGAGGAGCTGGAGGCGATCCTGACCCCGCTGGCGTCGGCCGGCGTCGACGCCTTCCACGCCTCCACGCGCCGCTACTGGCTTCCGGAGTTCGAGGGTTCGGACCTCAATCTCGCGGGCTGGACGAAGAAGCTGACCGGTAAGCCCGCCATCACCGTCGGCTCGGTCGGCCTGGACGGTGAGTTCCTCAAGGCCTTCCAGGGGGAGGGTGCCGGGGTGGGCAGCCTCGACAACCTCCTGGACCGCCTGGAGCGCGACGAGTTCGACCTCGTGGCCGTCGGCCGCGCGCTGCTCCAGGACCCGCAGTGGGCGGCGAAGGTGCTGGCGGGCCGGTTCGACGAACTGGCCCCGTACGACGCGGCGTCGCTGAGGTCGCTGAGCTGACGGTCGGTGGCAGTGGGCGGCCCTGGCGATGCAGTGCACGCCGGGGCCGTCGCTCTTCTGGTCCAGCCGTGACCGGGATTTCTTGAGTAAGTCAAGCAATTGACTTAAGGTTGCCTGAGTCAAGCATCACTCATCGCGACCGGAGGCCAGTCATGTCCCACGCCCCTGCCCGACCCGCCGACGCCGGGGGAACAGCCCCGTCGAGGTCGAACGCCGTGGTGGCGGTGCTGGCCTTCGCCGGAATCGTCGTCTCCCTGATGCAGACCCTGGTGATCCCGATCGTCCCGGAGCTGCCGCAGCTCCTGGACGCCCCCTCCTCGGACACCGCCTGGGCCGTCACCGCCACGCTGCTCGCCGCCGCCGTCGCCACGCCGGTGATGGGCCGGCTCGGTGACATGTACGGCAAGCGCCGCATGCTGCTGGTCAGCGTGGTCCTGCTGGTGGCCGGCTCGGTCACGGCCGCGCTGAGCGACTCCCTGGTCCCGATGATCGTCGGACGGGTGCTGCAGGGCCTGGCCTCCGGTGTCATCCCGCTCGGCATCAGCATCATGCGCGACGAACTGCCCGCCGAACGGCTCGGTTCCGCCACCGCGCTGATGAGCGCCTCCCTCGGCGTCGGCGGCGCCCTCGGTCTGCCCGCCGCCGCGCTCATCGCCGACAACTTCGACTGGCACGTCCTCTTCTGGACCTCGGCCGCCCTCGGTGTCGTGGCCGGTGTCCTCGTCCTGACCCTCGTACCCGAGTCGAAGGTCCGCACCGGCGGACGGTTCGACCTGATCGGCGCACTCGGCCTGGCAGTCGGCCTGGTCTGCCTGCTCCTGGGCATCTCCAAGGGGGCGGACTGGGGCTGGACCAGCGGCACCACGCTCAGCCTGTTCGCCGCGGCCGTCGTCGTCCTGCTGGTGTGGGGCCGGTGGGAGCTGCGCGTCACCCAGCCGCTGGTGGACCTGCGGTCCACGGCCCGCCGCCAGGTGCTGGTGACGAACCTCGCCTCGGTGGCCGTCGGCTTCGCGATGTTCGCGATGTCCCTGGTCATTCCGCAGATGCTGCAGGCGCCCGAGGCCACCGGCTACGGCCTGGGCCAGTCGATGCTCGCCGCCGGTCTGGTCATGGCGCCATCCGGTCTGGTGATGATGCTGACGGCACCGGTCTCCGCCGCCGTGTCCAAGGCCAAGGGCCCGAAGGTCACTCTGATGATCGGTGCCCTGATCGTGGCCGGAGGCTACGGCCTGAACATCGTGCTGATGGACGCCGTCTGGCACTTCGTCCTGGTCTCCTGCGTCATCGGCGCCGGCATCGGCTTCACCTACGGCTCGATGCCCGCGCTCATCATGGGCGCGGTGGACCCCTCCGAGACGGCCGCGGCCAACAGCCTCAACACCCTGATGCGGTCCATCGGTACGTCCACGGCGAGCGCGGTGGCGGGCGTCATCCTGGCCCAGATGACCATCAACCTCGGCCCCGTAGCGCTGCCCTCCCAGGACGGCTTCCGCACGGTTCTCGCGATCGGCGCGGGAGCGGCCCTGCTCGCCTTCGCCGTCGCGTCGTTCATCCCGCGCGGGCGTCCGGCGGCCGGGGCGGCGGCGGCCGCAGAGGCGGAACCGGCGCAGGTCTCCGCAGTGAAGGCGTAGGCGTTCGAGCTCGTCGTACGGCCTACAGGTTGCCCATCGGCTCGATGTCGACCCGCACCGGTGTGCCCCATACGCGCAGCACCTCGTAGTCGGTGAACTCGTGCACCAGGCGGTACGCCATGGCGGGCCGGGAGCCGCGCCGCTGGGCTGCGATGTACAGCTCGGCCTCACGGCGGTCCCGGCGCGGGGTGCCGCACAACTGCCACTCCTGACCGTTCCACAGCTCCGGGAGCCAGCGCTGCTGGGGCTGGGGGCGGTCGGCGCGCACGCCGTACCGGGAGGGGGCGTTTCCGGTGGGGCGGGGTGGCGCGGAGGGCCCGTTGAACTCGGCGCGGCGGGCCGCCCGGCGCCGGGTCTCGCACAGCAGACAGAGGTCGGGGGCGCTCTCGTCGACGGGGCCGGTGGGATGCTCCGGGCAGCGGGTGGTGGGCGCGGCCGTGCTGACGCTCTCCTCCAGCAGATCCAGGGCGCGTTGCAGATCCGCCTTGACCTCGTGCAGCTTGGCGTCCGGAGTGTCGGGGGTGAGGGCTTCGCCGTGCTCGCCGAGGAGACGGAGGGCACGGCCGAGGGCGGTGAGCTGGGCGTGGTTCATAAAGGTCAGTCTGCGTAGTCCTTGAGCTTTTCGGTGGCGAGGGTGATGTTGACGGGGGTGGGGAGCTCGACCACCGCTCCATACGGGTAGGAGGCGGACTGCAGGTAGCGGCCGTCCTTGGGCTCGCTGAACACGGTGACCATGTCGATGTCGCGGTCGATGAGGAGGTAGACAGGGATTTCGGCCGCCGCGTAGCCGGTGGGCTTGTCGATGCGGTCGCGCTGGTCGGTGTCGCGGTCGCGGGAGGTGATCTCTACGGCCATGAGAGCGCCGTCAGCTACGGACCACTCTCCGTGGCCCTTGAAGTGGTCCACCGGTGCCAGAAAACCGTCCGTGCGGGCGCGGCCCTTCCGATAGGCCTCTGTCTTGACGCCTCGCTCGGGCATGAGGTTCAGCTCGGGACGTTGCTGCATACACTGGCGCAGCAGCCACATGAAGATCTCGCCGTGGTTGCCGTCCGGCATTGCCTTGACCGCTACCTTTCCGCTGATGTACTCCAGCCGCACGGTTTCGGGGGCGACGGCGGCAAGCTCCTCGAATTCCTCCACGTCGAGCGGACCGTGCCGGATGCACAGTCGCCCCCCGAGGAATTCCAGCCTGTTCCGCAGCTCCCTCGGGGCCCTGCGGACGAGTTCGTCGAAGTCCTCGACGGACATCTGCGGGCAGTCAGTGGTGTCAGGGTTCATGGCGTTGCCTCCTTCTCCCCATCGTGCCCCGGAGTGGTGGCGTCGGACCGTAGGAGCCGTCATACGAAGGTCCTTTCTCGTCGTTGGGACATCGCGGCACGGATCTCGGCCGCGCGGGCATGGACTGTGGAGGCGGGCAGCGGCGTGTTGGGGCGAGCAGGGGTGTGTTCGCACCGGCATGCGCCGCAGACGCCACCCGGGAGCGCTTCGGGGCGTCCCGGTACGCCGCACTCGGCGCACTCCAGGATGCGGAGGGGCGGGCGGGGTGCGGGTTCTGGCGGCAGCTTGGTGGTCAGCCGGTTGCGGACCAGGGCGGCCGGGGAGTGGACCGGGGTGGGCAAGCCGTTGGTCAGGGCGCGGAGTACGGCGTCGTCGGTGGCGCCCCGCGCGAACCACTCGGTCAGCAGCGGGGCGAGCTGCGCGCAGTCGGCCTCGGAGAGGGACAGGGCGGGTGCTGTACGGCCGAGGGCGGCGAGGAGGATGTGGGCGCGCGGGCGGGTAGGGCGTCGCGGTTCCGCTTCCGGCTCGGGTACGTCTCCCCGCGTGAACGCTGCCCACCAGGCATCGTCATGTGCGGTACGGGTGAACCACGTTCGGGTGATCCAGCGTTGACTTCCCGAGTCGGCCAGGCGTTCGCGACCGCGGCGCAAGTGACCTGCCCGCTGGAGGTTGTTGAGCGCCGTGCGCAGGGCGCACTGTCCGTACGGGAGCTGCTTGGCCAGCGTTTTCACTGAGATGTCGGCGCCGTCGGGGAGGCGGTCGATGTAGGCGGCGATGGCGGCTTCGCGGGGTGGGAGGTGGGCGAAGTCGTGGTTCGTGCGGGGGAGTTGATCCGGCGCGGAGCGCTTTCCGTAACCCGGATTGGCCATCGGGTGCGGGGAGGCGTGCGCGGTCAGGGAGGCAGCACTAAGCTTGGCATCAGCCACGGGATCGGGTCCTTGTCAGTCGATCTCGTTGGTCAAGCCCCCGCAGGTGTTGCGAGCACCTGGCGGGGGCTGTTCGTTATGCGGGCACGCTAGACGACCGTGACTGTGCGTGGCAAGCCGAACGCGTCAAGTCAACTCGCCGGGTGGGAGGGTGGGTTGGAGCCCTCCATCCATTCCTTGCAAAGAGGGCTCGGGGCTGGATGCTTGAGCTTCGGGCCGGGCGGTCGGTGCGTCAGCCCATGCTCTTCGCGCCGTCCAGGGACTCGCGGATGATGTCGGCGTGGCCGGCGTGCTGGGCCGTTTCGGCGATGATGTGCAGCAGCACCCTGCGGGCCGACCATCGAGCCCCGGGCTCGTTCCACGGGGCCTTGGGCAGCGGATGGTCGGCGTTCAGGTCGGGCAGGGCGGCGACCAACTCGTCGGTTCGGCTGGCCACTTCGGCGTACTCGGCCAGCACGCCGGCCAGTGTCTCGCCGGGCAGCATCCGGAACTCGTCGGCCCGCCGGGCCCAGTCGGCCTCAGTCATGGCGGTGAAGTCGTCCTTTGGCGACGGGCCGTTCAGGATGAAGTCCGCCCAGTGACGCTCCGTCGACGTGACGTGTTTGATCAGGCCGCCCAGGCACAGCTCGCTGACGGTGGTTCGCTGCCCGGCCTGCTCGTCGGTGAGGTCGCGGGTGGTGAGGCGCAGGAAGTGCCGGTGCTTGGCCAGCGTCTCCAGCAGGTCGGCGCGTTCGTCGGTGGCGGTGAGGTGCGTGGTCTCATTCATGACAGCCACGCTAGGAGTTATTGAGGTCAGCTCCTGACCGCTTTGACGAAGGCCGACCAGGCCGACGCTCGGAATATGAGCTCCGCGCCCAGCAGCGCGCGCGGCGATGACGACGGATCGAGGCCCTTCGGTCCTGGCATGGGCAACTCCCTGTCCGACAGACGACGTTGTTGGGGCGCCGTATCTGGCCAGGTTAGAAGCATGGTCGACACGCTGAGTCGTGAATCGGAAACTCAGCGTGGAGGTAGGGAAGCGTGCGGTCGACCGAAGAGATCGTGGAGTCGTTGCGGGCGGCGCTGAACGGAGTCGGCGTCGTGTTGCCGTCGTTGTGCGTCGACCCGGTGACCGGGGCGAGTGACGAGCCGTTCGCCCTCGTCGACCTGGGGCGCTGCAATGTGCGTACGGCCGAGCGCCTGGCGTCCGCGCTGCGTGGGGAGACCCCGCCGGTGGGGGCGTACGTCGAGGACGTGCGGGACGGGTGGGTCGGTGAGGTGCGAGGACACGTGGGCGGCCGGGTGCAGCTGCGGCCCGTGTGCGGTGGGCGGGAGTGGGACTGTCCGCCGGAGTCGCTGGGGGAGGTGCTGCCCAAGGAGGTGCTGCGTGAGCGGGTCCGGCGTGTCAACCAGGAGAGTCGGTTGCTGTGAGTCCGAACGCGTACATCGTCAGGAAGCCCACCGCGTAGCCGGGCGAGAGGGCGCAGCGGCAGTGCGGTGGTGACTTCGAAGCCGCCCTCGGGGCGGGGGCCCGCACACAGTTCGCCGCCGATGGAGTGGGCGCGCTCGCGCATCCCCATCATGCCGAACCCCCGGCTCTGCGCGGCTTCGGGAAGGGAAGCGGTGGCCGGGCCGTCGTTGCTGACCGTGATCAGCAGACGGGAGCCGGAGTACGCGAGCCGTACGTGGGCGGCTTCCGCGGCGGCGTGCTTGGTGACGTTGGTGAGCGCCTCCTGCACGATCCGGAACGCGGTCAGGTCCACGCCGGGTGAGAGCGACTGGGGCTCCCCTTCCGTGGTGACCGTGACGGTGAGCCCTGCCGATGCGCATGCCGAGATCAGCTCGGGCAGGCGGGTGAGGCCGGGGGACGGCTCCAGCGGTGCGGAGTCCGGGTCGTCGTTCTGCCGCAGCAGGCCCAGCGTGGCCTTCAGCTCGCGCAGCGCGGAGGACGTGGTGCCGGTCAGATCGGTGAGGATCTTCTGCGTCTGCTGCGGATTGGTGAGCGCGAGGTGGGCGGCCGTGCCCGCTTGGGCGTTGGCGAGTGCCATGTGGTGGGCGACGACGTCGTGTAGCTCACGGGCGATGCGCATGCGCTCCTCGGTGACCCGCAGCCGCGCCTCCTCCTCGCGGGTGCGCTCCGCGTGCTCGGCACGGGCCTGTACCGCCTTGAGGTAGGCGCGTCGCAGCCGGGTCATGTTGCCGGCGGCGAGCGGCAGCAGCAGCCAGAAGAACGGGCCGATGGTCCTCAGCAGCAGCGACACGTGGTCCATGGAGTCGGAGACCCCTGCCGCGACCGTTACCGCCACCATGGTGGTGATGCCGTAGACGCGGGTGGTCCCGCGGTCGGTGTGGGTCGCCAGCCAGTAGAGCGCCGCCATGACGGGTGCCAGCAGCAGGGGGGTGAGCAGGTAGCCCAGTGCGACCGCGACCACCGTGCAGACCGCGGTGACGACGAGGGCGGTGCGCGGGTGGCTGCGGTGCTTGAGCAGGGCGAGGCAGGCCACGCCCAGGAGGACGGTGGCGGTCCTGTCCTGGTCCAGCGGCTCGACGCCGGGCAGGGTGAGCATGCTGCCGAGGGTCGCCGAGCCCATCAGCGCCGCGGCCAGGACCACGTCGACGACGACGGGGTTGCGCTCCGAGAAACTCTCCAGGCGGTCCGCGTACCGCCGCTCCGGGCTGGTGGTCATCGGGCTCTCCGGTCGGTGGACTGGGTCCATGGTGGGCGACTCCGGGTGGGAACGCCCGAGGGGCCGCCCGTGTCCTTCGCCACGGGCGGCCCCGGTGGGGGCGGTTGGATCAGGTGCGTACCGGTTCTAGGTCGGCTGTGGTGTCCGGAGCCGGCTCCTTCTCCGAGCGGTGGCTGAGCGCCTCGCCCTCCACATCGACGCGGGGCAGCAGCCGGTCCAGCCACTTCGGCAGCCACCAGGCCTTGTCGCCGAGCAGGGCGAGTACGGCCAGCACGATCGCCATCCGTACGACGAAGGCGTCGAAGAGGACGGCGGATGCCAGGCCGAACCCGATCATCTTGATCATGGAGTCGCTCTCGCCGACGAACCCGGCGAACACCGCGATCATGATCAACGCGGCGGCCACGACCACGCGGGCGCTGTACCGGAAGCCGGACGTGACCGCCTGGCGGGGCGACTCGCCATGGACGTACGCCTCCCGCATCCGCGAGACGAGGAAGACCTCGTAGTCCATGGCAAGGCCGAAGACGATGCCCACCAGGAAGATCGGCATCAGGCTCATGATCGGGCCGGTCTGTTCCACGCCCAGGAGTTCGGCGCCGTGGCCCTGCTGGAAGACCAGGACGACCACGCCGAGGGAGGCCAGGACCGACAGCAGGAAGCCGAGGGCCGCCTTGAGCGGGACGAGCAGGGACCGGAAGACCACCAGCAGGAGAACGATCGCCAGGCCGACCACGACCACGAGATACGGGACCAGCGCGGCCTGCACCTTGTCGGAGATGTCGATGTTCAGCGCGGTGGTGCCGGTGACCTCGAAGGACGCCCCGGTCTCGGACTCGACCCCGGGCCGCTCACCGCGGATGGCCGTCACCAGGTCCTTGGTCTTCTCGTCGGTCGGCGCGGTGGACGGCACGACCTGGAAGACGGCGGTGTCGCCGACGTCGTTGAAACGGGCCGGGGAGACGGACACGATGCCCTCGGTGGCGCCGATCTCCTTCGCGATCGTCTCCGCGGCGGCCTTCGGGTCGTCGTCGCCCTTGGCGTCCACGACGACGGTCAACGGCCCGTTGAAGCCCGGCCCGAAGCCCTCCGCGAGCGCGTCGTAGGCCCGGCGTTCGGTGGTGGAGGTCGGCTTGGCCTCGTCGCCGGGCATGCCCAGCTGCAGGTCGGTCACCGGCACCGCGAGCGCGCCGAGCCCGACCACACCGAGCAGCAGCACGGGCAGCGGGCGGCGCAGCACGAAGCGCGCCCAGCGGGTGCCGCCGTTGTTCTCGCTGCTCGCCTCGATACGGCCGCTCTTACGGGCCCGCCGCGGGAGCACCGCGTTCGGCCAGAAGCCGAGGAACGCCGGGACCAGCGTCAGCGCGATCAGTACGGCGACGACGACCGCGCCGGCAGCGGCCAGGCCCATCTTGGTGAGCATCGGGATGCCGACCACCGCGAGCCCGGCGAGCGCGATGACGACGGTCAGCCCGGCGAACACGACCGCGGACCCGGCCGTGCCGACCGCCAGTGCGGTCGCCTCCTGCGGCGTACGGCCCTTGGCGCGTTCCTCGCGGTAGCGGGAGACGACGAACAGGGCGTAGTCGATGCCGACCGCGAGACCCAGCATCATCGCCAGGGTGCCGGTCGTCGTGGACAGGCCGAGGGCGTCGGACAGGGCGAGGACGGCGGCCATGCTGACGCCGACACCGATCAGGGCGGTCAGCAGCGGCAGGCCGGCCGCGGCCAGCGAACCGAAGGTGATCAGCAGGACGACGGCCGCGACGGCGACGCCGATCACCTCGGCGAGCCCGCCCGCCCCGCCGCCGTCCTCCATCGCGGTCCCGCCGGCCTCGACGGTCAGTCCGGAGTCCCGGGCCTGGTCGATGGCTTGCTCGAGGTGGGTCCTGCTGGCGTCGGTGAGGTCGTTGGACCCGACCTTGTAGGTGACGGTCGAGTACGCCGTCGTACCGTCCTTGCTGACCGCCTGCGCCTGGAACGGGTCGACGGCGCTCGCGACCTGCGTGCCGTCGGCCAGTTCAGCCACGGCCTGCTCGACGGCCCGCTTGTTCTCGGCGGCGGTGACCTTCTCACCGCTCGGCGCGACGAAGACGACCCGGGCGGTGGCGCCGTCGGCCGAGGCCCCGGGGAAGCGCTCTTCCATCAGGTCGAACGCCTTCTGGGACTCGATGCCCGGCATGGAGAACTCCTCGTCGGAGGCTCCCGGGGCCTTGAGAGCGCCCAGACCGACGGCAGCCAGGACGGCCGCCCAGACCAGGGCGACGTACCAGCGTCGCCGGAAGGCCAGACGGCCCACTCGATACAGGAAAGTAGCCACGACAGGAGGTCTCCACATCTGGGGGCGATCGTCTGCCCCAGGTTGTCCGGGAGAGGGCCGCGCTGTCGTCGTGTGGCTGCCGACAATCGGCGCTACTGAAATCGCAGTACGGAGGGGCTGACGGGTCCGCCGCGGGGACGACGGAGGGCGCTTCCCTGTCAGCCCGAGGTCTTCATGGGGCAGAGGTTGTCCGGTCACCGGAGGCAGCGCCGAGTCCGACCGCGTACGTCGTCACGAAGCCCACCGCGTAGCCCGTCAGGAGCCCGCCCGCGTAGATCGCCGCCGAGACCCCCAACCCCGCGTTCCCGGCCAGCAGCGGGAACAGCGCCCACCCCGACGGGCCGATCGCCGTCGCGCCGACCTGGTCGCCGAGCATCGCGAACACGCCGACGAACGCGCCGCCCGCCGCCCCGCCCACGCAGGCGGTCAGGAACGGGCGGCCCAGGGGGAGGGAGACGCCGTAGATCAACGGCTCTCCCACGCCCAGCAGGCCCGCCGGAAGCGCCGACCTGATCGTCGTACGGATGGAGGTGTCGTGCCGCAGGCGGACGTACACCGCCATCGCCGCGCCCACCTGGCCCGCGCCCGCCATGGCCAGGATGGGCAGCAGGACCGTGTGGCCCTGCTGTTCGATCAGGGTGGTGTGGATGGGGATCAGGGCCTGGTGGAGGCCCAGCATCACCAGGGGGAGGAACAGGCCGCCGAGGATCAGGCCCGCGAAGGCGCCGGTCGTGGTGAGGAGCCAGTTCGCGGCGGTGCCGATGGCGGTGGAGATCTCGCCGGCCGCGTACATCAGGCCGTAGAGGGTGGCCAGGCCGGCGACGAGGACCGTCAGTGTCGGGGTCAGCAGGACGTCCAGGGTCGGCGGGACCCGTCTGCGGCACCACTTCTCCACGTACGTCCCGAGCAGCGCCGCCGCCAGCGCGCCCAGCACCCCGCCCTGACCGGGGGACAGGGCCAGGCCGAAGGCCGTCACCTTCGCCACGCCGGGGTACACGACGATCGCCGCGACCGCGCCGCCCAGCACGGGTGTGCCGCCGAACTCCTTCGCCGTGTTGTGGCCGACGAACACCGCGATCAGGGCCATGAAGGCCGAGGCGATCGCGGACAGGGCGGGGGTCACGGCCGGCAGCCAACCCGCGTTGACCAGCAGCCCGTTCATGCCCGCCAGCACTCCGCAGCCGATCAGCGCGGGGATGAGCGGGACGAAGATGTTCGCGACGCGGCGCAGGGCCAGCTTCCCCGGCGTCGCGTTGCGCCGACGCCGGGCCTCCTTCAGCTCCGCGCCCCGCGCCGCCAGTTCGTCGGCCGTCGTCCGCCCGACCAGCGTCTCGAACTCCGCCGTCACCCGCGCCACCGCACCCGGCCCGAGCACGATCTGGTACGAGTCGTCGTCCACGACGACACCGAGCACCCCCGGCAGCGCCCTCAGCCGCTCCTCCGCCACCCGGGACGGGTCGGCCAGGCCCAGGCGGAGCCGGGTCATGCAGTGGGCGACGGACGTGACGTTCGCAGGGCCGCCGACCAGGGGCAGGAGCGCGGCGGCTACTTCGGCTGGGTCTTTGCGCATGCCCCGAGGGTGCTGCTCAGCGGGCCGCGGCCTCGAGTGCCGCGCGCAGATGGCCGCCGGACTCCTCCAGAAGGCGGGCGGCCGTCCCCCCGTCGACCCCGCCGGCGATCGTCAGGATGGCCGCCTTCACCTCGCCGTCGGTTGCCGCGAGGGCGCGTTCGATCTCCTCGTCGGGCGCGCCGGTGGCCAGGGCGACGATCCGGCGGGAGCGGGCGCGCAGCTTCTCGTTCGAGGCGCGTACGTCGACCATGAGGTTCCCGTACGTCTTGCCCAGGCGGATCATCGTGATCGTCGAGAGCATGTTGAGCACCAGCTTCTGTGCCGTGCCCGCCTTCAGCCGGGTCGATCCGGTGAGCAGCTCGGGACCCACGACGACCTCGATGCCATGGTCCGCTGCGGCCGCGAGCGCGCTGTGCGCGTTGCAGGCCAGGCCGACGGTGAGGGCGCCGCGCGCGCGGGCGTGCTCGACGGCACCGATCGCGTACGGGGTGCGGCCGGAGGCGGAGATGCCGACCACCGTGTCGTCCGGCGTCAGGTGCAGCGCGTCCAGGTCCTGCCGGGCCAGCTCGGCGGAGTCCTCGGCGCCCTCGACGGAGGTGACCATCGCCGCCGGGCCGCCCGCGATCAGGCCCACGACCTGCGCCGGGGCCGTGTTGAAGGTGGGCGGGCACTCGGAGGCGTCGAGCACACCGAGGCGGCCCGCGGTGCCGGCGCCGGCGTAGACGAGGCGGCCGCCGCGGGACATGCGGGTGGCGATGTCGTCGATCGCGGCGGCGATCTGCGGCAGCCGCTCGGCGACGGCCGCGGGTACGCCGGCGTCCTCGCCGTTCATGAGCGCCGCGATCTCCAGGGTGGGCAGCCGGTCGATCTCGGCGAGCTCGGGGCGGAACGCCTCGGTGGTGAGTGTCTCCAACTCGGCTCGGAGGTCACGGGGATCGGATGTGGAGGTCATGAGGAAATGGCTCTTTTCACTACGAGTTGAAGTCACGCCCCCAGGGGCGCGGAGAACTGCGCGACAAGCCACATACGGCCCGCAGACAACTCACGACATTCAGCCCTACGGCCTACCGAGGCCCACTCCGATGCCGATGAGCCAACGCCTCGTACGAAGCGGCCAGCGCCGGCCCCGCGGTCTCATACGTCCGCTGCGCCACCCCCACGAACAGACAGTCCACCACCAGCAACTGACTCGTCCGCGACGACATCGCGGCCGGCCGCAGCTCGCTCTCCCGGGCCGTGGACGTGGTCAGGACGTGGTCGGCGTACTGCGTGACCGACGAGTCCGGGCGGCCGGTTATCGCGACGGTGGTCGCCCCGTGCTCGAAGGCGACGCGCAACGGCTCGATGACGTCACCCGTCGAGCCCGAGTGGGTGATGGCGATGGCGACATCCCCCGCCCGCAGCTGCACGGCGTTGGTGACGGCGAGGTGCGGGTCGCTGTGCGCGTGGGCTATGAGACCTATGCGCAGCAGCTTCTGCGTGAGGTCCTGCGCGACCAGACCGGACGCGCCGACGCCGTACACGTCGGCTCGGCGGGCGCCGGCCAGGGCGGTGACGGCGGCGCCGAGCTGGGCGATGTCGAGGCCGGCCGCGGTGTCGGCGAGGGTCTGCTGTTCGTCGTAGGCGAGTTTGGCGACGACGTCGGCGATCGGGTCGTCGACCGCGATGTCGGTCGTTATGGCGGGCGCCCGGCCGGACTGCTGCTGGGCGGCGAGACCGGCGAGGGCGAGGCGCAGGTCGCGGTAGCCGGGGTAGCCGAGCAGGCGGGCGGTGCGGACGACGGTCGCCTCGCTCGTGCCGGTGAGTTCGGCGAGACCGGTGACGGTGAGGGCCGCGCAGCCGGCCGGGTCGTTCGCGACGGCCTCGGCGACCCGCTGCATGGAACGCGTCATCGACGGGGCGAGCGTGCGCACCTTGGCGGCGAGGGCGGCGGGCGCCGGCGGCGTCCCGAAAGTTTCCTTCACGTTACGGGTCACAGATGAAAGATATTTTCGGCTCGGTGTTGCGGTCAAGAGTGCGCACAATGGGGACATGGACCCCATCAGCCCCCTTGAGCAGGCGTTGCACGCGGCCCGCGCCCTGGTGCTCGCCGACCTCGTCGCGAACCAGGTCGCCGAGGCGGACGTCGTGTCGCTGGTTGAGGAGTCCGTCGCGCAGCGGCGCTGGTGGGTGGAGCAGTGGCCGGAGGGCGCCACGTATGTGGCGGGGCTGGTCGCCCAGGACGTTCAGGATGCGCTGCTGGAGCGGTACGGGCGCTGGCCGCTGTGCCCGGTGTGCGGCTCCGGGGATCCTCATGCGCTGGACGTCGAACCGGAGCTCGGGCCCGACCCGCACTGGGTGTGCCACAAGGCGGGCGTGAAGGTCGCCGCGGTCGGCCTGCTGGGATCCTGCGGGGGCGGGGCGCCGTCCTCGTGACGGTCTATATAGATCCGCCGACCTGGCCGGGCCACGGGCGCATGTGGTCGCATCTGATCAGCGATGTCTCGTACGACGAACTCCACAAGTTCGCCGAGGAGTTGGGGGCACCCCGGCGGGCCTTCGAGCGGGACCACTACGACATCCCCTCCCATCGGTACGCCGACGCGGTGCGCGCCGGGGCGGTGGAGGTCAGCAGCCGCGAGGTGGTGCGGCTGCTGCACGGCGCCGGATTGCGCAGGCGGAAGCGGCTGGATCAGGGCCGCAGTTCGTAGACGGAAGAGGCTGGATCAGGGGAGCAGCTCATAGGCGAACTGCTCCCCGTCCTCGCTGACCCGCAGGAACCCGGCCCGCTCGACGACCCGCTGCGACGGCAGGTTGTCCCGGTCGACCGTCGCGAACAGCGACCGTACGTCCTCCCGTGCCAGCGCCCACGCGGCCAGCGCCCGCAGCGCGTCGGTGGCGTAGCCGTGGCCGCGGGCGGACTCGGCGAGGTCGTAGCCGATCTCGGTGCGGCCGTCCTCGTCGGGGGCGCCGTGAAAGCCCATGCCGCCGACCGTCCGGCCGTCCTCCTGCCGTACGAGCACGAACAGCCCGAACTCCGGGCGGTGCACCCCCGCCTCGTACGCCTTCGCGGTCATCCCGGCGGCATCCCGTGTGCCCTCGAACGGGCCGCCCTCGACCCACTCGAACCCTCCGTCGCCGCCCGCGGCGAGGTCGGCGGCGGCCAGCGGCGTGACGCCTTCCAGAGTGAGGCGCTCGGCGGGGATGACGAGGTTGTTGTTCCAGCGCCACTCGGTGACCGGGGCGCGGCCGGGCAGTTCGCCGCGGCCGGTGGCCCACAGCAGGGTGCGCCAGGCGTCGGGGCCGGGCTGGACGTGCGGGAAGATCGTGCCGAGCGCGAACTCGGCGAGTTCGGCGGGGGGTTCGTAGGTGAGGCTGAGTCCCTCTGCGATGTCGTACGTGTGCAGCACCACCTCGGTGACACCCATCGCGGCGAAGCCGTCGCGGCCCGCGCTGCGGAAGGGGTACGGGTGGAAGGCGCGCGCCTCGCGGGGCGCGGTGCGCACGGCAGCGGTGAGCAGCGCGCCGGTTGTCTCGACGACCTGGAGCAGCTCCTCGTTGCTCGTGCCGTCCACGATGCTGATCCTGAACGGGGAGTAAGCCCCCTGCACCCGCCCCGCCAGTTGGCCCGCGTACGCGAGCAGACAGCTCGCGACATGCTCGGCTGTCCTGCGACAACTCCACGTCAGCGAGCCCGCGTCGACGCTCTCCCAGTCCCGCTCGGTCGCCGTCCGCAGCACCGCGACGGCGCCCGCGACGGCCTCCCGCACCCGTTCCCCACCCATGTCTGTCATGCACCGCAGGCTAGAGGCCGACGCCCGCTCAGGACGACAGGATTTCCAGCTCCGAGGTGATGTTGTAGCGGGCCGTCGCCTCCCAGTGCTCCGCGCCGTACGGGGTGCGGAACAGCCGGGGCAGGGCGAGGAGTTCGCGGAGGACGGTGGCGCGGCCGGCCCGGAAGGCGTCGGAGGGGACGAAGCCGTACTCCTTGCGGACGGCGGCGGTGTAGACGGCGTACGACGAGGGGGGCGAGGCGAGGATCGCCAGGTCGGCGTCGCACAGGACCTGGCCGTTGCGGTCGTCGTCGGCCGGGGCGTGGCCCGCGGTGAGCCGGACCAGCCGGGCGACCTCGGCCGTCTTCGCCTCGGACACCCCGGCCTCGGGCAGCGCCCGCTCGGCAAGACGGGCCGACCGCTCCTCGTTCTCGGAGCGGTCGGGAAGGTAGACCGCGTCGTGGAACCAGGCGGCCAGCCGGACGACGTCCGGATCGTCCGCGTACTTCTCCAGCACGTCGATGTGATCCAGCACGGCGGTGAGATGCGCGAGCGTGTGGTACCGGCGCTGCGGCTCCTGCCAGCGGGCGAGGAGGTTGTCGGCGTAGGGGGCGGGATCGGAGCCACCCCCGGGGCCGCGGGCTCCTTGCAGTGCGTGGGTGAAGCGGGCGCGGAGGGCGTCGAGATCGGCCATGCGTTCATTCTCTCGCTGCGGGTGCCTGGGCCCCTAGCGTGGAGTCCATGACTGATGACGTGCACGAGGTACGCGACCCCGAACTGCCCGGGCGGCTGCTGGCCGTCGAGCGTGATGCGCTGATTCCGCTGCTGCGGGCGCGGGCCGAGGAGGACTTTGCACTGCCGACCGCTGCCTGCCCGGGCTGGACGGTGCGGGATGTGCTGGCGCACTGCTCCGCCGCGCTGATGCGGGTGGTGGAGCGCCGTTTCGAGGAGGGCGTGTTCTCGCCCGAGTCCAACGACCGGGACATCGCCGAGCGGGCCGACTGGACGAACGCGCAGGTCGTCGACGAGTTGGAGCGCGGGATGACCGAGGCGGGGCCGGCCATCGCCAAGGCGGGCGGGGCGCTGGACGGGGTCGCGCTCGGGGAATGGGTGCACGCCGGTGACGTGCGCGAGACGCTCGGGGAAGCGGGGGCGTACGAGGGGGAGGGGCTGCCGTACGCGCTCGACCTGCTCGCCTGGATCACCCGGAATCGCGGGCATGTGCCGTTGCACGCCGACCTCGACGACGTGGATGAGCCGCTGCGGTTCGGTGAGGTGAGCGGGGAGCGGACGCCGGCGCGGTACATCGGGGACGCGGCGACGCTCGTACGGCTGTATGCGGGGCGGCCGGTGGACGGGGCCGCGTTCGAGCTGGCGGGGGTGCGGGCGGCGGAGCTGAATATTTTCGGTGACTGACCCGGTGCGGCCGACGCGGCCGACAGGCTGCCGACGTGGGTGGCCAGGGGTGCGGGGCCGGCTCGGGGCGTAGTCTTAGATTGGACTAGACCTGTAGCCGACGAATGGGGTCCCATGAGCAAGCGTGCAGTCCTGGAGGTGATCGCCCTCGACGTCGAGGACGCGGTCGCCGCCCAGGCCGGAGGCGCGGACCGCCTCGAACTGGTCACCGACATCGCGGCCGATGGGCTCACGCCGCCGACGGGGACCGTCGCCGCGATCCGGGCCGCCGTCGACATCGACGTACGCGTGATGCTCCGGCTCGCGGACGGGTTCGCCGCCGGGGACGTCGAGCGGCTGGTGCGGGTCGCCGGGGAGATGCGGGAGGTCGGGGCGGAGCAGTTCGTGCTCGGGTTCCTCGATGCGCACGGTGGGGTGGATCTGGATGCCGTGGAGCGGGTGGTCGGGGTTCTGGGCGGGTGCCGGTGGACTTTCCACCGGGCGATCGACCGGGCCGCCGACCGGGACGCGCTGCGTAAGCAGCTCGGGGACCTGCCGGGACTGGACGCCTACCTGACGGCCGGGTCGGCCGGCGGTGTCGACGACGGCCTTCCCACGCTGCTCGCCGAGGCGCGGCGCTGCGGAGAGCCCGGGTACGAGCAGCAGCTCCTTGTCGGCGGTGGGTTGCGGCTGGACCACGTGCCGGGGCTGCTGGACGGTGGGATCGATGCGTTTCACATCGGCGGGGCGGCTCGGCCGGAGGGCTGGGACGGGCCGGTCTCGGCGGAGGCCGTCGCCGAGTGGCGGCGGGTGCTGGACGGGGTGTGACGGGACCGGCGTTGCGGCTGGGCGGGGGTGGGTGGCGCAGCCCGGCGCTGACGGCGTGCCGCCCGCGCCCACCCCTGCCGCCCTGTGCGGCACGACTGCCCGCGGCTCAGCGGGCAGCGTCGCTGAGTTGTGGTGGCAGCGGGGCCGCATGGGTGACCGTCAGGCCCGATACCGCTCGGGTCAGGGCCACGTACAGGCGGCGTAGGCCGGTGCGTTCGTCCGGTTCTCCGTCGACCACGGCTTGGGGCTCGTCGAGGACGACGTGGTCGTACTCCAGGCCCTTGGCGAGGGAGGCCGGGACCAGGGTCAGGCGGCAGTCGGCGGTTGTTTCCTCGCCCGGCGAGAGGTACGGGATGCTCGCCGCCGTCAGGGCCTCCGCGAGGGCCGGTACGCGGGCGTCGGCGGCGATCAGGCCGATCGAGCCCTCGTTGCGCAGCGCCTGCGTGCACGCCGCGACCACGTCCGCATCGCCGGTGACGGGCCGTACCTCGAACGACCCCGGGTTCTCGCGGACCGACGCCACCGGCGTCAGCCCCGGCGCGATGTGGGGCAGGAGCCGTGAGGCGTAGGTGATGACGTCCGTCGGGACGCGGAAGCCGGCCGTCAGTTCCTCGATCACCGCTTCCGGCTTGCCGAGGTGGGTGAGGGCCTCGTCCCAACTCCTCGTCGCCCATGGCGTGGTGCCCTGCGCGAGGTCGCCGAGGACGGTCGCGGAGCCGGTGGTGCAGCGCCGGCCGACCGCCCGGTACTGCATGGGGGAGAGGTCCTGCGCCTCGTCGAGGACGACATGGCCGAGGGAGGGCGTGCGGTCGACGAGGTCCGTCGCCTCGTCGATCAGCACGGCGTCCGCGGGCGACCATTTCGCGGACTTCACCGACCGCACCGGCTTCGCCCACAGGATCGTCTTCTGCTCCTCCGCGGTGAGGATCCCGTCCGCATGGACGGCGAGGAAGTCCCCGTCGGTCAGCAGCCGCAGCACCAGCTTCGCCGGGTCGACGGGCGGCCAGATCGCCTTGACGGCCGCCTTCACCGCGGCGTTGCGGGCCACCGCGTCCTGCACCCGGTCGTCCGGCGCCTCACCGGACCGTTCCATCTGCACCAGCACGGCGTGCGCGATCCGCTGCGGCAGCGCCTCGCGGGCGGCGCCGTAGCGGATGCCTCGGTCCAGCAACTCCCGCACGATGTCCTCGAGTTCGTACGCCGGGACCCGCCAGTGCCGGGAGCCGCGCACGACGACGACCGGCTCGGCCGGCGGCGTGACGTGCGCGTAGAGGGCGTTGCGGAGGACCTCGGCCATCCGGGCGTCGCCCTTGACGATCGAGGCCGCCGCGTCGTCCGTGCCGCGCACCTCCACATGGGCCACCAGGTCGTCGACCGTGGCCTGGCGGACCGTCAGCTCACCCAGTGCGGGCAGCACCTGCTCGATGTAGTGCAGGAAGGACCGGTTCGGCCCGATGACGAGGGTGCCGGTGCGGGCGAGCCGCTCCCGGTGGGCGTAGAGGAGGTACGCGACCCGGTGCAGGCCGACGGCCGTCTTCCCGGTGCCCGGACCACCCTGTACGCAGACGGTCCCGGAGAGTCCCGACCGTACGATCTCGTCCTGCTCGGGCTGGATGGTCGCCACGATGTCCCGCATCGGGCCGACACGCGGGCGCTCGATCTCCTGCTGGAGCAGCTTGCTGGCCTTCGCCGCCTCGGCGGGGTCGGACAGGTGCTCGTCCTCGTAGGCCGTGAGTTCGCCGCCGGTGTAGCCGAAGCGGCGGCGCAGGCCGACGTCCATCGGGTTCTTCTTTGACGCCCGGTAGAACGGCTGCGACACCGGCGCACGCCAGTCGATCACCATCGGGTCGCCGTCGGCGTCGTGCACATGCCGACGCCCGATGTAGAAGCGCTCCCCCTCCGCGCCCTCCGCCTGTTCGGCACCCGGCGCGTGCAGGTAGTCGAGCCGGCCGAAGAACAGTGGCGTGTCGCTGAGATCGGCGAGGGCCTTGATCCGCTCGCCGATCTGGTGTTCCAGGATCTGAGCGTTGACCCAGTTCGCGGTGACGTCACTGATGTCGAGCGACTCGACGTCCTCCCGCATGGCGCGCAGCGCGGCACGGGACGCGGAGAGATGGGCGCGCTCGCGGGAGAGGGGGCCGTCGGCGGGCGTGGACAAGGGGGTGCCTCCGTCGGGGACCTGCGTGAGTGTGGGGCGATCGATGCCGTCCGGTTTCCGGCCGGACGGCGGCACTCCGCTGGGGAGGCGGGCAAGAGCGGAGATTCTAGGTAATCGGGGGAGCACGACGCCAATGAATTTCCGGCGACCCATTCCCTACCCCTAGGGGGTGCCCCCTCCCCCTTCAGGGGAGGGGGTCCGCCCGGAGGGCTACGCGGGAGCGGTCGAGGTTCGGCCCCGAGACCGATTCCGTTCTCGGGTGCGGAAATCCACCATGGAGACATGAGTGCAGCGACCATCACCCCAGCCCCGGCCCGGCCGTCCGGCGCCACCGCCCTCGCCGGCAGCCACCGGCACCGGCTCGGCGAGGCCCTGCGCGCCGTGCGGGTGTTCGCGGGTGCCGCGTTCGACGTCATCATCCTCGGTGAGTACGGCGAGGAGGCGGGCGTACGCCGGAAGTGACCGACTAGGGTCACCGCGTGACCCGCCGATCACACTCCGCAACTCCCTTCCTCCTCCTGGCCGTTTCCCTGGGGGCCCTCGCCGCCCTGTGCGCCGTACAGCGCCTGCCGATGGCGGACGCGATGGTCTACCGGGCCCAGGGCGAGGCGGTCCTGCGCGGCAGCGATCTGTACGGCTTCAGGGTCACCGAGTGGCAGCTTCCCGCCACTTACCCGCCCTTCGCGGCGCTCCTGTTCGTCCCGACGGCCTGGATTCCGGTCACGGCCCTCAAGGCGGCGTTCCTCGCAGCCAACACCCTGCTCGTCGTCTGCCTCGTCCATCTCTCCGCCCGGCTGGCAGGGCTGCCCCTGCGCCTTCCGGCCCTGTGCGCGGGCACGGCCCTGGCGCTCTGGCTCGAACCGGTCTTCCAGACCCTCCTCTTCGGCCAGATCAACCTGCTGCTCGCCTGTCTGGTCCTGTGGGACCTCACCCGCCCGTCCGGCGCCCCCGGCAAGGGCGTGGCCATGGGCATCGCGGCCGGGATCAAGCTCACCCCGGCCGTCTTCATCGCGTATCTCTTCCTCACCCGCCGCACCCGCGAGGCGTTCACCGCGACCGCCGCCCTCGCCGCCACCGTCCTGCTCGGCGTCCTCGTCCTTCCGTCCGCCGGCGCGGACTTCTGGCTCCACCGCCTCTACGAGACCGACCGCGTGGGCAAGCCCTGGATCGTCGACAACCAGTCCCTGCAGGGCCTGCTCGCCCGCACGCTCGGCGACCCGTCACCGGGTCCGGCGTGGATGCTCCCGGCGCTGCTGCTGGCCGCCGCCGGGCTGTGGCTCGCATGCCGGACCGGTGACGACCGGAGGGGCGTCGTCGTCACGGCCGTCACCGCGCTGCTCGTGTCCCCGATCAGCTGGTCCCACCACTGGGTGTGGTGTGTGCCGCTGATCGCCGTGCTCCTGGCCGAGGGCCGCACCCGCCTGGCGGCGCTCACGGCCCTGCTCTTCACGGCCCGCACGATGTGGCTGCTGCCCCACCAGGGCGACCTGGACCTCCGACTCCCGTGGTGGCAACAGCCGTTGGCCTCGCCCTACCCGCTGCTGGGGCTGGCCGTGCTCGCGTCGGTCCTCCTCCGGCAGCAGGAGCACCGCGCGCCCGCCGCGGTACGACACGTGCCGCTCAGCTCTCCGCGAGGATCTCGTCCGCGTCCACGATCCGGTACGCATACCCCTGCTCCGCCAGGAACCGCTGGCGGTGGGCGGCGAAGTCCTGGTCGATCGTGTCCCGGGCCACGACCGAGTAGAAGTGCGCCTGGTGCCCGTCGGCCTTCGGGCGCAGGACGCGGCCCAGGCGCTGCGCCTCCTCCTGGCGCGAGCCGAAGGTGCCCGACACCTGGATGGCGACCGTGGCCTCCGGCAGGTCGATGGAGAAGTTGGCGACCTTGGACACCACCAGCACGCTGATCTCGCCCTCCCGGAACGCGTCGAACAGCTTCTCCCGCTGGGCGTTGGACGTCTCGCCCTTGATCACGGGGGCGTTCAGGTGCTCACCCAGTTCGTCGAGCTGGTCGATGTACTGCCCGATGACGAGGATCTGCTGCCCGGCGAACCGGCGGACGATCGCCTCCGTCACCTTGCGCTTGGTGTCGGTCGTCGCACAGAAGCGGTACTTCTCCTCCGTCTCGGCGGTGGCGTACGCCAGCCGCTCGGCGTCCGTGAGGTTGACGCGGACCTCGACGCAGTCCGCGGGCGCGATGTAGCCCTGTGCCTCGATCTCCTTCCACGGCGCGTCGAACCGCTTGGGCCCGATCAGCGAGAACACGTCCGACTCGCGCCCGTCCTCCCGCACCAGCGTCGCCGTCAGGCCCAGCCGCCGCCGCGCCTGGAGGTCCGCCGTGAACTTGAAGACCGGCGCCGGCAGCAGGTGCACCTCGTCGTAGAGGATCAGGCCCCAGTCACGGGAGTCGAACAGCTCCAGGTGCGGGTAGACGCCCTTCCGCCTGGTCGTCAGCACCTGGTAGGTGGCGATGGTGACCGGGCGGATCTCCTTCTTCGTACCGCTGTACTCCCCGATCTCGTCCTCGGTCAGCGAGGTGCGCTTCACCAGCTCGTGCTTCCACTGCCGGGCCGAGACCGTGTTCGTGACGAGGATGAGGGTCGTCGACTTCGCCTGCGCCATCGAGCCCGCGCCCACCAGTGTCTTGCCGGCGCCGCAGGGCAGGACCACCACGCCGGAGCCGCCGTGCCAGAAGTTCTCCACCGCCTGCTTCTGGTAGGGGCGCAGCGCCCAGCCGTCCTCGTGCAGCTCGATCGGGTGCGCCTCGCCGTCGACGTACCCGGCGAGGTCCTCGACGGGCCAGCCCAGCTTCAGCAGCACCTGCTTGATCTGCCCCCGCTCGGAGGGGTGCACGGCCACGGTGTCGGGGTCGATCCGGGTGCCGACGAGCGGGGCGACGCGCTTGGAGCGCAGGACCTCTTCGAGGACCGGTCGGTCGGTGGTGGTCAGCACCAGCCCGTGCGCCGGGTGCTTGCTCAGCGTCAGCCGCCCGTAGCGGTCCATCGTCTCGGCGATGTCCACGAGCAGCGCGTGCGGCACCGGGTAGCGGCTGTACTGCACCAGCGCGTCCACGACCTGCTCCGCGTCATGCCCGGCCGCGCGCGCGTTCCACAGGCCGAGCGGCGTCACCCGGTAGGTGTGGATGTGCTCGGGCGCCCGCTCCAGCTCCGCGAACGGCGCGATGGCCCGACGGCAGTCGTCGGCACGCTCGTGGTCGACTTCCAGAAGCAGAGTCTTGTCGGACTGGACGATCAGCGGACCATTCACGCGGGCACCCTTTCCGTACGGCCGGACGGTACGGCCAAACGTCCAGTGTGCCTGATCGATTCCTGATCGGTTCCTGGTCACGAAGGCGCGCACGTCCCGTCGTACAGGATGTCTATTCATTCCTGGGGGTGGAACGGTTTCACCTGTACGGCTCCGGCTGCGAAGAATGGCCGACCGTGCAGGCCATCACTCGTGACCCGTCCCCGCCCACCACCACCCTCGGCTACGCCCTGTTCGCCACCCGCTGGCTGCAGGCCCCGCTGTACTTCGGCCTCGTGGCCGCGCAGGGGGTGTACGTCTACAAGTTCTTCAACGAGCTGTGGGCCTTAATCCTCCGGTGCATCACCGGGCAGGCGACCGAGACCTACGTCATGCTCGCCGTGCTCAAGCTGGTCGACGTCGTCATGATCGCCAACCTGCTGATCATGGTGATCGTCGGCGGCTACGAGACGTTCGTCTCCCGCATCGGCCTCCAGGGCCACCGTGACCAGCCGGAATGGCTCTCGCACGTCAACTCCAACGTGCTGAAGGTGAAGCTGGCCACCGCCATCGTGGGCATCTCCTCGGTCCATCTGCTGCAGATGTTCGTGGATGTGCACCACACCGCCCGGCACTCCCTGCTGTGGGGCACGGTGATCCATATGGCGTTCATCGTGTCGGCGGCGATCCTGGCGTACATGTCGGGGCCGATGGCCGCGCACGCCGAACGCGCCCACCACCGGGAGCACCGGGCCGACGACCCCGAACCCGCGCGGCCCCCGGCGGCGGTGTCGATCCCGGCCCAGGCCGGGCCGCCCCCCGCCGAGACGGGAGCCGAGGAGCGGATCCGGGCCGCCGGTTTCCCGGCCCGGAAGGTGCTGGAGGAGTTCGACGCGGAACACCCCCGGGCCTTCGAGCGGGAGACCGTGGCAAGGCTCGGCAAGCTGGACTTCGTCGCGGCGCACGGCAACGTGGTGTTCGTGGGGCCGCCCGGCACCGGCAAGACGCACCTGGCCGTCGGGCTCGGCGTGCGCGCCTGCCAGGCAGGCCACCGGGTGCTGTTCGACACGGCCGCCGGCTGGGCGGCCAGGCTGGCCGGGGCGCAGACCGCGGGCAGGCTCGCCGAGGAACTCACCGCCCTCGACGACTGCCCGCTGCTGATCGTCGACGAGGTCGGGTACGTCCCCTTCGACGCGGACACCTCCCGCCTCTTCTTCCAGCTGGTCGCCCACCGCTACGAGCGGGGGTCGCTGATCGTGACCAGCGACCGCCCGCTCGAGAGGTGGGACGAGGTGTTCGGCGGTCCGGCCGCCCCGGCGATGGTGGACCGGCTGGCCCACCACGCCGAGATCGTGCGGCTCGACGGGGACAGCTACCGGATGCGGCGGGCTACTTCGGAGTGGGCAGGGTGAGGTTGTTGACCAGCGGTTGAGCGAAGATGTGCCCGTCGACGTTGGCGAGGAGGGGCTCGCCACCGGCCCCGGCGACGGGGAGCGGCAGCGGCGCGGCAGGGGCCGCCGAGGCCTCGGGCGCGAGCGCGGCGACGAGGGCGGCGGCGGTCACCAGCGCGGCGGCGCAGACGGCGACGGCGGAGGGGGCGCGGACGGGCAGCTTGGAACGCATGGGACGTCAGGGCCTTTCACAGGAGGTCGAGGGGAGGGCCGGTCCCGGGGCGCCGGGACCGGCCCTATGAGGTGTGCGGGGGCGCGTCAGACGGGCGGCGTCTCGATGACCAGGCCGGCGACATCGATGCCGACGGCCGCGGCCTGGGTGGTGAAGGCGCCGAGCATCATGGCCGTGGCGGCCAGGACGGCGGCGAAACGACGGGCAGCACGCATGTGGCGGATTTCCTTTCAGCTGCGTTCGCCCGAGCCCCCTGCCGGGCGGTTCGGGCTTGATCAGGACATCCGGTGGCTGCCCGGCGGCCCGCAGCGGAATGCGCCGCGACCTGCAAGCTCCCTCATGGGTGGGAAGTGTCCGGCGTGGCGTGCATGAATTCGGATCTACGCCCGTGTGAGTGACCGGCGCTCACATCTGGTCGTCGGCCAGCTCCGCGACCCCGGTGATCCGGTGCAGCGGATAGGTGCGGACCTCGTCCGCGGTGTGGTCGTACGCCGTCACGAAGCCGCCCTCCACCCGTACCGGCGCGATCACCCGCTGGCTGGCGGCTCCCTCGGCGTTGACGTACCCGATCCACAGGGCCTGGCCGGTCAGGACGGCGGCCTGCATGGTGGCCAGGGTGTCGGCGGAGCTGGTGCGCGGCAGCTCACCGCCGGTCACCGGGGCCGTGCCGGTGGGCTTGCGCGGGGCGGTGGAGGCCAGGTCGCCCGCCCGGATGGCCCGGATCGCGGCCGTCAGCAGCGTCGCGTCGGGGGCGGGCGGGCCGTCCGGCACCGGCTCGGGTGCGGTGCGCGGCGGGGTGCGGTGGGCGTGCGCCCGCGTGATCAGTACGTCGCCCTCGGCGGACTCGGCGGCGGGCGCGAAGCCCATCGCGCGCAGCCCGTCCAGCAGCGCCGCCGGGTCGGCCTGCGCGGCCAGCACGGTCGGCGCGAGGCGGCGCAGCCGCAGGCCGGCGGCCCGCTTGTCGGCGAGGATCTCGCCCAGCAGGGCGTCGTCGTCGCAGCGCACATACGCCGAGGCGGCGCCGACGCGCAGTCGGCCGTGCCGGCGGGCCACGTCGTCGATCAGGTAGGCGAGCGGCTGCGGCACCGGCGTACGGGAGTGTTCCGCGAGGAAGGCGTGCAGGTCGGAGGCGCTGCGGCCGGCGTCCAGGGCGCGGCGTACGGAGGCGGGCGTGAAGCGGTAGACGGTCGCGCCGCCCTTGGACTCCACGTCGGCGAGCACGTCCAGCATGTCGGCCAGCGGCCGCTGCAACGGGCCCGGCGCGACCGCGGTGAGGTCGGCCTGGAGCAGGACGTGGTCCAGCGGTTCGGGCAGCAGCGGGGCGAGCAGCCGGGCGGCCGTGGCGGAGGCGACGGCCTGCTCGCCGGGCGACAGGGGCTCCGGGGCAGTGGGCGGGCGATGGTGGACGGGAAGCTTGTCACCGGGGCCTTCCGGCTCCTCGTCCGCCAGGTGCGCGGCGGCGCTCGCCCCGAGAAGCGCCCGCCCGTGCGCGGACAACGCCCCCCGCCCGGTCACACCGAGCAGCTCGGCCTCGGCCAGGGCCCACTGGGCGAGCCGGACACGCAGATCGTCGTCGCGCCCGCCCGTCCCACCGTCCTGGACGGAATCACGCGCGGCATCCCGCCCCCCGGCGTCCCGCTGGCCCTCCCGCCCCCGCAACGGCCGCTCCCACCGCAGCCGCGCCAGCACCGACTCCGCCGTCGGCGCGGCCCCCTCCGGCAGTCCCGCGAGCAGGCTCAGCACCCGGTGCCGTACCTCCGGCGCCGCGGAGCGGTCGAGGCCCGGTCCCAGCGCCGCCAGCGCCCGCTCCTTGGCGTCCCGCCCGCCGACCAGCCCCGCCGTCCGGGTCGCGGCGAGCCACGCCTCCGCCAGCCGGGTCCAGCGCTGGGCGGCCGGCTGCTCCAGCCACTCGTCGTACGCCGGGGTCGCCGCGTACCGCTCGTCGGCCTCGCCGTCCGAGGCCAGCAGGCCCGCCGCGTAGGCGAGCTCGACCCAGAACGCAGCGACCGGCTCGGACACGTCCAGCGCGACGGCGGTCCGCTTCAGGTCGCGCACACTGAGCCCGCCCGCCCGCAGCACCGCGGGCCCGCCCTCGTCCCAGTCCTTCAGCAGCTCCTCGACGGTGGCCAGCGCGGTGTAGGCCTGCCCGGCCGCCGTGGCGTCCACAACCTGTGGACGGTGCGTGGCCGCCACCTCCACGGGCGGCGGCACCGGCTCCGGCAGGCGGTGCGCGCGGCCGCTGCGCATGTGCAGGGCGACCTCCCGGGGGAGTACGACCGTGCCGGGCGCCGTCGGCAGCAGCAGCCCGCGGTCGAGCAGCCAGCGCAGCCGGGGTGCCGGAGCGGCGGTGACCTGGCCGTACGGCGGCCCCCACACCAGCCGCTCCAGCACCTCGAGCGACTCGGCCGGGGCCCCGGCGAGCAGCGCCGCCATCCGCGCCCGGTCGGTGAACAGGGCGGTGAGGGCGGCCACCGCGGAGACGGAGTCGTGCGTGGAAGGCAGCCCCACGGCCGTCACGAGTTCCTGGATACGGCCCGGCGACATGCCCGCCGACGCCTCCTGGACCGTCGGACCGAGCCCGGTCGGCGACGGATGCTGCGGCGACGGCGCGAGCAGCTCCCGAGCCGTGCGCACCAGCCGCAGCCGTTCGTCGTCGCCCCACACCAGGGCCTGCTCGCGCAGCGTGCCGAGGGCACGCGGCAGCGCGGCGGCGACCAGCGGATCGCCCTCGTCCCCGGCCATGAGCCCGAGCAGTTCCTCGTACGTCGCCGGATCCGCCGCCACCGCCAGCGCCTCAGCCGTCTGCAGCGCGAACCGGTCGAGCCGCTCCAGAGCACGCACGACCGAGGCACGCGTGCCGGCCCGGGTCGCAAGCTGAGTGAGGTCCGTCGGCACGGGCGTGATGAGATCGGGCCGGCTGCGCAGCAGCACGGCCAGGGAGGCGTCGTCCCGCGCACGCAGCGCCTCCGCGAGGGACCGCGGGACCACCGGCTTCTCATCGCTGCTCATCCGATCCACGGTAGCGGGTGGTGGCCTGCGCTACCGTCGTCCCACGGGGAATCCGGCACACCCGCCCCGGAGGGGACAGCGTGGGGATCGAGAGCGACAAGGTCGTCTACGAGTATCTGAGCCGCGTCGGTGACGTGGCTCAGCAGCGGCAGCTGTCCTCCGCCACCCGGATGCGCCTGGTCTCCCAGCTGCGCGACGAGATCGACCGGCGCCGCGCCAAGGCCGTCGTCGACAGCCCCGCCGCCGTCCGCCGCATCATCGCCCGCATCGGCAGCCCCGACGAAGTGGTCGCCGCCGCAGGCGATGCCGGCACCCGCCCGGAACCACCCCCGACGGCCGTACCGGCACAACGGGACCAGAAACCGAAGCGCAGCATGCTGCCCCGCCCCCGCCCCGCCGAACCCCCCGCACCGGCACCCTCCGACGCCCCGTCCCCGCCCCACCGCGCCGGCGAGCACGAACTCGGCGACAGCGCGACGCAGCCCGACTGGTGGCGGGTGGACAGCAGCCCGTTCGGTGTCGGCGACAGCGTGCCCGGATTCGTGGGCGGCGTGGAGATCCCGGAACTGCTCAAGCCGCCACCGAAGGACCCGCCCGAGAAGCCCGAGCCGCCGGTCGAACAGGCGACGGAACCGGACGAGGACGAACCCACCCCCCGCCGCCGCCTGCTCCCGTCCCCCGGCACGTGGAGCAACCCCCTGCTGCTCCTCGCCGCCGCCCTCCTGGTCGCCGGCGCGGTACTCGGCAACCTGCTCGCCCTCGCCTTCGGCTGGCTCATCGCCTACGCCTCGCGCCGCCTGACCCGCGCAGAAGTGAAATGGGCGGTCATGGGCCTGCCCACCCTGGCGGTCACCGCCGGTTTCATCTGGCTCTGGGGCAGAACCGAAGGCCGCTGGGGCACCCCCGTCCCCGAGGGCCACATGAACGACGCCCTGGCCGAAACCTGGCCCTGGGTCCTACGAGGCGCGGCCCTGGCCTCGGCCCTGTTCCTCGTATGGCGCTCCCAGAAGGAGCGTTAGCCGAACGACGGGAAAGTCGCCGTACCACGGAAGCGGGTCGGGGCGGTGTGGCGCAGTCCGCCGCTCAGCCGGTCCCCACGTCGGCCCCCTGTGGCAACAGGCAGAGGGGCGCAACCCGCGGCGGACTCGCCACACCGCACCGACCCCGACCCACCCACCGGCACCAGGCACAAGCCCCACCCACCGGCACAAGCCCCCGCCCAACCGCCGGAGGCACCCTGCACAATGGCCCATATGATTTCGCGCCCGCCCACCGTCGGCTTCGACCTCGACATGACGCTCATAGACTCCCGCCCCGGCATCCACGCCTGCTACCTGGCGCTGGCCGAGCGGACCGGAACGTACATCGACGCCGACCTGGCGATCACCCGCCTGGGCCCGCCGTTGGAGGAGGAGCTGCGCAACTGGTTCCCGGCCGCGGACGTGCCCGCCGTGGCCGACGTCTACCGCGCGATGTACCCGTCGATCGCCATCGCCGCGACCCCCGCCCTGCCCGGCGCCCACGAGGCGATAGAGGCCGTCCGGGCGGCCGGCGGACGCGCGGTCGTCGTCACCGCCAAGTACGAGCCCAACGCCAAGCTGCACCTCACCCACCTCGGCATCGAGCCGGACGCGGTGATCGGCAACCTGTGGGCGGAGGCCAAGGCGGAGGCACTGCGCGAGCACGCCGCGAGGGTGTACGTCGGCGACCACACCGGCGACGTACGCGGCGCCCGCGCGGCCGGCGCGCTGTCGGTGACCGTGGCGACCGGCCCGTGCGACGCCGACGAACTGCGCGCCGCGGGCGCGGACGTCGTCCTCGCCGGCCTCGGCGAGTTCCCGGAGTGGCTTTCGGCCTATCTCGAAGCGGCACCGGAAGCGGCCGACGCACCGCGCGCCTGACGCCGCCCCGCCGCGATCGCCTGGAACACGCCCGCCCCGGCGATGAGGAAGCCGACCCCCATGAGCATGCTCAACAGGAACATGTACGTCGGAAAAGGCGTCGTCCCGAGGAACAGCGGGGCCACCGTGACGAGAGTGGCCACGGCCCCGACGACGAAGACGACGGCACCGGCACGGATCAGTCGGTCACCGGGCGCGGCGGAATTCGGTTGGGTTTTGTCACGCACCCGACCAGGGTAGTTCCCAGCGCGAAGGAACAACCGGGCGACGTCTTGTCACCGGCCTGAAGACCATTAGCCTTGGTACCGGCGGGTCACGGACGACCCGCCCGAGTGCTATCAAGAGCCGTTTCAGAAGCAGTTTTCCGACGAGTACGAGGACGAGGACAGACGTGCCTACCGGCAAGGTCAAGTGGTTCAACAGCGAGAAGGGCTTCGGCTTTCTCTCCCGCGACGACGGCGGTGACGTCTTCGTCCATTCCTCCGTTCTCCCCGCCGGAGTCGAGACGCTCAAGCCAGGTCAGCGCGTGGAGTTCGGGGTGGTCGCCGGACAGCGCGGCGACCAGGCCCTCTCGGTCACCCTCCTGGACCCGACCCCGTCGGTCGCGGCCGCACAGCGCAAGAAGCCGGACGAGCTGGCCTCCATCGTCCAGGATCTGACGACCCTCCTGGAGAACATCACCCCGATGCTCGAAAAGGGCCGCTACCCCGACAAGGCATCCGGCAAGAAGATCGCCGGCCTGCTCCGAGCGGTCGCCGACCAGCTCGACGTGTAAACCCCGACACAACCCCCGACTAGGGGAAATCCAACGCCTCCGGCCCGAGGGGCGGCACCAGCCCCTCGGCCGCCGCGCGCGTGAGCAGTCCGCGTACGGCCGCGTAGCCGTCCTCGCCGAGGTCAGCGGTGAACTCGTTGACGTACAGCCCGATGTGCTGGTCGGCGACGTCCGGGTCCATCTCCTGGGCGTGCTCCATCACATACGGACGGGACACCTCGGGGTCGTCCCAGGCCGCCCGTACAGAGGCACGGACGGACTCGGCGAGCAGCGTCAGCGTGTCCGCCCCCAGTGACCGCTTGGCGATGATCGCGCCCAGCGGGATGGGCAGCCCGGTGGTGTTCTCCCAGTGCTCGCCCATGTCCGCGAGCTTGTGCAGCCCGTAGTTCTGGTACGTGAACCGCGCCTCGTGGATCACCAGTCCCGCGTCGACCTTCCCGTCCCGCACGGCGGGCATGATCTCGTGGAAGGGCATGACCACGATCTCGCCCACCCCACCGGACAGGGTGTCGGCCGCCCACAGCCGGAACAGCAGATACGCCGTCGACCTCTCGCTCGGCACCGCGACCGTACGGCCCGCCAGGTCGACGCCCGGCTCCCGGGTCAGCACCAGCGGACCGCACCCCCGCCCCAGCGCCCCGCCGCACGGCAGCAGCGCGTACTCGCCGAGGACGTACGGCAGCACCGCGTACGACACCTTCAGCACGTCCGACTCGCCGCGCTCGGCCATGCCGTTGGTGATGTCGATGTCCGCGAAGGTCACGTCGAGCGCGGGAGCGCCGGGCACGCGGCTGTGGGCGAGGGCGTCGAAGACGAAGGTGTCGTTGGGGCAGGGGGAGTACGCGATCTGCAGCGAACGCATGTCAGGGCTCATGGGTGCTTCCAACTCTCCAGTACGGGCGCGAGCTTCCCGAATCCCTCGGTGAGCGCCGCCAGAGCCTCGCCGATCCGCCAGGCGGCGCGGTCGCGCGGGCCGACCGGGTTGGACACCGCGCGCAGCTCCAGGACGGGCGTGCCGTGCGCGGCGGCGGCCTCGGCGACGCCGAAGCCCTCCATGGCCTCGGCGAGGGCGCGCGGGTGGCGGGCGCGCAGGGCGGTGGCACGGGCCGCGGTGCCGGTCACCGTCGACACGGTGAGGACCGGGCCGACGCGGGCCCCGGTGGCGTCGGCGGCGGCCTGTACGAGGGTGTCCGGCGGACGGTGGGTGACGGTGCCGAAGCCCAGCTCCGTGACCGGCAGAAAGCCGTCGGCGGTCTCGGCCCCCAGGTCGGCCGCGGTGATCTCGTCGGCGACGACGAGCGAGCCGACGGGAGCTTCGGGCGCGAAGCCGCCGGCGATCCCGGCCGAGACGACCAGGGCGTACGGGGTGCCGGCCAGGGCGGCGGCGGTGAGCGCGGTCGCGGTGGAGGCGGCGGCGAGGGCGGGGCCGACGCCGGCGGCGAGGAGGTCGGGGCCGGCGGGGGGCCGGTGCAGGACGGCTCCGGGGAGGGAGACGTCCGTGACCGGGCCCGGGAACGCACGTGCCACCGCGTCCCGTTCGGCGGGGACGGCGGTGGCTACGAGGATGCGTGCGGGGGACACTGCGGCGAGGGTCAGGCGTCCTTCTTCAGCCTGAAGTTCCACAGGCCGGTGGGGGCCTCCGGCTTGCCGCCCATGATCGAGACGAGCGTGGAGTTGCCCTGGGCGCCGTACTGGGCGTTGAAGAACACGCTGCCCGGGATGGTCCGGTACGTCTTGGTGCTGGATTCGGTGATCGGCGAGCCGTTCATCAGGATCGTCCAGCCCTTGTCCGCGATCTTCGGGTCCACACCGAAGCGCACGGTCTCGTCGGGGGCGACCGAGACGGACTTGATGTCCTCCTCCTGCAGGCACCCGGACCGCTCTTCGGCCGTGAGGGCGTCACCCTCGTGGTAGCAGGTGGCCTCCGAACTGACCGAGCTCGAACCGACGGTGATCGTCGACATCGGCGACGGCTTGTCGCAGGCCGACAGGACGAGCAGTCCGGCGGAAACGGCGCCGGCGGCGGCGACGGCGCGGCGGCGTCGCACAACGGATTGCTTCGTGGTCATACCCGAAGGCTATCGGTCACGCGCGACCCGCTCCCCACGTGGGGTACAGGCCGTGCCGTGCGTTACGCCACTCGCCCGCCCCCTGCACCACCCGCGACTCGCCCGCCCCTACACCACCCGCGCCCGGGCCGCACCCCCGCGCCGGGCCGAGCCGAGCAGGCCGCGGACGGTGGTCAGCCAGCCGGCGGCGACGATGCAGGCGGCCACGATGAGGCCGAGGGCGCCGTTCAGAGGCAGTGCTATGCCGATCGCGCCGCCGATCACCCATGACATCTGCAGCAGCGTCTCCGAGCGGGCGAACGCCGACGTCCGCACCAGCTCCGGTACGTCCCGCTGGATCAGCGCGTCCAGGGACAGCTTGGCCAGTGCCTGTGCGAACCCGGCGACCGCCGCCAGGCACGCCACCAGGAACGCGCCGAAGAACACCGCCGCCGTGATCGCCACGCCCAGCTCGACCGCCACGACGGTCACGATGATCAGCTCCGGCGCCCGTGCCCGCAGGGCCGCCCCCACCGCCGTACCCAGCGCGTTGCCCACGCCCGCCGCGACCGCCACCATGCCCAGCGACACCGCCGCGCTCTGCCCGGTCATGGGGTGCTCACGCAGCAGGAAGGCCAGGAAGAAGATCAGGAACCCGGCGAGGCAGCGGATCGCCGCGTTGACGCCGAGCGCGTGGGTGACCGCCGTCCCGACCGTCCTGAGCCCCGGCCGTTTGACCGGCCGCAGGTGCGGCCCGTGCAGATGGTCGGCGTCCGCGGCGAGCAGCGCGGTGTCCTCGCCCTTGGCCGAGTCCACCTTCGGCGGCAGGGAGAACGACAGGAACATTCCGGCCATGAAGATCACGAACGCGCCGTACAGCGGCCAGCGCGGCCCGATCGCCTGGAGCCCCGCACCGACCGGCGCCGCCACACCGGTCGCCAGCAGCCCGCCGAGGGTGACCCGGGAGTTGGCCTTCACCAGGGAGAACCGGGGCGGCAGCAGCCGGGGCACCACGGCGCTTCTGACCACCCCGTACGCCTTCGACGCGACGAGCACGCCGAGCGCCGCCGGATACAGCTCGATACTGCCGGTGATGACCGCCCCGGACAGCACCAGCGCGAGCAGCGCCCGGGCCAGCATCGCGCCCGCCATCGCCGCGCGGCGGCCGTGCGGGAGCCGGTCGAGCAGCGGGCCGATCACCGGCGCGAGCAGGGTGAACGGCGCCATGGTGATGGCGAGGTAGAGCGCGACGCGCCCGCGGGCCTCGTCGGTCGGCACCGAGAAGAAGACGGTGGAGGCCAGCGCCACGGTGATCATGACATCGCCCGCGCCGTTCACGCCGTGCAGCTCGATCAGCTTGCCGAGCCCCGACTCACCGGCGCCGTGCGCATGGGTCGCCTTGCGGATACCGCGGGCCGTACCCGTCAGCGGGAAGTGCAGGGCACGGCCGAGCGAACGGAGTGAGCCACGCGTCCGGCCCGTTCCGCTGCGTCCGCTGCTGCCCTTGATGCCGCTTGCCACCCCGTCATAGTGCCCCGAGAGCGGCGTCCGTAGTGCGGTTACGGCGCGTATGGGCGTGCACTTCACAGGCCGCCGCGTCCGGTGGGCGGGCCGGAAAGACCGCCGGGAAGCAGCGAAGACTCCCGCCGGTGTAGGCCCAGCGCCGGACAACAGGTAGCGTGCGTATCTCGGCCATCCCGCAGAATGGATGGTGACAGGTGCGCCCGAGCGCGATGGCGCGCGGACGTCGACGCGGTCCCCAGGTCCGCTCCGTCCGCCCCGACGCCTCAAGGCACCGCACCCGAGAGACGGCGTAGGAGAGAAGCGATACCTGTGAGCGCAGCGACCACGCGAAGCCGCACCCCCGACCGCCTGTGCGCCGAGGCCGTCGACCTCGCCCGCGCCGCAGCCGAGGAGGCCGCCGCGCCCGGAGTCGTCGGGGAGCACGTCGGCACGGCCTCCGAGGGCGACCGCGTTGTCACGCACTTCTTCGAGTGCAAGGAGCTCGGGTACCGCGGCTGGCGCTGGGCCGTGACGGTGGCCAGGGCGTCCCGCGCGAAGATCGTCACACTGGACGAGGTCGTCCTGCTGCCCGGCCCGGACGCGCTGCTGGCGCCGGAGTGGGTGCCGTGGAGCGAGCGGCTGCGCCCCGGCGACATGGGGCCCGGCGACCTGCTCCCCACGGACGCCGAGGATCTGCGGCTGGAGCCGGGTTTCACCGGCGAGGAGGAGCCGCCGCCGAACTCCGCGGTGTCCGCGGACATGGCGGAACTGGTCGAGGCCGAGGACGCCGAGGTCACGGCGGGCCCGCCGGCCACCCTCCCGACGGCACCCACGCGCGGCTCGATCGCGGCGGTCGCCGAGGAACTGGGCATGCGCCGCGCCCGGGTGCTGTCCCGGTACGGGCTGCATGTGGCCGCCGACCGCTGGGAGGAGGGCTTCGGCCCGAAGACGCCGATGGCGCAGGCGGCGCCGGCGTCCTGCGTGAGCTGCGGCTTCCTGGTGCCGATCGGAGGGTCGCTGGGGCAGGCCTTCGGGGTCTGCGCGAACGAGTTCTCGCCGGCCGACGGCCGGGTGGTGTCGCTGGCGTACGGGTGCGGTGGGCACTCCGAGGCCGCGGTGATGCCGAAGCCGCCGCAGCCGACTGAGCCGGTGATCGACGAGACACGGGTGGATCCGTTCCCGCTGCGGCCGGCGCGGGATTCCGGGTCGGTTCCGGAGGTGTCCGACGAGTCGGCGGCCGAGCTGGGGCACTCGTAGCGTCCCGACTCCGGGGCCGGCCGAGATCGTGACGTCACGGTCGTCGCTCCCGCGCGATACCTTCTCCTCACGGCGATGAGGAGAGTGAACGTGAGCAAGTTCGTGCGGCCTGCCGCCGAAGGTGCGGACCCCTTCGGGACGGCTCGTCTGCGGCGCGGAGTGCTGGATGCCTGGGCGACCAGCCCGGCGCGGTTCCGTGAGGACGCGAACGCCGAGGAGGATCTCGTCCTCGGCGGCTACCGGGACCGGCTCGTCGTGGAGCTGGCGCAGAACGCCGCCGACGCCGCCGCCCGCGCCGGCGTGCCCGGCCGGCTCCGGCTCACCCTCCGCGACGGCGTCCTCTTCGCCGCCAACACCGGCGCCCCCCTGGACGCCGCCGGCGTCGAGTCGCTGGCCACGCTCCGCGCCTCCGCCAAGCGGGACACGCCGTCCATCGGCCGCTTCGGCGTCGGTTTCGCCGCCGTACTGGCCGTCACCGACGAGCCCGCCGTCGTCGGCCGGCACGGCGGTGTCCGCTGGTCCCTGGCCGAGGCCCGTGACCTCGCCGCCGACACCGCCCGGCACAGCCCCGGGCTGGGGGACGAGATCCGCCGGCGGGACGGGCACGTGCCGCTGCTGCGGCTGCCGTTCGCCGCCGAGGGCACCGCGCCCGATCCGTACGACACCGTCGTCATCCTGCCGCTGCGCGACACCGCCGCCGCCGATCTCGCCGAGCGGCTGCTGCGCGCCGTCGACGACTCCCTGCTGCTCACCCTGCCGGGGCTGGAAGAGGTCGTCGTCGAGATCGACGGCGACGCCCCCCGCACCGTGCGCCGCAGCACCGACGGTGCCTTCACGGTCGTGGAGGACTCCCACAACGGCGTCACCCACTGGCGCACCTCCTCCGCCCATGGCCCCCTCACGCCCGATCTGCTCGCCGGCCGCCCCGTCGAGGAGCGGCTGCGCCCCCACTGGTCCGTCACGTGGGCCGTGCCCATCGACGCCGCCCACGGCACTCCCGTCCGGCCCCGCACCAGCCCCGTCGTCCACGCTCCCACCCCCAGCGACGAGCCCCTCGGCGTGCCTGCCCTGCTCATCGCGTCCTTCCCGCTGGACACCACCCGCCGACACGCCGCGCCCGGCCCGCTGACCGACTTCCTCGTGCAGCGTGCGGCGGACGCCTACGCCGAACTCCTCGCCGAATGGCGGCCGGTGACCGAGGCGATCATCGACCTCGTGCCCGGCCCGCTGGGGAAGGGCGAGCTGGACGGGGCGCTGCGGCAGGCGATTCTCGAGCGGCTGCCGCGGACGTCCTTCCTGCCGCCGGCCGTTCCGCCCTCCGGCGACGGCTCCGACGAGCTGCCCGAGTCCCTCCGGCCGCGGGACGCCGAGGTCGTCGAGGGCGCCGGCGCCGACACCGTACGGGTACTCGCCGAGGTGCTGCCCACGCTGCTGCCCGCCGGGCTGGAACGGCGGGTCGAACTGCGCACGCTCGGGATCGCCCGGGTCCGGCTGAGCGACGCCGTCGACCGGCTGGCCGGCCTGGAGAAGGAGCCCGGCTGGTGGCGGCGGCTGTACGACAGCCTCGCCGGGGTGGATCCGGACCGGCTCACCGGGCTTCCCGTGCCGCTGGCCGACCGGCGCACGACGATCGGTCCCCGGCAGGTCCTCCTGCCCACCCCGGACGCCGCCCGCATCGACCCCGGGGTCCTCGCCCGGCTCGGCCTCAAGGTCGCCCACCCGGACGCCGCGCACCCGCTCCTGGAGAAGCTCGGCGCCCTGCCCGCGACCCCGCGTGCCGTGCTCACCACCCCGCAGGTGCGCGCCGCCGTCGCCGCCTCCCTCGACGACGAGGGCGGCGCCCTCTGGGAGGAGGACGCCCCGGACGCCGAGGAGCTGGCGGACACCGTCCTCGCGCTCGTGCGGGACGCCGGGCTCGAACCCGGTGACGAGCCCTGGCTGGGCGCCCTCGCCCTCCCGGACGAGGAAGGGGAACTGGCCCCGGCAGGCGAACTCGTCTTCCCCGGCAGCTCCTTCGCCCAGGTCATGCGTGAGGGGGAACTCGCCTTCGTCGACGCCGAGCTGGCCGAGCGCTTCGGTGAGCAGCCGCTCGCCGCCTGTGGCGTCCTCGCCGACTTCGCGCTGGTCCGCGCCACCGACGTCGTCCTCGACCCCGACGAACTCGAGCCCCGCGAAGGGGACTTCGCCGAGCCCGACGACCCCGGTCTGCTGGACGCCGTGGACGTCTGGTGCGAGGACATCCTCGACCGCTTCCCGGACTCGCCGGTGCCGCCGGTGGCGACGGAACTCATCGCCGTACGCGACCTGGATCTGGTGGCCGACGACAAGTGGCCACAGGCTCTTGCTCTGCTGTCGGAACCCCCCTTGCGTGACGCCATCGTTCAGGGCATGCGCATCCTGCTGCCCGACGGCACCCATGAGGTCGTACGGCCCTACACCGCATGGTGGTTGCGCGGGCACCCGGTGCTCGACGGACGCCGCCCCGCCGGGCTGCTCGCCGCCGGTGGGGATCCGCTGCTGCGCGGCCTGTACGACGAGGCCGACGCCACCGGCTTCGACGACGAGCAGGTGCTGCGGGCGCTCGGCGTACGGACGTCGGTCGCGGCCCTCCTCGACGAGCCGGGCGGGGCCGCCGAGCTGCTGGACCGGCTCGCCGACCCCGAGCGGCAGGTCACCGGCGCCCAACTGCACGGACTGTACGGCGCGTTGGCCGAGCTGGACCCGGAGCAGGTGACCCTGCCGGACGAGCTGCGGGCGGTCGTCGACGGGCGGGTCGAGGTCGTGGACGCGGCCGACGCGGTGGTCGTCGACTCGCCGGACCTGCTGCCGTTCACCGAGGGTGTGCCCCTGCTGCCGGTGCCGCCGGCCCGGGCCGCCGAGCTGGCGGAGCTGTTCCAGGTGCGGCGGCTGAGCGAGTCCGTCACCGGTGAGGTGGACTCCGAGGGCACCGAGCACGAGGTGCCGGAGCCGGTGCGGGTGCTGCTGGGCCCGCGGACGCCCGACACCTACGTCGAGCACGAGGAACTCGTCGTCGACGGTGTGGAGATCGACTGGCGGGTCACCTCCGACGGCGTACTGCACGCCGCCACGCTGGAGGGTGTCGCCGCCGGTCTCGCCTGGGCGGCGGGCCAGTGGCCGCGGCGCTTCGAGGTGGCGGCACTGCTGGAGGACCCGTCACGGACGGCGGAGCTGGCGCGGGACCGGTGGTTCGACTGAGCCGAAGGGCGGCCGGCGGGGACCTTCAGGGTGTCTGAAATTACTCGAACAGATTCCCTGCCGGTCGTACAACCATTTCCGCGTGTTGCGAATCTGATCACTTGAGTCAACAGACTCCCTAGATCACCTGGGCCTCGCCGCGCTCACGAGCCGTGTGCACCGAAGGGCAACGAGGCCCCTTTCTCCACGTGGGGAACACAGACATGCGCATGCGTGCCACCCTCGGCGTCGTGACCGGCGCCCTGGCCCTGTCCGCTTTCGCCGTACCGGTCGCCCAGGCCGACTCCCCGGCTCCCGGGAACACCATCGAGCTGCCCAGCGCCGCCGAATTCGCCGACGCCCCGGGCAGCAGGTCGGCGCTCAGCACGGCCGAGGCCGTGCCCACCGTGTCCAACGTGACCATCAACTCCGGCAAGTCGGTCGTCGTCGGCTCGACCACCGCCAAGACCTTCACGGTCAGCGTCACCGCCAGCCACTCCAGCGGCATCTACAGCTCGTACTTCTACCTGTGGCACGGCGCCGACTCGGAGAACGTCGACGGCTTCCTCGGCTCGGCCGACCCCGGCACCTGCACCGACAGCAGCGCGACCACGTCGACCTGCAAGTTCACCGTCACCGCCGAGCCGGGCACCGACCTGTACAAGAACGCGCTGGCCGGCACCTGGAAGGCGTACGTCGCGGTCATCTCCAACGACGGCGACCTGTACGAGAACGAGACGTACAAGACCCACAAGGTCCAGCGTCTGTCGAAGCTGACGGTCAACGCCTCCCCGGAGCCGGTGGCGAAGGGCAAGACCATCACGGTCACCGGCAGCCTGACCCGCGCCAACTGGGAGACGGGCTCGTACTCCGGCCTGCCCAGCGGCCAGTCCGTGGCGCTGCAGTTCCGCAAGGCGGGCACCACCAACTACACCAACGTGAAGGGCATCAAGACCGCCACGGGCGGCGCCCTGAAGACGACCGTCACGGCCTCCACGGACGGCTACTACCGCTTCAGCTACGCGGGCATCACGAGCACGGCACCGGTCAGCGCCGCCGGTGACTACGTCGACGTGAGGTAAGCAGCCCCCGAGCAGTTCCGTCCGGCCCCGGAAGCCATCCGGGGCCGGACGTTTTTGCGGTGCTTTTCCGGAGTTCGTACAACTGTTGACCACTGCCGCGGGTCTGATCGTGCGAGCCAACAGGCTCCACGATCACTTGGGTCTCGCCGCGCTCACGAGCCGCAGGGAACGAAGGGCAGCGGGACCCCTTCTCCTCATGGGGAACGCATGCGTATACGCGCCACCGTGGCCGCCGTCTCCGGCGCCCTGGCCCTGTCCGCCCTTGCCGTGCCGGCCGCGCAGGCGGACAGCACCTCGTACAGCCCCGACGACATCGCGCAGTCCGTGCAGTCCGTGCGCCAGGCCGCCGCCGGCGAGTCCGCCCGCAGCTCCTTCTCCGCCGCCGACACGGGTGCGCCGTACGCGCTGGACTTCACCTTCTCCAACGTGAAGGTCAACAGCGGCAAGCCGATCGTCGTCGGCACCACCGCCCAGAAAACCGTGCCGGTGACCTACACCGTCACGCACGGCGCGGACGTCGACCTCAACGACCCCGAGCTCTACTTCGACGTCGAGATCTGGCGCGGCAGCGACTACGCCAACCCGACCAACCTGCTCTACGGCGACGACTGGCCGACCTGCACCGCAACCTCGGACACCACGGCCTCGTGCAAGGGCACGATCGACATCTACCCCGACGTCGAGCTGTCCAACGCCGACGCCACCAGCTGGAAGATCGGCGGTTACGCCGTCGACTACAACGGCGAGGACCCGATGGCCGACGACGTCAACTGGGACAACGTCGGTTACGCCGAGCAGGACAGCCTGGGCACCACCCGGCTGCAGCGCCTGTCGAAGCTGACGGTCAACGCCTCCCCGGAGCCGGTGGTGAAGGGCAAGACCATCACCGTCACGGGCAAGCTGACCCGCGCCAACTGGGACACCGGCTCCTACACCGGCCTGCCCAGCGGTCAGTCCGTGGTGCTGCAGTTCCGTAAGGCGGGCACCACCAACTACACGAACGTGAAGGGCATCAAGACGGCCTCGGGCGGCGCCCTGAAGACGACCGTCACGGCCTCCACGGACGGCTACTACCGCTTCAGCTACGCGGGCATCACGAACACCGCGCCGGCCACCGTCGCCGGTGACTTCGTCGACGTGAAGTAAGCAACAGCACGACTGCTGCCCGGCCCCGGAAGCCATCCGGGGCCGGGTGCTTTTTCCCAACTTTCCCTGCCGGAGCAACCGTTACCGGCATTCGCCTATCTGATCAGGTGAGCCAACAGGCTCCACGATCACTCACTGGGGAACGCATGCGTATACGAGCCACCGTCGCCGCCGTGACCGGTGCCCTGGCCCTCTCCGCCCTCGCCGTACCGGCCGCTCAGGCCGCCGATGTCTCCGGCGCCGACTACCGCGAGGCCGTCGCGAAGATCCGCCAGGCCGCCCACGCCCCCTCCGGTGCGACGGCGTTCAGCACCAAGGCCGCCCAGGACGAGCCGTACGCCCTGGACGCCTCCTTCTCCAACTTCAAGATCGCCAAGGCGGTCAAGGTCGGCACCACCGGCCACTACTCCACAACGGTCACCTACACGCTGACCCATGGAGCGGACGTCGACGTCACGGCGCAGGACTTCCTGACCGGCCCCTACCTCTACCGGGGCGCGTTCGCCACGCCCGACACCACCCTGTTCGGCGTGAAGCCGGCCACCTGCACGACCGCCACGGCGACCACCGCCACCTGCACCGGCAAGATCGACATCTACCCGGGCGAGGGCGACCTGCTCAACTCGGACTCCGGCACCTGGAAGGGCGCCGCCCTGGCCATCGCGTACAACGGCCAGGACCCCGCGGGCGAGAACTTCGACATCACCAAGGTCGGATACGCCGACCAGGGCGCCCTCGGCACGACCCTGGTGCAGCGCAACTCCAAGCTGACGGTCAACGCCGCCCCGGAGCCGGTGCAGAAGGGCAAGACCCTCACCGTCACGGGCAAGCTGACCCGCGCCAACTGGGAGACCGGCAAGTACGCCGGATACTCCACCCAGCCGGTGGTGCTGCAGTTCCGCAAGGCGGGCACCACCAACTACACCAACGTCAAGGGCATCAAGACGAACACGACGGGTGACCTGAAGACCACGGTCACGGCATCGGTCGACGGCTACTACCGCTTCCAGTTCAAGGGCACCCCGACGACCCCGGCGGTGACGACGGCCGGCGACTACGTGGACGTCCGGTAGAACAACGCCCTTCAGGGGCGCGGGGAACTGCGCGACCAGCCACAACGGCGCCGCAGTGACCCACAGGCATCAGCCAGCGGGCCGGCGGTCGACCAACCTCCACAGCACCTCCAGGACGACCGCCGCCCCCACCGCCATGCCGACGGCAGTCCACGGCATAGTCACGCCGACCAGCTTCAACGCAAAGAACTCCTGCAACCACGGCACCACCAGCACCATCAGGAACCCCGCCCCCATCGCCGCCACCAGCCCGATGCGCCACCAGGTGTACGGCCGGGCGATGATCGCCAGCACCCACATCGCGATCAGGAACAGCGTCAGCGTCGCCGCGCTGGTCTCCGCGTCCAACGCGCCCGGACCGGTGTAGTGATGACGGGCAATCAGATACGTCCCGAAGGTCGCCAGCGCGGCCAGCGCCCCGCCCGGTATCGCGTACCGCATCACCCGCCGCACGAAGTGGGGTTTCGCCCGTTCCTTGTTGGGCGCAAGGGCCAGGAAGAACGCCGGGACGCCGATCGTCAGCGTCGACAGCAGGGTCAGATGGCGGGGCAGGAACGGGTACTCGACCTGCCAGCACACCACCAGGACGGCCAGCAGCACCGAGTAGACCGTCTTCACCAGGAACAGCGTGGCGACCCGGGTGATGTTGCCGATCACCCGCCGGCCCTCCGCGACCACCGACGGCAGGGTGGCGAAACTGTTGTTCAGCAGCACGATCTGCGCCACCGCCCGTGTCGCCTCCGAGCCGGTGCCCATCGCGACCCCGATGTCGGCGTCCTTCAGGGCGAGGACGTCGTTCACCCCGTCGCCGGTCATGGCGACCGTGTGCCCGCGGGACTGGAGCGCCCCCACCATGTCCCGTTTCTGCTGCGGGGTGACCCGCCCGAACACCGTGCCCTCGTCGAGGGCCCGGCCCATGCCGTCCCGGTCGGCGGGCAGCCGACGGGCGTCGACCGTGCTGCCGTCGAGCCCGAGCTTGCTCGCCACCGCGCCCACCGACACCGCGTTGTCGCCGGAGATGACCTTGGCGCGGACGTTCTGCTCGGCGAAGTAGCGCAGGGTGTCGGCGGCGTCCGGCCGCAGCCGCTGCTCCAGTACGACGAGGGCGGCGGGCCTGGCGTCCCGGGTGACGTGGGGGGAGTCGAGGTCGCCGGAGGCGCGGGCGAGCAGCAGCACCCTGAGGCCCTCCTCGTTCAGCCGCTCGGTCTCGGCGAGGGCGGGATCGTCCTCCGCGAGCAGCACGTCGGGGGCGCCCAGCAGCCACGTACTGGCCTCGCCGTTGCCCTCGCTGAAGGACGCCCCGCTGTACTTGCGGGCGGAGGAGAAGGGCAGCGCCTCGGTGACGCGCCACTCCTCGCCGTCCGGGTAGGCGGAGATGATCGCCTGGAGGGAGGCGTTCGGCCGCGGGTCGGACTCGCCGAGGGCGCCGAGGACCTGCCGTACGTAGGCCTCGTCGTGGCCGTCCAGCAGGCGCAGCTCGGTGACGTCCATGCCGCCCTCGGTGAGGGTGCCCGTCTTGTCCAGGCAGACGGTGTCGACGCGGGCGAGGCCCTCGATCGCGGGCAGCTCCTGCACCAGACACTGTTTCCGGCCGAGCCGGATGACGCCGATCGCGAAGGCGACGGAGGTGAGCAGGACGAGCCCCTCCGGGACCATCGGCACGATGCCGCCGACCGTGCGGGCGAGGGAGTCCTTGAGGTCGTTGTCCTTGACCACGAGCTGGCTGATGATCAGGCCGATCGCGGTCGGGACCATCATCCACGTCACGTACTTGAGGATCGTGGAGATCCCGGAGCGCAGCTCGGAGTGGACGAGCGTGAAGCGGGAGGCCTCCTCGGCGAGCTGGGCAGCGTACGCCTCACGGCCCACCCTGGTCGCCTGGAACGCGCCACCGCCCGCGACCACGAAGCTCCCGGACATGACCGGGTCCCCCGGCCGTTTGACGACCGGATCGGCCTCACCGGTGAGCAGGGACTCGTCGATCTCCAGCCCGTCGGCCTCGACGCACACCCCGTCGACGACGACCTTGTCCCCCGGCCCGATCTCGATCAGATCGTCCAGCACGATCTCGGACGTACTGACCTCGGCGGTGACCCCCTCGCGTCGCACGGTCGGCCGTACCTCGCCGATCAGGGCGAGGGAGTCGAGGGTCTTCTTCGCCCGCCACTCCTGGATGATGCCGATGCCGGTGTTGGCGAGGATCACGAAGCCGAACAGGCTGTCCTGGATCGGCGCGACGAACAGCATGATCACCCAGAGCACGCCGATGATCGCGTTGAAGCGGGTGAAGACGTTCGCGCGGACGATGTCGGCCATCGACCGGCTGCTGCGCACCGGTACGTCGTTGACCTGCCCGCGCGCCACCCGCTCGGCGACCTCGGCGGCCGTCAGCCCGGTCGTCACCGACGGCACGGGGGCGGGGTGCGCGGGACCGAGCTCGGCGTCCGCGTCGATGTGCGTCATGCATTCGACGGTACGTGCGGATGTGGGGCTTCACCCCCGGAGTGGGCGGAAGATCCGACTACGGGAGGACTGCCGTAGTGCCCTGGGCGTACGGGGTTTATGGGGTGGCCGGCGTCCGCTCGCGCGCCGACCGCTTGATCGCCGCGTCCCGCCGGCGGACGTACCAGATGCCGAGCAGTCCCAGCCCCCCGCCGGCCAGGCAGGTCCACAGCCACCAGGTGTGCCCGCGGTCGTCGAACCAGCCGTAGAACGGCAGCTGCATCAGGAAGAGGACGAACCAGACGATCGTGCCGCCGGTGATGGTGCCGACCACGGGGCCCTCCAGGGGCTCCGGTGCCTCGTGCTTGGGGGTCCACTTCGCCATGGAGGACAGCTTACGAGGCGATCAGGTCTACGCGCGGAGATGGCCGATCGCGGCGTCATATGTTCATACTGAAACGGTTTATGTCTGACCACTTCTCTTCGTAGGAACCACCAAAAACATGCCCACCTCGGCCCCCGCCAAGGTCCCCGCCCCTGAACAGCCGGGAGCCAGGCCCGCATACGGCGCACTCGACCGCTACTTCAAGATCTCCGAACGGGGCAGCACCCTGGCCCGCGAGATCCGCGGTGGTTTCGCCACCTTCTTCGCGATGGCCTACATCATCGTGCTGAACCCGATCATCCTCGGCAGCGCGAAGGACATGTACGGCAACCAGCTCGACAACGGCCAGCTGGTCACCGCGACGGCCCTGACGGCGGCGTTCACCACGCTCCTCATGGGCGTCATCGGCAACGTGCCGATCGCGCTGGCCGCCGGTCTCGGGGTGAACTCGGTCGTCGCGCTCCAGCTCGCCCCGCGGATGTCCTGGCCGGACGCCATGGGCATGGTGGTGCTCGCCGGTTTCGTCGTGATGCTGCTGGTCGCCACGGGCCTGCGTGAGCGCGTGATGAACGCCGTGCCCCACGGTCTGCGCAAGGCCATCGCCATCGGTATCGGCCTGTTCATCATGCTGATCGGCCTCGTCGACGCCGGCTTCGTCTCCCGTATCCCGGACGTCGCCCAGACCACGGTCCCGCTCCAGCTCGGCGCCACCGGTCACCTCAACGGCTGGCCGGTCCTGGTCTTCATCCTCGGCGTGCTGCTCACGCTGGCGCTGATCGTGCGCAAGGTGTCCGGCGCGATCCTGATCTCGATCGTCGCGATGACCGTCCTCGCGGTGATCATCAACGCCGTCGCGGACATCCCCTCCTGGGGCCTGACCACTCCGACGTGGCCCGGCAACCCGGTCGCCACCCCCGACTTCGGCCTGATCGGCGAGGTCAGCCTGTTCGGCGGCTTCGCCAAGGTCGGCGTGCTGACCGGCACCCTGTTCGTCTTCACGGTCCTGCTGTCGACGTTCTTCGACGCCATGGGCACGATCATGGGCGTCAGCGACGAGGCCAAGCTGACCGACGCCCAGGGCCAGATGCCCGGCATCAACAAGGTCCTCTTCATCGACGGCATCGCGGTCTCCGCGGGCGGCGCCAGCTCCTCATCGGCCACCACCTGCTTCGTGGAGTCCACGGCCGGCGTCGGCGAGGGCGCCCGGACCGGCTTCGCGAACGTGATCACCGGCTCGCTGTTCGCCGTGGCGCTGTTCCTGACCCCGGTCGCCACGATGGTCCCGTCCCAGGCGGCCACCCCCGCGCTCGTCGCGGTCGGCTTCCTGATCCTGGCCGGTTCGGTCAAGGAGATCGACTGGGCGGACTACACGATCGCCGTTCCGGCCTTCGTGACGATGCTGATGATGCCGTTCACCTACTCGATCACCAACGGCATCGGCATGGGCTTCATCACCTTCGTCGTCCTGCGCCTCGCGGCCGGACGGGGCCGGGAGGTCCCGGCGGCGATGTACGCGGTGGCGGCGGTGTTCGCCTTCTACTACCTGATGCCGGCACTGGGCCTGACCTGATGCCGCACGGGGGCGTCAGGTGACCCCGTAGAACCTCTCCGTCTCTTCGACCGCCGACTTGAAGCGCTCGTCGAAGTCGTCCCGAATGAGCGTCCGGATCACATAGTCCTGGACGCTCATTCCTCTTTTCGCCGCATGGTCCCGGAGCCGTTCGAGCAGCTCCCCGTCGATCCGCAGGCTGAGCACACTGGTCCCCATGGACACGAGGGTTGCAAGGCGACCCAGTGGTGCGTCACTTTCCGGAAGCGGCTCACTCGTACGGGTGATGATCCGGTTTCAGTGGCGGGGATCACGGGCACCTGTGCGTGTCACCACTGGTCTTTAGTTAGGGTAATGAGTTACCCTAAAGAACATGCCGGACCTTACCCATGGCGACGACGCGGCCGCCGTGAACTCTCTTCGCTCCGCCGTGATGCGGCTGTCCCGTCGGCTCAAGCACCAGCGGGTCGACGAGTCGCTGAGCCCCACCGAGATGTCGGTGCTGGGCACCCTGGCCCGCTGCGGTACGGCCACCCCGGGCGAGCTCGCCCGCAAGGAACATGTGCAGCCGCCGTCGATGACCCGCATCGTGGCGCTGCTCGAGGCCAAGGGGCTGGTCCGGCTGGAGCCGCATCCCGAGGACCGGCGCCAGAAGGTCGTCACGCAGACCGAGCGCGCCGAGGCGATGCTCGAGGAGAGCCGCCGCAAGCGCAACGCGTTCCTGGCCTCGCTGGTCGAGGACCTCGACGAGGACGAGTGGGCGAAACTGCGCGCCGCCGCCCCCGTACTGGAGAAGCTCGCGCATCTGTAACCGCACCACTGGAGGAGGCGAACCCCTTTGAGTACGGGACCCGGAGCACACTCCGCCCCCGCACCGACCACCCACGACACCCCCGAAGACCCCGTCGAGGGCACCCGCAGCATCCGCAAGTCCTCGATGTTCAGCTCGCTGAAGATCCGCAACTACCGTCTCTTCTTCATCGGCCAGGTCGTCTCCAACACCGGCACCTGGATGCAGCGCATCGCCCAGGACTGGCTGGTCCTCAGCCTCACCGGCTCCGCGACGGCCGTAGGCGTCACGACGGCGCTCCAGTTCCTGCCGATGCTGCTCTTCGGCCTCTACGGCGGAGTCCTCGTCGACCGCCTCCCCAAGCGCCCCACCCTGCTGGTGACCCAGACCGCGATGGCGGTGACGGGCCTGGCGCTGGCGTTTCTCACGATCACCGGCCATGTCGAGGTCTGGCACGTCTACGTCGCCGCCTTCGCCGTCGGCCTCGCCACGGTCGTCGACAACCCGGCCCGGCAGTCCTTCGTCTCCGAGATGGTCGGCCCCGACCAGCTCCAGAACGCGGTCAGCCTCAACTCCGCCAACTTCCAGTCCGCCCGCATGATCGGCCCCGCCGTCGCGGGCCTCCTGATCACCGGCGTGGGCACCGGCTGGGCGTTCCTCCTCAACGGTCTGTCCTTCGTCGCGCCCATCGCCGGCCTGCTGCTGATGCGCGCCCGCGAACTGCACCCCGTCCGGCGCGCCCCGCGCGGCAAGGGACAGCTGCGCGAGGGCCTGGCCTACGTCGCCGGCCGCCCCGAGCTGGTCTGGCCGATCGTGCTGGTCGGCTTCATAGGGACGTTCGCCTTCAACTTCCCGGTCTACCTGTCGGCGTTCGCGGACGAGGTCTTCCACGTCGGCGCGGGCACGTACAGCCTGTTCAACACGCTGATGGCGGTCGGCTCGGTGACGGGTGCGCTGCTGGCGGCCCGGCGGGGCACGGCTCGGCTGCGGCTCCTGGCCGCGGCGGCGCTGGTCTTCGGCACGGTGGAGATCGTGGCCGCGGTGACCCCGTCGTTGTGGCTCTTCGCCTTGCTGATGATCCCGCTCGGCCTCTTCGGCATGACGGTCAACGTCACCGCCAACACCGGCATCCAGATGGCCACGGATCCGGCGATGCGGGGGCGCGTCATGGCCCTGTACATGATGGTGTTCCTGGGCGGTTCGCCGGTGGGCGCGCCGATCGTCGGCTGGATCACGGACACGTACGGCGCGAGGGTCGGCCTTGCGGCCGGCGGTGCGGTTGCCGCCCTCGCCGCCATTGCCATCGGCCTGATCCTGGCCCGTGCGGGCGGCCTGCGGCTGTCGGTGGGGTGGAACGCCGGGCATCCGCGGGTGCGGTTCGTTCCGCGGGGGGAGCAGGAGAAGCGGGAGGAGCTGGCTGCGGCGGCGTGATCGGCGGAGACCTCTCCGAGTGCTGCGGGGGCAGACTGGGCTCATGAGACTCTTCGCCGCTGTGCTGCCGCCCGACGAGGTCATCCATGAGCTCGCCTCGGAAGTGGCCGAGCTGAAGAAGCTGCCCGGCGCGGACGGGCTGCGCTGGACCGGGCGGCCCGGGTGGCATTTCACGCTTGCGTTCTACGGAGAGGTCGAGGACGACCTCGTACCGGAACTGTCGGAGCGGCTGGAGCGGGCCGCGCACCGCACGCCGGCCTTCCCGCTGGCCCTGCGCGGTGGCGGGCAGTTCGGGCACGGGCGGGCGCTGTGGGCGGGCGCCGAGGGTGACCTGGTGACGCTGGGGCTGCTGGCCGACCGCACCGAGGCGGCCGCGCGGAAAGCGGGTGTGCCGATGGGGGAGCACCGCCGCTACAAGGCCCACCTGACGGTGGCCCGCAGCCGGTACGGGGTGAACGTGCGGGCGTACGTCGACGCGCTGGCCGGGTTCGGGAGCCGTACCTGGACGGTGGACGAGCTGGTCCTGGTGCGCAGCAACCTGCCGAAGTCCGGGGTGCCGGCCGAGCAGCCCCGGTACGAGGCGGTCGCCCGCTGGCGGCTTGGTGGCGCCGGTTAGTCTCGATACGTGGACCCGAAAACCCGGAACCGGATCATGGCCGGTGCGCTTGTGCTGATGTTTGTGGTGGTTGCGGTGGCGGCGGCGTTTGGGAGTTAGCCGCCGCCGCACCGCTCCGCTCGGGTGGTGCCGGTGCCTACCAGGCGCATCGGGTGCTGCCTGTGCCTACCAGGCGAAGGCCTCTGGAGACGGCCCCGGGCCCGGGAAGATCTCGTCCAGCCCGGTCAGCAGTTCCTCCGACAGCTCCAGCTCCACGGCACGCAGGGCCGACGTCAGCTGCTCCGCGGTGCGCGGGCCGACGATCGGGCCGGTCACGCCGGGGCGGGTGAGCAGCCAGGCCAGGGCGGCCTCGCCGGGCTCCAGGCCGTGCTTGTCGAGCAGGTCCTCGTACGCCTGGATCTGCGCGCGTGCGGCCGGGTCGGCGAGGGTGTCGGCGGCCCGCCCGGAGGCGCGTCGGCCGCCCTCGACCTCCTTCTTGATCACGCCGCCCAGCAGGCCGCCGTGCAGCGGCGACCAGGGGATGAGACCGAGGCCGTAGTCCTGCGCGGCCGGGATGACCTCCATCTCGGCGCGGCGCTCGAAGAGGTTGTAGAGGCACTGCTCGCTGACGAGGCCGATGGTGCCGCCGCGGCGGGCGGCGATCTCGTTGGCCTGGGCGATCTTGTAGCCGGGGAAGTTGGAGGAGCCGACGTACAGGATCTTCCCCTGCTGGACGAGGACGTCGATGGCCTGCCAGATCTCCTCGAAGGGTGTGGCCCGGTCGATGTGGTGGAACTGGTAGACGTCGATGTAGTCGGTCTGCAGCCGCTTCAGGCTGGCGTCCACGGCCCGGCGGATGTTGAGCGCGGAGAGCTTGTTGTGGTTGGGCCACGGCTCGTTGTCGTCCGGGGCCATGTTCCCGTACACCTTGGTGGCGAGGACGACCTTGTCGCGCCGGTCGCCGCCCTTGGCGAACCAGTTCCCGATGATGCGTTCCGTACGGCCCTTGTTCTCGCCCCAGCCGTAGACGTTGGCCGTGTCGAAGAAGTTGATCCCCGCGTCCAGCGCCGCGTCCATGATCGCGTGACTGTCCGCTTCGTCCGTCTGCGGTCCGAAGTTCATCGTGCCGAGGACCAGTCGGCTGACCTTGAGTCCGGTGCGTCCGAGCTGCGTGTACTTCATGGTGTGCACGCTAACGGCGTGGAGTGCGCTCTAGGCAAGGAGTCACCTTTCCCGGCCCGCGGCACCGGGTCCGACCCGCCCCGCCGCCGCGCCCGCTCGGGCGTACAGCGCAACAGCCGGCGCACCGCCAGCAGGCCGCCGCGCAGCGCCCCGTGCCGGTGCAGCGCCTTGATCGCGTACGTCGAGCAGGTGGGCGTGTACGCCGACGTGCCTGCCCAGCCCTTCCTGAGTCACCCCGGCCCGCTCCCGGAAGAACCGCAGCAACGAGCCGGACATCTCCAGGTTCCCCGAGCCCCGTTCACTGGAGTGCACACAGACCTCCCCAACTGCACAGCCCCGCACCGACGTTGCGTAACCCTGGTCACAGTATGTGAGTGGAGTGGATCGTTTGCGTCATGAACGCCGAAACGTACTCCTCGCGGATCCACTCGTGGATCCCCGTTAAAGGGCACGCTCTCTGTCACGCCGGTATCCACTTCGACGCCGTTCGGATCAGGGGGACGCTCGCTGAACGGGTCGCGTCGGAAATGATGTGCTGTACGGACTTCAATGCCGACGCTGACGGGAGTTACGTGGCCGTTGGGCTGGAGGTCGTGCCGACGGCTGACGTGCCGTTCGTGGATGTGGCGCTGTTGCGGGAAGTGGTGGGACGGGTGTCCGGCGTCCGACGATGACCGTGGGGGCCGCCCGCTTCTTGGCCAGTGTCGTGCTTCCGCGAGCCGAGTAAAGGGCGCTCCGCTGGCGCTCCGCGTCGGCTGCGCCGATCGGCCTGCGGCCGACCCTTGACTCGGCTCGTTCCAGCACGGGTGAGAAGCGAGCGGGCGGCCCGGAAAGGCGGGTGGCCAGGCATGTTTGCGGGTCAGGCCCGTTGGCGGGTGGCCGGGGTTGGCGGGCGCGTCGGCGGGGTGGCGGGACGCCGGGTGGGGGCGGCGGCTTGCGGCCGGTGGCCACGTCCACGGGCGTGGTGTACCGGCCGAGAGTGTGACACATCCGGCAGATGTGTCACATCCGCGGATTCCCCCCACCGGTGGGCGACCGCCGTACACCACGTCTGCGACACGGCCCGGCCGGTGGGTGGTGGGTGGGACGGGGGTGCGGAGGGTGTCGGACCAGTAATTGGCCGCTTTGGCTCACTTTGGGGCGCGGAAAGCCCAGGTGAGGTGAGCTGTTGGTGGCGCAAAGCGGCCAATTGTGGGGCGGTTATCGTGCGATGGCCGCCAGGGTGAGGGATGCGGTGGCCAGGGCCAAGAAGGCGGCCGGGAACGCGATGTTGTAGTACACGCGGGCGCGGATGTGTGCGGCGATGGCGCCGATGCAGAAGAGGGTGAGTCCCAGGGCGGCGGCTATGCCGAGGGATCGGGCACCCAGGAGGCCGAGGAGGAGGCCGGCGGCTCCGGATGCCTTGAGCGCCGCAAGCCAGGGGAGCCAGGATTCCGGGACGCCTACCTCGGCCGAGTTGGCGAGGACGAACCTGGCCCTCGAGAGGTCCGCGACGGCGATTCCGGCGTTGGCCGCGATCGTGATGAGGGTGATCAGTAGGTAGGCGGTGAACATGTGCCTTCCCTCTCGGTTGAGCAGGTGGTGAGCGTGGGCGAGGCACGACCCGATCGCTACGTCAAGCCTCACCGGAATGTGTCCTTGGCGTCCAATACCTGCGTCTATAACCTTTGGGTATGGATGTCGACACCCGGCTGCTGCGCTGCTTCGTCGCCGTGGCGGAGGAGGGGAGTCTGACGCGTGCGGCGGAGCGGCTGTTCGTGTCCCAGCCGGCGCTGACGAAGCAGATCAAGCAACTGGAGGCTCGGGTCGGAGTGCCGCTGTTCACTCGGTCGAGGGCGGGAATGGCGCTCACCGAGCCGGGGCGGGTGCTGGCGGAGCGGGTGCCTGTGCTGTTGGCCGAGTGGGATCGGATACTGCGGGAGACGAAGAGCACGGCCAGCCGGGCGGCTCGTGTACTGCGGGTCGGTTTCCTGGCCAGCGCCGCCAACGAGGCGACCCAGCACATCGTCGCGGAGTTCTCCCGGCGCCGGCCGGGCTGGCGGGCCGACATGCGGCAGGCTGCCTGGTCGAATCCGTCCGCCGGGCTCGCCGACGGGGACGTCGACGCCGCCTTGGTGCGGCTGCCCTTCCCCGGCCAGGATGTGCTGCGGGTGGCGGTGCTGTTCACCGAGCCTCGGTGTGTCGTGCTGCCGACGGCGCATCCCTTCGCTGCGCGCGACGTGATTCCCTTCCGGGACCTGTGGGACGAGCCGTTCGTGGCAGCTCCGCCGGAAGCAGGGCGATGGCGGGAGTACTGGCTGGCCACCGATGAACGCGACGGTCACCCCGTCCGCGTCGGCGCCGTCACCGACCAGCCCGACGAATGGCTCAGCGCGATCGCCAACGGCTACGGCATCGCCCTCGCCCCCGAATCCGCCGGGCGCTACTACGCCCGCCCCGGCATCACCTACCGCCCGGTCACCGGCGTCAGCCCCAGTCAGGTCGCCGTCGCCTGGGCCCCCGCCGACGACACCAACCCCGTCGTTCAGGACTTCGTCCGTTGCTGCCTGGACAGCAGGCCCCGGTGAGCGGTGGGGGTCGTCCGTGCGGGTCAGACCTCGTAGGGGCCGCCCAGGTCCCAGCCCTGATACATCGCGTCCGCGAACGCCGCCGCGATCTTGTGTTCGCCGTTGGTGTTGGGGTGCGTTCCGTCGTATGTGTCCGTGTGGATGTCGTACGACGGCGGGGTCGAGGCCAGCAGCAGTGGGGAGCGGGGCTCGTCCAGGTCGGCCACCGTCTTCGCGAGGAGTTCGTTGAAGGACGTCACCTGCGCGGCGAAGGGGGCGTCCGACATCGCCCGGACGTTCGGGATCACCGGCAGGACGACCATCCGCACGCGCGCGTTGCCCGTCCGCGCCCCGGTGACGAAGGCGCGGACGTTCTCCGCCGTCTGCTCCGCGTTCGTGTAGAAGCCCAGGTCGATCAGGCCGAGGGAGACCAGGAGGACGTCCGCGCGGCTTGCGCGTATCGCGTCGCCGATCAGGGGGGCCATGTGCATCCAGCCCTCGCCCCAGCCGGCCAGGTGGGAGCGGGGGAAGTCCGGTTCGGCGTAGGCGTACGAGGTGGGGGCGTCGGCGGCCTTGTCGTACAGCGTCTCGCGTGGGCCGACGAGGGTGAACGGGCCGCCGTACGTCGCGCACAGGTGGCGCCACATACGGTAGCGCCAGGTGTGTTCGCCCGCGCTGCCGATGGTCATGGAGTCGCCTACGGGCATGAACCTGAGCATCCGCTCATGATGGATGATCGGCGGGGCCGGTGGGGTGTGAGGCCTGCCACGCCCCCAGAACAGGCGTGCAGGGTGGCAGGCTTGGGGCATGCGCCGATCCTTCGCCGTTCTCGCCGCTGCCCTGCTCATGGGCGCGCTCGCCGTGCCGTCCGCCTCTGCCGCCGACGGGGACGAGGGGTTCACGATCAAGGACCCGCGTATCACCGAGTCCAGCGGGCTGGCTGCATCGCGTCAGCACCCGGGCATCTACTGGACCCACAACGACAGTGACGACGGTGCCTATCTGTACGCCGTGGACAGCTCGACCGGTGAGACCGTCGCCACGCTCACCCTGACCGGTGTCGGAACGCCCCGGGACGTCGAGGCCGTCTCGATCGGCCCCGGCAACCAGATCTACGTCGGCGACATCGGCGACAACCTCGGCGGCACCTGGGACCACGTCTGGATCTACCAGCTGCCCGAGCCCAAGGAGCTCCAGGACCGGACCGTGCGGGCCACGCAGTACGTCGTGAAGTACTCCGACGGCGCCCGCGACGCCGAGTCGCTCGTCGTGCATCCGAAGACCGGGCGGGTCTACGTCATCGACAAGAAGGAGGAGGGCGGGCACCTGTACGAGGGGCCGGCGAAGCTGTCCTCCTCCGGAACGAACGTCTTCAAGCCCATCGCCGCCGTCCCCGAACTGGAGGCCACCGACGCCGCGCTGTCCCCGGACGGCGAACAACTTGCCGTACGCAGCTACTTCGGCGGTATCGCGTACGACTGGAACGGCGGGCAGATCAAGCGGACCGGGCGGCTCAGCGTGCCGTTCCTGGGGCAGGGGGAATCCGTCACCTACTCCGCCGACGGGACGAAGCTCATGTACGGCAGTGAGGGGGAGGGGAGTTCGGTGGAGCCGGAGGATGTGCCCGGGGCGTCCTCGGAGTCCAAATCGCCGTCCGACAAGGGAAGTCCGAGCGCCGGTGGCGGGGACGAGGGCGGGGGCTTCTCGGCCCGGACCGGGGCGCTCGCGGTGGCCGTCGCCTGCGCCGTCCTGCTCGGCTTCCGGGTGATGCGGCGCAAGGGCTAGGGCTCGGGCTGCGCGCCGCCCCGCTGTGCGACCAGTACCTCCAGGCCGTCGAGGATGCGCTGCAGGCCGAACTCGAAGTGGTCGAAGTCGGCGCTCCAGGTGTCGTCCGCGAGGGAGGCCATGATCGGGTAGCGGCCCGTGGCCATGACCTTCTCCAGTACGGGCACCTGTGCCTGCCAGAACTCGGCGTCCGTCAGGCCCGACCGGTGCTCGGCCTCCTCCTGGTACACCTGGGTGCGCGCGGCGCCGACGACGTACGAGTCGACCATGATGATCGCCGAGACCAGCTCCGGGTCGGTCAGGCCCATGGGCTTGATGCGGGAGAGGACCTTCTCCATGCCGTCGAGGGCGCTGGGGCCGAGGATCGGGCGGGCCTGGTTGACGTGGAGCAGCCAGGGGTGGCGGCGGTAGAGGGCGAGGGTGGCGCGGCCCAGGGCCTCCAGTGCGGAACGCCAGGTGCCGTCGCCGAGGTCGGCGGGGTTCTCGGAGGGGCGCTGGACACGGTCCAGCATCAGGTCGAGCAGCTCGGCCTTGCCGGGGACGTAGCGGTACAACGACATCGCGCCGGTGCCGAGTTCGGCGGCGATACGGCGCATGGACACGGCGTCCAGGCCCTCCGTGTCCGCGATCCGGACGGCCGCTTCCACGATCCGGTCCAGGGTCAGCCCCGGTTTGGGACCGCGACTGGGCCGTCGGCCGGTGTCCCACAGGAGTTCGAGGGTGCGGACGATATCGCCGCTTCCGCTGGTCTCCGTGGCGCCGGTGCGCCCGCCGGTGCCGCTCTTGCCGCTCGTCATGACCTCAGCTTATGTCCCGGAAGAAAAACTGAGTACGTCGTACGCGAAATCGGGTACGGTGTACTCGGTTGGTGCGGGTATCGGAAGGGACAACCATGGACGGATACGCGGTCCGGGCCGAGGGCCTGGAGAAGCGCTACGGCGAGAAACGCGCCCTCGACGGCTTCGACCTGGCCGTGCGCGAGGGCACCGTACACGGACTGCTCGGGCCGAACGGCGCCGGCAAGACCACCGCCGTACGCATCCTCTCCACGCTCGTCCGGCTGGACGGCGGGCGCGCGACGGTGGCCGGACTCGACGTGGCCCGGCAGTCGCGCGAGGTGCGGGCGAGGATCGGGCTCACCGGGCAGTACGCGGCGGTGGACGAGGTGCTCACGGGGCGGCAGAACCTGGAGATGTTCGGCCGGCTGTTCCACCTCGGCGGCAAGCGGGCCCGGGCGCGCGCCACCGAACTGCTGGAGCAGTTCGACCTGACCGACGCCGCCGACAAGGGCGTCGGCGGCTACAGCGGCGGCATGCGGCGCCGCCTCGACCTCGCCGCCTCGATGATCCTGGCCCCGGCGGTCCTCTTCCTCGACGAGCCGACGACGGGCCTGGATCCCCGCAGCCGCGGTGAGGTCTGGGAGTCGGTGCGGGCGCTGGTGGCGAGTGGGACGACGGTGCTGCTGACGACGCAGTACCTGGAGGAGGCCGACAAGCTCGCCTCGCACATCACCGTCATCGACCAGGGGCGGGCCATCGCCGACGACACGCCGGACGGGCTGAAGAACCGGGTCGGCGGCGACCGTATCGAGGTCGTCGTCGCCGAGCGGTCCGAGATCCCCCGGGTGGTGAAGGTGGTCGCCCGGGTCTCGGACGGCGAACCCGAGGCCGACGAGACCGAGTTGAGGGTGCACGCACCGGTCACCGACCGGGTGTCCGCGCTGACGGACGTGGCCCGCACGCTCCAGGACGAGGGCGTCCGCGTCGAGGACATCGGGCTGCGCAGACCCAGCCTCGACGACGTGTTCCTGCGCCTGACCGGACACCGCACCGAGAAGGAGGCCGCCGCATGAGCGCCGTGGACCTGACCGGCCCGGCCACCCGCGGGCGTACGTACTGGCTGCTCGCCGACTGCTGGAACATCGTCCGGCGCGGCCTGACCCACTACCAGCGCCAGCCCGTCAACATCGCCTGGCAGCTGGGCTTCCCGATCCTTTCCGTGCTGCTGTACGGCTATGTCTTCGGCAGCGCGATGAAGGTGCCCGGCGGCGGGGACTACCAGGACTTCCTGATGCCGGGCATGTTCGTGATGACCATGGCGTTCGGCTTCATCAACACCGCCACGGTCGTGGTGTACGACTCCACCAAGGGCGTCATCGACCGGTTCCGCTCGATGCCGATGGCCTCCTCCGCGGTGGTCGCCGGGCGCGGGGTGACCGATCTGCTCGTGGCCTGCGCCGAGTTGGGGATCATGATGCTGACGGCGCTGGCCATGGGCTGGCGGCCGGACGGCGGGTGGGGTTTCCTCGCCGCGTTCGGGCTGCTGCTGTGGCTGCGGTTCGCGCTCATCTGGATCGGGGTGTGGCTCGGACTGATCGTGCCCAACCCCGAGGCGGCGGGCGGACTGTTCGCGGTGGCCTTCCCGCTGACGATGATCTCCAGCATCTTCGTCGCGCCCCAGCTGATGCCCGACTGGCTGGGCTGGGTGGCGGCCTGGAACCCGATCTCGTCCACGGCCGCGGCCACACGCGAGCTGTTCGGCACGCCGATCGGCGGCGGCGACTCCTGGGTCGAGCAGAACGCGCTGCTGATGGCGGGGGTGTGGCCGGTGATCCTGACGGTGATCTTCCTGCCGCTTGCCGTCCGGCGGTTCCAGAAGCTGAACCGCTGACGGATCAACGACGAGGGGCGCCCGGAGAGTTCCGGGCGCCCCTCGTCGTCGTACGGGAAACCGCTACAGCTTCTCGATCACGTAGTCGATGCACTTCGTCAGCGCTTCGACGTCCGCCGGCTCGATCGCCGGGAACATCGCGACGCGAAGCTGGTTGCGGCCGAGCTTGCGGTAGGGCTCGGTGTCGACGATGCCGTTGGCGCGCAGGACCTTGGCGACGGCCGCGGCGTCCACCTCGTCGGTGAAGTCGATCGTGCCGATGACCTGGGAGCGCTTGGCCGGGTCGGTGACGAACGGGTTGGCGTACTTGATGTCCTCGGCCCAGCCGTACAGCGTGCGGGCGGAGGTGGCCGTACGGCGCACCGCCCAGTCGAGGCCGCCCTGGCCGTTGATCCACTCAAGCTGCTGGTTCAGCAGAAAGAGGGTGGCGAGGGCCGGGGTGTTGTACGTCTGGTTCTTGCGGGAGTTGTCGATCGCCGTGGGGAGCGAGAAGAACTCCGGGATGTGGCGGCCGGACGCGTGAACGCGCTCGGCACGCTCGATCGCCGCCGGGGAGAAGACGCCGATCCACAGGCCGCCGTCGGAGGCGAAGGACTTCTGCGGGGCGAAGTAGTAGACGTCGGTCTCGGCGATGTCGACCGGCAGGCCGCCGGCGCCGGAGGTGGCGTCCACGAGCACCAGGGCGCCCTCGTCGGCTCCCTCCACGCGCTTGATCGGCATGGCGACGCCGGTGGAGGTCTCGTTGTGGGTGAAGGCGTAGACGTCGACGCCCGCCGCGGCGACCGGCTCGGGGTGCGTGCCCGGGTCGGTGGAGATGACGTCCGGCTCGGCGAGCCACGGGGCGAGCTTGGCGGCCTTGGCGAACTTGGAGCTGAACTCACCGAACGTGAGGTGCTGCGACCTGTTCTCGATCAGGCCGTGCGTCGCGATGTCCCAGAACGCGGTGGAGCCGCCGTTGCCGAGGATCACCTCGTAGCCGTCGGGCAGCTGGAACAGCTCGCGGATGCCCTCGCGCACCTGGCCGACCAGGTTCTTGACGGGGGCCTGGCGGTGGGAGGTGCCCATGAGGGAGGTGCCGGTGGCGGCGAGGGCGTCCAGCGCCTCCGTCCGCACCTTGGAGGGACCCGCGCCGAAACGTCCGTCCGCGGGCTTGATGTCAGAGGGAATCTGGATCTCAGCCACGTCTGGAGGTTAGCCGGTGCAGGAAACCTCGGCGAAACCTCGTCCGTCGGGTGAGACGGCGTTTTGGTTTGCTGGACACATGCGGGATCTGGAATCGGCGCTGCGCAGTGCCGTTCGGGGCGACATCGGGTTCGACGTCACGTCCCGGGCGTTGACGACCATGGACGCCTCCAACTATCGGCGTGTCCCGCTGGGTGTCGTCGCCCCGCGTGACGCGGACGACGTGGCGGCGGTGCTGTCGGTGTGCCGGGAGCACGGAGTTCCGGTCGTGCCGCGGGGCGGGGGCACGTCGATCGCGGGGCAGGCCACGGGCACGGGCGTGGTGCTGGACTTCACCCGGCACATGAACCGGCTGGTGTCCCTGGACCCCGAGGCGCGCACCGCCGTCGTCCAGCCGGGGCTCGTCCTGGACCGCCTCCAGGAGGCCGCCGCCCCGCACGGCCTGCGCTTCGGCCCCGACCCCTCGACGCACAGCCGCTGCACGCTCGGCGGCATGATCGGCAACAACTCCTGCGGTTCCCACTCGGTGGCATGGGGGACCACCGCGGACAGCGTGCGGGAGCTGTCGGTGGTCACCGCGCGCGGGGAGCGGTTGCGGCCGGGACAGGGGTGGGCCGGGGCCCCGGACGGGCTGCGGGAGCTGGTGGAGGGTGAGTTGGCGCTGCTGCGCACCGGCTTCCCCGAGCTGCCGCGCCGTATCTCCGGGTACGCGCTGGACGCGCTGCTGCCCGAGAAGGACGCTGATGTCGCCCGCTTCCTGTGCGGCTCCGAGGGCACGCTCGGGGTGCTCACGGAGGCGGTCGTAGGGCTGGTGGAGGCGCCACGCGCGCGTGCGCTGGCCGTGCTGGCGTACGCCGACGAGAGCGCGGCGGCCCAGGCGGCTGCCGGGCTGCTGCCGTACCGGCCGCTGACGGTGGAGGGCATGGCCGCCGACCTGGTGCCCTCGGCCGCCGACCTGCCCCGCGGCGGGGCCTGGCTGTTCGTGGAGACCGACGGGGAGTCGGAGGCGGAGGCACGCACGCGTGCGGAGGCGATCGTGCGGGCGGCCGATGTCGTCGATTCGACGGTGGTGACCGATCCGGCCGGACAGCGGGCGCTGTGGCGCATCCGGGAGGACGCGAGCGGTACGGCGACCCGTATGCCGGACGGGAGCGAGGCCTGGCCCGGCTGGGAGGACTGCGCGGTGCCGCCGGAACGGCTCGGGGCGTATCTGCGGGACTTCCGGGCGCTGCTGGCCGCCCACGGGCTGCGCGGCACGCCGTACGGGCACTTCGGGGACGGCTGCATCCACGTCCGTATCGACTTCGACCTGTTGACGGAGGCGGGCATCGGCCGCTTCCGGCGCTTTTCGGAGGAGCTCGCCGAGGTCGTCGTGGCGCACGGGGGCTCGTTGTCCGGGGAACACGGGGACGGGCAGGCGCGGGCGGAGCTGCTGCCGAAGATGTACGGCGAGGAGATGGTCGATCTCTTCGAACGGGCGAAGGGTGTGTGGGACCCGGACGACCTGCTCAACCCCGGGATGCTGGTGCGTCCCGCGCCGCTGGACGCCAACCTCCGGTTCGCCGTCCTGCCCCGCCGGCCGGTCGACGTGGCTTTCGGCTATCCGGCCGACGGCGGGGACTTCTCGGCGGCCGTACGGCGGTGCGTCGGGGTCGCCAAATGCCGTACGACGTCGGCGACCGGCTCCGCTGTCATGTGCCCGTCCTTCCGGGCGACCGGCGAGGAGGAGCACTCCACGCGCGGGCGTGCCCGGCTGCTGCACGAGATGCTCGCCGGGGAACTGGTGACCGACGGGTGGCGGTCGGAGGAGGTGCGGGACGCGCTGGACCTGTGCCTGTCCTGCAAGGGATGCCGGTCCGACTGCCCGGTCGAGGTCGACATGGCCACGTACAAGGCGGAGTTCCTGCACCACCACTACGAGGGCCGACGGCGACCGGCCGCGCACTACAGCATGGGCCGGCTGCCGGTGTGGCTGCGCGCGGTGGCACGCACGCGTACGGCGCCGGTGGTCAACGCCCTGGCTGCCGTACGGCCGTTGGCGTGGGCGGCGAAGCGGCTCGGCGGGATCGCGCCGGAGCGGGAGATTCCGCGGTTGGCGACGCGGACGTTCAGCCGGTGGTGGGAGCGGCGGGACAAGGCCGTGGACGGCGACCTGGTCATCCTGTGGCCGGACACCTTCACCGAGCACCTCTCGCCGTCCGTGGGGCAGGCGGCCGTACGCGTGCTGGAGGCGGCGGGGCTGCGGGTGGCACTGCCGCCGACGGTGCACTTCAGGAGGGCGCCGGTGGGGGACGGTGTGACGGTCGCCCTCGACCCGGTGTCCCTCCTGCGGGGCAGGGGCCGCGTCTGCTGCGGGCTGACGTACGTCTCCACGGGGCAGCTCGACCGTGCCCGTGCGGTGCTGCGCCGCACGCTCGACCTGATGGAGCCGGTGCTGGAGACCGACGCCACCGTCGTCGTCCTCGAGCCCAGCTGCGCGGCTGCCCTCCGCGCGGACCTCCCCGAGCTGCTGCACGACGATCCGCGCGCCCGCCGCCTGGCCGACCGCGTCCTGACCTTCGCGGAGGCCCTTGAGCGACTCGCCCCCGGCTGGAGGCCGCCCCGGGTCGACCGGGCGGCGGTGGGGCAGACCCACTGCCATCAGCACGCGGTACTGGGGGACGCGGCCGACCGCCGACTGCGCGAGGCCGCGGGGCTCTCCGGGGAACTGAGCGGCGGCTGCTGTGGCCTTGCGGGCAACTTCGGTTTCGAGAAAGGGCACTTCGAGGTGTCGGTGGCGTGCGCGGAGGAGCAGTTGCTGCCGGCGGTGCGGGGCGCGGGGGAGGAGGCGGCAGTGTTGGCGGACGGATTCTCCTGCCGTACGCAGCTGGAGCAGCTGGCCGGGGTGCGGGGGCAGCACCTGGCCGAGGTGTTGGCGGAGGCGTTGGAGGCGTCCGGGCCCTGACTCCGGGACAGTCCCATAATGGGTTCACACACCTGACGTAGTCCACTACCCTGGACTCGGCAGTACATCATGATGAACGAACCCCGAGTCGAGCCCCTGGACCGCCCGTGAGCACCCCCGACGCCACCACCACGCCTTCGCCCACCCCCGCTCGGGTCGCACCCGCGTCGACGAACGGCATCGCGCGCCGCTGGGGCTCACTCGGTCCCGTCGGACTGGTGCTCGCCGGTGGGATCTCGGTGCAGTTCGGCGGCGCCCTGGCGGTCACCCTGATGCCGCGGGCCGGTGCGCTCGGCGTGGTGGCGCTGCGGCTGCTGGTGGCGGCGGTGGTCCTGCTGCTGGTCTGCCGCCCGCGCCTGCGCGGTCACTCCCGTACCGACTGGGGCACGGTGATCGTCTTCGGCATCACGATGGCCGCGATGAACGGCCTCTTCTACCAGTCGGTCGCCCGTATCCCGCTGGGCCCGGCCGTCACGCTGGAAGTCCTCGGCCCCCTCGCCCTGTCCGTCCTGGCGTCACGCCGGGCGCTCAACCTGGTGTGGGCCGGGCTGGCCCTCGCCGGTGTCGTCCTGCTCAGCGGCGGCGGCTTCGGCGACCTCGACCCGGTGGGGGCGGCGTTCGCGCTGGGCGCGGGCGCGATGTGGGCGGCGTACATCGTCTTCAGCGCCCGTACGGGCCGCCGCTTCCCGCAGGCCGACGGACTCGCCCTGGCGATGGCGGTGGGGGCCCTGCTGTTCCTGCCGCTGGGCATCGCCGAGTCCGGGGCGAAACTCGTCGACCCGGTGACGCTCGGCCTGGGCGCGTCGGTGGCGCTTCTCTCCTCCGTCCTCCCCTACACCCTCGAACTCCTCGCACTGCGCCGCCTGCCCGCTCCCACCTTCGCCATCATGATGAGCCTGGAACCGGCCCTCGCGGCGACGGCCGGCTTCCTCGTCCTCGACCAGGCCCTCACCGCCATGGAGGCCGCCGCGGTCGCGCTCGTCATCGCGGCGAGCATGGGGGCGGTGCGGACGCAGGTGGGGCGGGGGAGCACGAAGGGGGCGGGTCGACCACTGATCACCGAGAGTAGCTACACGTAAGCAGCAGCAGCGATGGCTGTGGAAAACTAAATAATGCAAGCACGCTTGCTTGTTTCCTGGGCCGCTGCCATGCTCCTCCCCATGGCCGACCCGACGCCCGTGCTCGACGACCTGCGTGCGGAAAGCGACGAACTCGACCGGCTGGTGGCCGAGTCGAGCCCGGAGCGCTGGACGCTTCCGACCCCCGCCCCCGGCTGGACCATCGCCCACCAGATCGCGCACCTCGCCTGGACCGACCGCTCGGCGCTCCTCGCCGTCACGGACGAGGACGGTTTCCGAGACCTGGTCGAACAGGCCCTCGCCGCGCCCGACACCTTCGTCGACCAGGGTGCCGAGGAGGCCGCCCGACTCCCGCCCGCCGAACTGCTGTCGCGCTGGCGCGAGGGCCGCACCGCTCTGGACGAGGCGCTCCGCAAGGCCCCGCCGGGCGCCCGCTTCCCCTGGTACGGCCCCCCGATGTCGGCCGCCTCCCTCGCCACCGCCCGCCTCATGGAGACCTGGGCGCACGGGCTGGACGTGGCGGACGCCCTCGGTGTCACCCGCGCCCCCACCGACCGCATCCGCCACATCGCCTGGCTCGGCGTCCGCACCCGCGACTTCGCCTTCGGCGTGCACGGGCTCCCGGCCCCCACCGATCCCGTCCGGGTGGAACTCCGCAGCCCCTCCGGCGAGTTGTGGGTGTACGGCCCCGAAGACGCCCCGCAACGTCTCACCGGCCCCGCCCTCGACTTCTGCCTCCTGGTCACCCAGCGCGCCCACCGCGCCGACCTGGCCCTGCGCGCCGAGGGCCCGGACGCCGACCGCTGGCTGGACATCGCCCAGGCCTTCGCGGGCCCGCCCGGCACCGGCCGCCCGCCGAAGGGAGTCGTCGGATGATCCTCCGCATCGGCAACGCCTCCGGCTTCTACGGCGACCGCTTCGACGCCATGCGCGAGATGCTCACCGGCGGCGAACTGGACGTCCTGACCGGCGACTACCTCGCCGAGCTGACCATGCTCATCCTGGGCCGCGACCGACTCAAGGACCCGACCGCCGGATACGCCCGCACCTTCCTCCGCCAGCTCGAGGAATGCCTCGGCCTCGCCCACGAGCGCGGAGTCCGGATCGTCACCAACGCCGGCGGCCTCAACCCGGCCGGACTCGCCGACAACGTACGGGAGCTGGCCGACCACCTCGGCATCCCCGTACGCGTCGCGCACGTCGAGGGCGACGACCTCACCGCCCGGTACCCCGGAAGCCTCGCCGCCCACGCCTACCTCGGCGGCTTCGGCATCACGGCCTGCCTGCGCGAGGGCGCGGACATCGTGGTGACCGGGCGGGTGACGGACGCGGCCCTGGTCACCGGGCCCGCCGCCGCCCACTTCGGCTGGCAGCCGGGGGAGTACGACCGGCTCGCGGGTGCCGTCGTCACCGGGCATGTCCTGGAATGCGGCACGCAGGCCACCGGCGGGAACTACTCCTTCTTCCGCGACGGCGACGTCCACCGGCCCGGCTTCCCCCTCGCCGAGATCCACCCCGACGGCACCGCCGTCATCACCAAGCACCCCGGCACCGGCGGTTTCGTCGACGTCGGTACGGTGACCGCCCAGCTCCTGTACGAGACCGGCGGCGCGCGGTACGCGGGGCCCGACGTCACCGCCCGGCTGGACACCGTACGGCTGACGCAGGACGGACCGGACCGCGTCCGCATCGAGGGCGTCCGCGGAGAGGCGCCGCCCCCGACCCTCAAGGTCGGCCTGAACCGGCTCGGCGGCTTCCGCAACGAGGTCGTCTTCGTCCTCACGGGCCTCGACATCGAGGCGAAGGCCGCACTCGTGCGGGAGCAGATGGAGGCGGCCCTCGGCAAGGTCACCGAGGTGCGCTGGGAACTGGCCCGCACCGACCGGCCCGACGCGGACACCGAGGAGACCGCGAGCGCCCTGCTCCGGCTCGTCGTACGGGACCCGGAGCAGGATGCGGTCGGGCGGGCGCTGAGCGGGGCCGCCGTCGAGCTGGCGCTGGCCAGTTACCCCGGCTTCCATGTGCTGGCGCCACCTGGGAAGGGCGCGCCCTATGGGGTCTTCGAGGATGTGTACGTCCCCCATGGCGCCGTCGACCATGTGGCCGTCCTCAATGACGGGCGCCGGGTTCCTGTGGCCCCGGCCGCCGAGACCCTCGTACTCGACGACGTGCCCGAACCGCCCCTGCCGGAGCCCCTGCCGCCAGGGCCGACCCGCCGCGCCCCCCTCGGTCTCGTCGCCGGTGCCCGCAGCGGCGACAAGGGCGGCAACGCCAACGTGGGCGTGTGGGCCCGTACGGACGAGGCCTGGCGCTGGCTCGCGCACGAGCTGACGGTGGACCGCTTCCGCGAGCTGATCCCCGAGAGCCGCACCCTGCCGGTCACGCGGCACAGCCTCCCCGACCTCCGCGCCCTCAACTTCGTCGTCGAAGGCATCCTCGGCGCCGGCGTCGCCGCCCAGCACCGCTTCGACCCGCAGGCCAAGGCCCTCGGCGAATGGCTGCGCTCCCGCCACCTGGACATCCCGGAGGCCCTGCTGTGACCGTCCTGCCCTCCGCCCTGGACACCACCGGCCCCGACTACCGCGCCAACCGCGACGCGATGCTCGCCAAGCTCACCGACCTCGACGCCGAACACGCCAAGGCCCTCGCGGGCGGCGGTGAGAAGTACGTCGAACGGCACCGGCGGCGCGGCAAGCTCCTCGCCCGGGAGCGCATCGAGCTGCTCCTCGACCCCGACACACCGTTCCTGGAGCTGTCGCCGCTGGCCGCCTGGGGCAGCGAATACACGGTCGGAGCCTCCCTGGTGACCGGCATCGGGGTCGTCGAGGGCGTCGAGTGCCTGATCACCGCCAACGACCCGACCGTGCGCGGCGGCGCCAGCAACCCCTGGAGCCTGAAGAAGGCCCTGCGCGCCAACGACATCGCCCTCGCCAACCAGCTGCCCTGCATCAGCCTGGTCGAGTCCGGCGGCGCCGACCTGCCCTCACAGAAGGAGATCTTCATCCCGGGCGGCGCCATCTTCCGCGACCTCACCCGCCTCTCGGCCGCCGGCATCCCCACCGTTGCCGTGGTCTTCGGCAACTCGACCGCGGGCGGCGCGTACATCCCCGGCATGTCCGACCACGTGATCATGGTCAAGGAACGCGCGAAGGTGTTCCTCGGCGGCCCGCCGCTGGTGAAGATGGCCACCGGCGAGGAGAGCGACGACGAGTCCCTGGGCGGAGCCGACATGCACGCGCGCGTGTCGGGCCTCGCGGACTACTTCGCCGTCGACGAGCAGGACGCGCTCCGTCAGGCCCGGCGCGTGGTCGCCCGCCTCAACCACCGCAAGGCGTACGACGATCCGGGCCCGGCCGCACCCCCCAAGTACGACGAGGACGAACTCCTCGGCATCGTCCCCGGCGACCTGAAGACCCCCTTCGACCCGCGCGAGGTGATCGCCCGCATCGTCGACGCCTCCGACTTCGACGAGTTCAAGCCGCGCTACGGCACCAGCCTGGCCACCGGCTGGGCGACCCTGCACGGCTATCCCATAGGCGTGCTGGCCAACGCCCAAGGGGTCCTGTTCAGCGAGGAGTCCCAGAAGGCCGCCCAGTTCATCCAGCTCGCCAACCAGCGCGACATCCCCCTGCTCTTCCTGCACAACACCACCGGCTACATGGTCGGCAGCCAGTACGAGCAGGGCGGCATCATCAAACACGGCGCGATGATGATCAACGCGGTGAGCAATTCGAAGGTCCCCCACCTCTCCGTCCTCATGGGCGCGTCCTACGGCGCCGGCCACTACGGCATGTGCGGACGCGCCTACGACCCCCGCTTCCTCTTCGCCTGGCCCAGCGCCAAGTCCGCCGTCATGGGCCCGCAACAGCTCGCCGGCGTGCTCTCGATCGTGGCCCGCCAGTCGGCCGCCGCGAAGGGGCAGCCGTACGACGAGGAGGGCGACGCCGCGCTGAGGGCCATGGTCGAGCAGCAGATCGAGTCCGAGTCCCTGCCGATGTTCCTGTCCGGCCGCCTCTACGACGACGGCGTCATCGACCCCCGCGACACCCGCACCGTCCTCGGCCTGTGCCTGTCCGCCATCCACACGGCGCCCTACGAGGGCGTACGCGGCGGCTTCGGCGTCTTCCGGATGTGAGGTCCATGATTTCCACTCTGCTCGTCGCCAACCGGGGCGAGATCGCCTGCCGGATCTTCCGCACCTGCCGCGAGTTGGGAATCCGGACGGTCGCCGTGCACTCGGACGCCGACGAAAACGCCCTCCACGCGCGCGTGGCCGACACGGCCGTACGGCTGCCGGGCGCGGCGCCCGCCGACACGTATCTGCGCGGCGACCTGATCGTGAAGGCGGCCGTCGCGGCCGGCGCCGACGCCGTCCACCCCGGCTACGGCTTCCTCTCCGAGAACGCCGACTTCGCCCGAGCCGTACTCGACGCAGGTCTGGTGTGGATCGGCCCGCCCCCGCACGCCATCGAGGCGATGGCGTCCAAGACACGTGCCAAACAGCTGCTGGGGCTGGCGCCCTCGGGTGACGTCACCGCGGACGACCTGCCGGTGCTGGTCAAGGCGGCCGCGGGGGGCGGAGGGCGCGGAATGCGGATCGTGCGCCGGCTCGACGACCTGCCCGCCGCGCTGGAGGGCGCCCGCGCCGAGGCAGCGAGCGCCTTCGGCGACGGCGAGGTGTTCGTCGAGCCGTACGTGGAGAACGGCCGCCACGTCGAGGTGCAGATCCTCGCCGACACGCACGGCACGGTGTGGGTGCTCGGCACCCGCGACTGCTCCCTCCAGCGCCGCCACCAGAAGGTGATCGAGGAGGCACCGGCCCCCGGCCTCACCGACGAACTCACCCAGGAGCTGTACGACACCGCCGTACGCGCCGCCCGCGCCGTCGGCTACGCCGGCGCCGGCACCGTCGAGTTCCTGGTCGCCGACGGCAAGGCCCACTTCCTGGAGATGAACACCCGCCTCCAGGTCGAACACCCCGTCACGGAAGCTGTGTTCGACATCGACCTGGTCGTCCTCCAACTCCGCGTCGCCGAGGGTCACGCCCTCGAAAACCACCCCCCACGCGCGCGTGGCCACGCCGTAGAGGCCCGCCTCTACGCCGAGGACCCGGCCCGCGACTGGGCCCCCCAGACCGGCACCCTGCACCGCCTCACCACCCCCGAAGGCATCCGCCTGGACACCGGCTACACCGACGGCGACGACATCGGCATCCACTACGACCCCATGCTCGCCAAGGCAGTCGCCCACGCCCCCACGCGCGCGGAGGCCCTCCGCAAACTCGCCGGCGCCCTGGAACGAACCGTCATCCACGGCCCGACCACCAACCGCGACCTCCTGATCCGCTCCCTGCGGCACAAGGAGTTCACCACCGCCCGCATGGACACGGGCTTCTACGACCGCCACCTCCCCGACCTCACCGACCCCACCCCCGACCCGTACGCCCCCCTGGCCGCCGCCCTCGCCGACGCCCACGGCCGCTCCCGCTTCGCCGGCTGGCGCAACGTGCCCTCACAGCCGCAGATCAAGCGGTACCTGATGGCCGGCGAGGAACACGAGGCCCGCTACCGCCACACACGCGCAGGCGGCCTGACAGCCGACGGCGTACGGGTCGTGCACGCCGACGCCGCTCTCGTCGTACTCGAAGTGGACGGCGTACGAAGGAAGTTCGAGGTGGCGACGTACGGCGACCAGGTGTACGTGGGTTCCACCGCCCTCACAGCCCTCCCCCGCTTCCCCGACCCCACGGCCCAGCACGCCCCGGGCTCCCTCCTGGCCCCCATGCCCGGCACGGTCGTCCGCGTCGCCGAGGGCCTGTCCGTAGGAGCAGCTGTACGGGCCGGAGAGCCCCTGTTGTGGCTGGAGGCGATGAAGATGCAACACAAGATCTCGGCCCCGACCACGGGCACCCTCGTGGCCCTTCACGCCGCCCCGGGCGACCAAGTACAGGTCGGCGCACTACTGGCGGTAGTGCAGGAGACCTGAAAGGGCGCGGGGAACTGCGCGACCAGCCACAAACAACCCGCACCCGGAGGACGCACATGACCCCCACGATCGAACCCGAAGACCACAAGGCCCTACGAGCCGCAGTAGCCGCCCTCGGCAACCGCTACGGCCGCGAATACCTCACCACCGTCATCAAGGAAGGCCGCCACCCCCACGAACTCTGGTCAGAAGCCGGAAAACTCGGCTACTTGGGCGTCAACCTCCCCGAGGAGTACGGGGGCGGAGGCGGCGGCATCACAGAACTCTCCATAGTCCTCGAAGAGCTCGGCTCAGCCGGCTGCCCCCTCCTCATGCTCGTCGTCTCCCCCGCCATCTGCGGCACGGTCATCGCCCGCTTCGGCACCGACGACCAGAAACAACAATGGCTCCCCGGCATCGCCGAAGGCACCCGCACCATGGCCTTCGGCATCACCGAACCCGACGCCGGCTCCAACAGCCACCGCATCACCACCACGGCACGCAAAGACGGCCCCGACTGGCTCCTCACCGGCCGCAAAGTCTTCATCTCCGGCGTCGACACAGCCGACGCCACCCTCATAGTCGGCCGCACAGAAGACTCCCGCACCGGCCGCCTCAAGCCCTGCCTCTTCATCGTCCCGCGCGACGCGCCCGGCTTCACCCGGCACCCCATCGACATGGAACTGAACGCCGCGGAGAAGCAGTTCGAGCTGGTCCTGGACGACGTACGACTGCCCGCCGACGCACTCGTCGGCGACGAGGACGCCGGCCTGCTGCAACTCTTCGCCGGCCTCAACCCCGAACGCATCATGACGGCCGCCTTCGCGATCGGCATGGGCCGCTACGCCCTCGCGAAAGCCATCGAGTACGCCCGTGACCGCAGCGTCTGGAACACGCCCATCGGCGCCCACCAGGCCATCGCCCACCCCCTCGCCCAGGCGCACATCGACCTCGAACTGGCCCGCCTGATGATGCAGAAGGCGGCCCACCTGTACGACACCGGGGACGACATGGGCGCGGGAGAGGCCGCCAACATGGCCAAGTACGCGGCCGGGGAGGCCTGCGTGAAGGCCGTCGACCAGGCCGTGCACACCCTCGGCGGAAACGGCCTCACGCGCGAATTCGGGCTCGCATCGTTGATAACGGCCGCACGCGTGGCTCGTATAGCACCGGTGAGCCGGGAGATGATTCTCAACTACGTCTCCCACCAGACCCTGGGCCTGCCCAAGTCGTACTGATCCGGCACAGCGTTGTGCGAGGAGGAACCGATGTTCCGCAGCGAGTACGCAGACGTCCCACCCGTCGAACTGCCCATCCACGAGGCCGTGCTCGGCCGGGCCGCCGAGTTCGGTGACGCGCCCGCGCTCATCGACGGCACCGACGGCACCACCCTCTCCTACGAGCAGGTGGACCGCTTCCACCGGCGGATCGCCGCCGCGCTCGCCGAGGCCGGCGTCCGCAAGGGCGACGTCCTCGCCCTGCACAGCCCGAACACCATCGCCTTCCCGACCGCCTTCTACGCCGCCACGCGAGCGGGTGCCTCCGTCACGACCGTCCACCCGCTCGCTACGCCCGAGGAGTTCGCCAAGCAGCTCCGCGACTCGGCCGCCCGCTGGATCGTCACCGTCTCACCGCTGCTGGACACCGCGCGCCGGGCCGCCGAACTCGCAAGCGGCGTACGGGAGATCTTCGTCTGCGACAGCGCGCCCGGCCACCGCTCGCTGATCGACATGCTCGCGTCCACGGCACCCGAACCGCAGATCGACATCGACCCCGTGGCGGACGTCGCCGCCCTCCCGTACTCGTCTGGCACCACGGGCACCCCCAAGGGCGTGATGCTCACCCACCGCCAGATCGCCACCAACCTCGCCCAGCTCGAACCGGCCATCTCCGCCGGCCCCGGCGACCGCGTCCTCGCCGTCCTGCCCTTCTTCCACATCTACGGGCTGACAGCCCTGATGAACGCCCCCCTGAGGGTGGGCGCCACCGTCGTCGTCCTGCCCCGCTTCGACCTGGAACAGTTCCTCGCCGCCATCCAGAACCACCGCATCACCGGCCTGTACGTCGCCCCGCCCATAGTCCTCGCCCTCGCCAAACACCCGGCGGTCGCGCAGTACGACCTGTCGTCCCTGAAGTACGTCATCAGCGCCGCCGCCCCCCTGGACGCCAACCTCGCCGCCGCCTGCTCGCGCCGCCTGAACCTGCCGCCCGTCGGCCAGGCCTACGGCATGACGGAACTGTCCCCCGGCACGCACGTCGTCCCCCTCGACGCCATGCACGACGCCCCGCCCGGAACCGTCGGCCGCCTCATCGCCGGCACCGAGATGCGCATCGTCTCCCTCGACGACCCCGACAAGGACCTCGGCGTCGGCGAGGCCGGCGAGATCCTCATCCGCGGCCCTCAGGTCATGAAGGGCTACCTGGGCCACCCCGACGCCACCTCCGCGATGATCGACACCGACGGCTGGCTGCACACCGGCGACATCGGACACGTCGACGCAGACGGCTGGCTCTTCGTCGTCGACCGCGTCAAGGAACTCATCAAGTACAAGGGCTTCCAGGTGGCCCCCGCCGAACTCGAAGCCCTGCTCCTCACCCACCCGGGCATCGCCGACGCCGCCGTCATCGGCGTCTACAACGAGGACGGAAACGAAATCCCGCGCGCGTACGTGGTCCGCCAGCCGTCCGCACCCGACCTCTCCGAAGGAGAGGTCATGATGTACGTCGCCGAACGCGTCGCCCCCTACAAACGTGTCCGTCAGGTCACCTTCATCGACGCCGTGCCCCGCGCCGCCTCCGGCAAGATCCTGCGCCGGCAGCTCCGGGAGACCACGTGACACTGATCGGCCGCACCCGCACGCGGGGAGTCGAGACCCTCACCCTCGACTCCCCGGCCAACCGCAACGCCCTCTCGGCAGCGCTCGTCGACGAACTCGCCGACACCCTCACCGACTGCGGCAAGGACAGCGACATCCGCGCCGTCGTCCTCACCCACACCGGCACCACCTTCTGCGCCGGTGCCGACCTGCGCGACCCGCCCCACCCCGACACACTGGTCGGCCTGCTCCGGCAGATCGTGGAACTGCCCAAACCCGTCGTCGCCCGAGTCACCGGACACGTACGAGCGGGCGGACTCGGTCTGCTCGCCGCCTGCGACATCGCCGCCGCGTCCGACGCGGCCACCTTCGCGTTCACCGAGGTACGGATCGGCGTCGCCCCCGCCGTCATCTCCCTCACCCTCCTGCCCCGCACCGACCCCCGCGCCCTCGCCCGCCACTACCTCACCGGCGAACGCTTCGACGCCACCGAGGCCGCCCGCATCGGCCTGCTGACAGCGACCGGCAACGACGTGGACGACGTACTGGCCCCCGTCCTGGACGGCCTGCGCAAAGCAGCCCCCCAGGCCCTGACCGAGACGAAACGCCTGCTCACAGCTAGGGTGCTGGAGACATTCGACCGGGACGCGGCCCACCTGACCGCACTCTCGGCCCGCATGTTCGCCTCCGCCGACGCCCGCGAAGGCATGACAGCCTTCCTCGAACGACGGGATCCCCCATGGGTGCTGTGAACTCGGTCAACACCATCACCACGGTGACCACCGCCGACCGCGCCGACCGCGCTCCCAAGCAGGACCGCAGCCGCGCCACCAGGCAACGGCTCCTGGAAGCCGCCGTCGCCTGCCTCGCCGAACACGGCTGGGCCGGCTCCACCGTCGCCGTCGTCGCCGAACGCGCCGGAGTCTCCCGCGGCGCCGCCCAACACCACTTCCCCACCCGCGAGGACCTCTTCACCGCCGCCGTCGAATACGTCGCAGAGGAACGCTCCCTCGCCCTGCGCGCCCTGTTCCCCCAAGGCGCCGCCGGCGACCGCCGCGCCGTCGTCGCAGCCCTCGTCGACCTCTACACAGGGCCGCTGTTCCGCGCCGCCCTCCACCTCTGGGTCGCCGCCTCCAACGAGGACCAGCTGCGCCCCCGCGTCACCGAACTCGAAGCCCGCGTCGGCCGCGAAACCCACCGCATAGCCGTGGACCTCCTCGCCGCCGACGAATCCCGCCCCGGCGTCCGCGAAACCGTCCAGGGCCTCCTCGACATGGCCCGCGGCCTGGGCCTGGCCAACCTCCTCACCGACGACGCCCAGCGCCGCGAAGGCGTGGTGACCCAGTGGGCGACACTCCTGGACGACGCACTGAGCCCTGCAACGGACTGAGCCCCGTCACGCCCTGAGCCCGTCACGGACTGAGCCGCTCCACCCGCCAGCTGCCGTCCGCCTGCGCCACATACCGCAACCGGTCGTGCAACCGGTTCTCCCGCCCCTGCCAGAACTCCACCGCCTGCGCGGCCACCCGGAAACCACCCCAGTGCGGCGGCACCGGCACCTGCTCACCGTCCGGATAGCGGGCCGCCAGCTCGGCGTACGCGGCCTCGAGATCCGCACGGGTCGCGATCACCGAGGACTGCGCACTCGCCCACGCCCCGAGCTGCGACCCATGCGGCCGGGTACGGAAATACGCCGCCGTCTCGTCCCGCCCGGTACGCCGCGCAATGCCGGTGACGATCACCTGCCGGGCCATCGGATACCACGGAAAGAGCAGCGAGACGTACGGGTTCTCGGCAAGGTCGCGGGCCTTGCGGGAGTCGTAGTTCGTGTAGAAGACGAAACCGGTCTCGTCGAAGTGCTTCAGCAGCACCGTACGAGAACTGGGCCGCCCCTCCGCGTCGGCCGTGGAGACGACCATGGCGTTCGGCTCGAAGATGTGGCCCTCCGTCGCGGCCTGCCTGAACCAGCGCGCGAACTGCTCGAAGGGCGTTGCGGCCAGATCGGTCTCGGCGAGACCCTCGGCCCGGTAGTGCTTGCGCATGGCGGCAGGATCGGGGTGCGCGGCGGGAACGGTGGCTTCGTCGGTCACGCGATCATCTTGCCGTATGCACGGCGGGCGGTGGCCTTCGTCACTGACTGGCACTGAGTGCCGCAAACTCTCCCCAAGGGTGGCACTCGGAGATATCGTGCTGAGAGGCCGCCCCGGTTGGGTGACCGCCAGCCGGGCATCACCCCAGTGACCGCCCAGGACCGCGAGTCATCGCAAGCCACGCACACGACCGCGGATCCACCGGGCGATCACCACACCCGCACCAGCTCATGGTCGCCGCACCAGCACCACCCACACGCTGAAGACCGCCCCCTCACCATCCCCAAAGTCCCACCACCCCCACCAGCCCCAAAGCTCAACCCTTCACAACCACAACACCACCCGTCCCACACATCACGAGGAGCCGCCTGATGTCCGACTTCGTACCCGGGCTCGAGGGAGTCGTCGCGTTCGAGACGGAGATCGCCGAACCCGACAAGGAGGGCGGCGCCCTCAGGTACCGCGGCGTCGACATCGAGGACCTGGTCGGTCACGTCTCGTTCGGCAACGTCTGGGGCCTGCTCGTCGGCGGCGCCTTCAACCCCGGCCTGCCGCCCGCCGAGCCCTTCCCCATCCCCGTCCACTCCGGCGACATCCGCGTCGACGTCCAGTCGGCACTCGCCATGCTCGCCCCCGTCTGGGGCCTGAAACCCCTCCTCGACATCGACGCCGAACAGGCCCGCGAGGACCTGGCACGAGCCGCCGTCATGGCCCTCTCCTACGTCGCCCAGTCCGCCCGCGGCCAGGGCCTGCCCATGGTCCCGCAGAGCGAGATCGACAAGGCCCACTCCGTCGTCGAACGCTTCATGATCCGCTGGCGCGGCGAGCCCGACCCCAAGCACGTGGCGGCGGTCGACGCCTACTGGACATCGGCAGCCGAACACGGCATGAACGCCTCCACCTTCACCGCACGCGTGATCGCCTCCACCGGCGCCGACGTGGCCGCGGCCCTCTCCGGCGCCGTAGGAGCCATGTCCGGCCCGCTGCACGGCGGCGCCCCCTCCCGCGTCCTCGGCATGATCGAGGAGATCGAGCGCACCGGCGACGCCGAGGCATACGTCAAGCAGGCCCTCGACAAGGGCGAACGCCTCATGGGCTTCGGCCACCGCGTCTACCGCGCCGAGGACCCACGCGCCCGAGTCCTCCGCCGCACGGCCCGCGAGCTGGGCGCTCCCCGCTACGAGGTCGCGGAGGCCCTCGAGAAAGCAGCCCTCGAAGAACTCCACAACCGCCGCCCGGACCGCGTCCTGGCCACCAACGTGGAGTTCTGGGCGGCCATCGTCCTGGACTTCGCCGAGGTCCCCGCGCACATGTTCACCTCGATGTTCACCTGCGCCCGCACGGCCGGCTGGTCCGCCCACATCCTCGAACAGAAGCGCACCGGCCGCCTGGTCCGCCCCTCCGCCCGCTACATCGGCCCGGGTCCCCGCGACCCGCGCGCGATCGAGGGCTACGCGGACATCGCCCACTGACCCCGTCCGGGGCGCTTGAAAACGCAGACGACCCGCGAGTCTGGTTCCTCCAGCGGAGGAGCCGGCCGGACGTACCGGCGACTCGCGGGTCGGGTGACTGCGTTGGATTAGGCCGGCTGCACGTAGCTCGCACGTGCCGGTCCGGCACCGCACTGGGTGTGGTGGCGGGCCGCTAGCCCGCAGCCACCTCGCGCGTCCGGGTTTCATACATGTACCGGATCACCTCCTTTCGTACGTGGGCAACACACTACGAACCGGTCGATCGCCAATCAACCGAATTTCCGAGATGTTGACGGCGCTGGCTCGGGGCGGATGCTGTAGCCGTATCCGTCGCCCCGCTGGAGGAGCCGCAGATTCCAGTGGGAGACGTTGATCCGGCCCGACGGCGTTGCGAGGCTGTGCTGGCCCCTGGCGCGGACCGAGATCCGGCCGGTCCACGTGCCTGCCCACTTGCCTGAGGGCACGACCGCCCGTACGAGGTCGCCGGTGACATACCTGAAGTGCTGCTTGGTGCGGGACCGCCGCAGGCGGGGGAAGCCGTAGCGGTCGGGAGTGGTGCGGGCGTAGGAGCCCCGTCCTGTGGCCTTGGCAACCAGGACCTGTTTGGGGAACCGTACGATCCGGTCGCCGCTCTCGTGATCAAGAGGCCCGATGGACAGAGCGTCCATGGTGTGGGTCTTGGCGAGGCCCATGGCGCTGCGGTTGGCCTTGGTGAGCCTTCCCGACCAGGTGTGTACGGGTCTGCCGAGCGTGCTGAGTGCTTCGGTGAGCTGCGAGCCGGTCGCGTTCATGGCAGCGGCGTCACCGAGCGGTGCTTTGATCTGTTGGCGGATCTTGGCGAGGCGGTCGGGTCGGTCGGCCAGGAAGACCTCCACGGCTTTGCTGCCCTTGGTCTGGTTGCAGGGGACGCAGGCGAGGACCAGGTTGGATATCCGGCTGGAACCTCCCCGGCTGCGAGGCCTGACGTGCTCGATGTTCAGGGACACGCCGGTGGCACCGCAGTATGCGCAGGCGTTATTCCATTTGGCTTGCAGGTACGCGCGAGCGTTGGTTCCGGCGAGGGGGCCTTGCTGGTACTCGGTTCCTCTGAGCGGCTTGCCCGCGCTCATGGAGTGGGTGTCGAAGGAGACCCGTTCGAGGTGGATTTCGGTGACGGGTGCGTATCGGCACAGGCGGCTGGCGATGGAGAGGGTGGTGTCGACGCGGTGGCGTACAGAGAGTGGCAGCCATCCTGCTGGGTGGACGCGGTTGTGTGAGCGGGGTGATCGGTAGCGGCAGTTGGCCGAGCGCCTGCGCCGTCGGTATCCGGCACGTTGCTGCATGCAGGCGCGGATCTGGTCGCTGCGGTGCTGGAGTTCGACCGAGATCAGTCCGCGTCGGATGGTGGCGATGGCGCCGTCTTCGCCGGTCTCCTTTTTCTCGTCCGTGAGGGCGAGGCCTGTGCCCTTGGAGCCAGGGTCGATGCGTAACTGCACGCCGTCGACTTCCGACTCGGCGCGTGTGCGGTCCTTCAATCGGATGGTGAAGGGCACTTGCCGGGCGACTACGGCCCGGCCCTTGCGCAGCAGTTCGCGGGCGCGGGCGGGATGGCAGGGCATGAGGGGCTGCCCGTCCTTGGAGAGTACGAAGACTCTGCTCGCGCCCATGCCGCCTTCATACGACTGGTCGTGCGGGGGAGCGTCACCGCTCCCGATCTCTGCCGCGTTCGCCGCCGTGGCGGCGCTCTTGGCGTGACGCCGACGGGCTCGGGTGCCTTGCCCGCCGGTCTCCCCTCGCCCATGTTCCCTGCCGGTGCCCCGTACGGTGGCGGGGTGTCCGTGAGCCGTTTCGTCCCTGCTCCCAGGGGTGTCTGCTCCCACGGATTCCAGAGCAGGCTGCTGAGGAAGCACAGCCTGGTGGGTCTGCTCGCCTGCAGAAAACGTAGTCATCGGGCGCACCTCCCTGATCCTCAGGATCGTGATGACTGGGGCTGGTCACTCGACGACCTTGCGGCCGAGGAGCGAGTGACCTCCCTTCTCGTGTGTGAAGGCGACGCTAGTGACCAAGATCTCCCTGAGGGCTCGATCTGCTGGAAGTCGCCTCTTCGTGCGAATTCGCCGGATTCCTCGAATCTGTGGCCGATCTTGCTGCTACTGAGTTTGGGTAGCCGGGTGGCTCTTAGACGTCAACCCTGACGATCGTCAAGATCGGGGGTTGCCGATGGGCTCGGGTTTCGGGGCTGTCCCCGCTTCTACGTTCGGCCCATGGAACGAGAACAGCGAGAGATGACCCGGGCCGGTCGGTTATTGACCACAGTCGGGATGCTGGGTGTCGCGGCGGGTGTGGTTGCCTGGCTTTCCCCGGGTGGGCTGGGCGAGGCCGACACGGTTGAGGTTACGGGCGGAGCATCGGTGTCTGTGTACCGTTCGGTGACCAGGACGGTGGCGGACGCGCCGTCGTGGCTGGACGCGGTCCTGGAAGCAGCAGGTGAGGGCACTCTGGTGATCCTCGGGGTGTTGCTGGCATGGATGTGGTGGAGCGGGATCCGCCGGCACGACGCACGCGGGGCTGCCGGAACCGTGTTGACCGGCGTCGGCACCGTGGCGGCGTATGCAGTCAGCGAAGCGGTGAAGCTGGTGGTGGACGAGGAGCGGCCTTGCCGTGCGCTGCGTTCAGGGGTCGACGTGATTGCGGAATGCCCTCGTGCAGGGGACTGGTCGTTCCCGAGCAATCACGCCACCTTGGCCGTCGGACTGGCTGTCGGGCTGGCCTTGTTGTGGCCGCGCCTCGCTGTGGTCACGCTGCCGCTGGCCGGGGTGGCGGCGCTGTTGCGCGTCCTCGTGGGGGTGCACTACCCGCACGATGTGCTGGCCGGTGCGATTCTCGGCGGCGCGGTGGTGGCGGCCGTGCTGCTCGTGTTCTTGCCACTTGCTGAGCTGCTGGTGTCACGGTTGGGGAGGCGCTGGCGGAGCTACGATCCCGGCCTCGTGAGCCACGACCGCAGCAGCAGCTCGGTTGTCCACGCCGAGACGCGCCAGGATGGAACTCACATGGGCTTTGACCGTCCCTTCCACCACGTGCAGCCGTCGGGCGATCTGCCCGTTGGACAGTCCGCTGCCGAGGAAGGCGAGTACTTCCCGTTCCCGAGCAGTGAGGGAGTGGACCCGGTCGCGGGCAGCGGAGCGCCGGCCGGCGAGGGTGCCCGCGCCGGTCGCCGCGAGGTGCGCGACGACTCGGGCCGCGACTTTCGGTGACAGGTAGGCGGCTCCCTCGGCCACGGCCCGGACTCCCGCGATCAGTTCCTCGGGCTCGCCCGACTTGATCAGGAAGCCGGCTGCGCCACCGCCGAGAGCCTGGAGGATGTAGTCGTCCTCACCGAACGTCGTCAGCATGATGACGCTTGTGGCCGGCGCTGTTCTGCGGATTTCGGCCACCGCCTCTATGCCGTTGATCCCCGGCATGCGGATGTCGAGTACGGCCACCGTGGGGCGGTGGCGCCGAACCAGTTCCACGGCGTCGTGCCCGTCGACGGCCTCGGCGACGACGTCGATGTCCGGATCGGTGGAAAGAACGGCCCGCACTCCCGCACGGATCATCGCTTCGTCGTCGGCGATCAGCACCCGGATCATCGGACGCTCATGGGGTGAGGGCGTCCAGGGACACCAGTGTGCTGTCCCGGAAGCAGAGCCGGTAGGCGTCTCCGGAACGATCGTCGAAGCGGTCGGCCGTCATGGCGTAGTACTCGCACGTCGTGCCGTGTCCTCTCGGTTCCGGAGCCAGGGGGCGGTGGCTCGTCTGGCGGTTGGGCAGGAGACGCTCCAGCTCGGAGCGATCCTGCCCCACGCGCAGGCGGGCGTAGTCGCCCGGCTCCAGGACCGACTGCGACGCCGTCAGCATCTCCCACCCCGTGAGCGCTCCGCTCAGCAAGGCGCCTGTCAACAGGGGCAGCATGACCGTGGCAAGCAGGGCCCGGCGGACGCGGCGCCGGGCACGGCGATGTCCTGGCAGCAGTTCGCTGCCTGGTGGTGAGGTCGGGGGTGTGGTGGGTGGGGGGAGCTGTGATGGGGGAGTGCGCGGAATGCGTGCGAGGACCGCGAAGCCTCCCTCGCTCGGACCGTACTCGAAAGAGCCGCCGGCCAACCGCACCCGTTCGTCGAGGCCGATGAGGCCACGTCCTCCGCCCGGCGGTTGGATAGTGGCCGTGCTGGAGGGCGGGCCGTTCTCCACTACGACCTTTGTCTCTGTGGGCGTATGTGTCACGTGGATGGTCGCCTTTGCTCCGGGCGCGTGCTTGGCGATGTTGGTCAGTGCCTCCTGTACAACGCGGTGAGCAGCCCGTTCGGCCACCGTGGGGAGACCGTCGGCCTCGCCGTCGACGTGCAGTTCGACCATGAGCCCGGACGCGGACGCCTCGGCGGTCAGATGCGCGAGACCGGACCCGGACGGCCGTGTCGGCGCGTCTTCGGTCTCCTCGCGCAGGACACCGATCACCTCTCCGAGCCGTTCCACCGCAGCCGCAGCTCTCGCTCTGATGTCTCCTGCGGCCTGTCGATGGTGTTCGTCGAGCCCAGGCGCGAGTTTCAGGGCACCGGCCGACAGCGCGATCAGGCTGAGGTCATGACCGAGCACGTCATGCATGTCCTGAGCGATGCGGGCCCGCTCGCGCAGCCGGGCCTCGTCGGCGACCAGCCGCTGCTCACGCTGCAATTGCTCGGCCCGCTCCCAACCGGCCCGGACGAGCTCCTGGTACTGCCGCCAGAACCGGCCTGCGAACCAGGGAAGCATCGTGGCGACCACAACCACCGCCACAAACCGGCTCCCCCGCGGCAGCCAGCCAGGTACGACGGACAGCGCCACCACACCGACCGAGACAAGCGCGCCCAGAGCGAGCATCGTCGAACGGGTCCGTCCGGGCCGCCGTCCCGCCAGAAATGCGGCGACCGCAGCGGGGACAGCCCACCACAGGTTCACCATGCTCAGACCGGCGAACGTCACCGCGGCCGCGGTCAGAAGGCTCCCCGGATCCGGAGCCCCTCGGGAAACAGGCGCCCCACCTTTGATCACCGTACTGTCCACGGAGGCGACGGTACGGACATCGGAGGCCGCTCGACACTGCCGAAAGTCCAATCCGTGAGGCTGAGAGTGATCGTCGACTGTGAGACGTATCCCTCCATGGCGACGTAGCGTTCCGTGCATGACAAAGCGGCGGGTGGTGCTCAGTGGGTCGGTGTTCGAGGAGCGGATCGGGTATGCCCGGGCCGTGGTCGACGGGGACTGGGTGCATGTGTCGGGGACGACCGGGTTCGACTACGCGAGCATGACCATCTCGGACGATGTGGTGGAGCAGGCCGAGCAGTGTCTGCGGAACATAGGTGCCGCGTTGGCGGAGGCGGGGTGCACGTTCGCCGATGTGGTGCGGGTGCGGTATCTGCTGCCCGAGCGGGAGGAATTCGAGCCGTGCTGGCCGGTGCTGCGCCGGTGTTTCGGGGAGGTGCGGCCGGCGGCCACGATGATGGTGTGCGGGCTCGCGGATCCTCGTATGAAGATCGAGATCGAGGTGTGTGCGCGGCGGGGGCCGGTCTCCGGGGTGCGGATCGAGGCCGTCGAGGGCGAGGCCATGCTCGAGGAGTGGCGGCATGTGCACAACGTGATCGTGCCGCCGGCCGCGCTCTCTCTCGATGAGGTGCGGGAGCGCAGTGGGCGCTATCGGCTGGAGAACGCGTACGTCGGTGATGTGCTCGTGGGGTGTTCGACCGTGCGGCCGCCGGAGGGGGAGACGGGGGTGGTGACCGTGATCGCGCGGGTGCTGCCCGAGTGGCGGGGGCGGGGGATCGGGACGTTGCTCTACGAGAACGGGCTGGCGCACGCGCGCGTCCTGGGTGCCGATGCGGTCGAGACGTGCGTGCTGGCGGTCAATGAGGACGGGTTGCGGTTCGCGGGGGCTCGTGGGTTCGTCGAGGTCGAGCGGTATGTGCTGGACGGTGAGCGGGACGAGTGGGTCGATCTTCGACTGTCGGTCACCGGGTGTTAGCGGTGGGTTGTCGTCCGGTTTCCGCCGCACAACGATTCCTGCAATCTTGCGGGAACCAGGTGTGGGCTGCATCACGTTCGAGTTGAATGATTGCAAGTGAGCGAAGCGACGTGCCGTACGTGCGGACGCAGCCTGCAGGGGGTCCAGGTGAGTGCTTCCCGGCGTAGTGGGACCACGGACGAACTGGGACCGGACGAGCCCGGGCCGGACGGCCCGGACGGCCCGGAGGGTTCGGGTGGTTCGGATCTGCTTGCCGCCCTGCTGGACGGCATGGATGCGGCGCTGTGCGCTTTCGACGCCGACGGGGTCGTGACGCACTGGAACCGTGAGGCCGAGCGGATTCTCGGGTGGTCGGCGGAGGAGGCCGTCGGGCGGCAGGGCTTCGCCGGGTGGGCGGTGCGCAGCGCCGACGCCGAGGAGGTCGAGGGGCGGCTGATGTCCGCCATGGACGCGCCCGGCCGTCAGGTGCACGAGTTCGCGCTGCTGACGAAGGACGGCGGGCGGGTGCTCGTCCGGACGCAGTCCGCGGCCGTCCGCGGGCCGGACGGGAAGCCCGCGGGGGTGTACTGCGCGTTCAGTGAGGTGCACGCGCAGATCGACCTGGAGCGGTCCATCGCGCTGAGCGAGGCCCTGTTCGAGGATGCGAGCTGGGGTGTGGTCCTCGTCGACGCCGATCTGCGGCCGGCGGTGGTGAACGCGCATGCGGCCCGCGCGCTGGGCACGGGGCGTACGTCCGTGCTGGGGCGGCCGCTCGGTGAGTTGCTCGCGCAGGGTGTGGAGGAGTTGGAGAGTGCCTTCACGCACGTCCTGGCGGAGGGTGCGCCGCCGGCGCCGGCCGAGATCTGGGTGAGCGTGCGCACGCCGGAGGGCGACAAGCGGCGCTGCTGGCGCAGTGGGTTTCTGCGGCTGGCCTCGCCGCTCGCGGAGGAGCCGGTGCCGCTCGGGGTGGGTTGGCTGTTCCAGGACGTGACGGAGGCGAAGCAGGGTGAGCAGGAGGCGGCGCTGCTGCGGTTCCGCAGCAATCAGCTGCACCGGGCGGTCCGTGCGGCCGCCGAGTGTGAGGACCCGGCGGAGGCGGCGACCGTCCATCTCGATTTCGCGCTGGCCGGTTTCGCCGACCATGCGTTGATCGACCGGGTGGCGGGCGGTGCGCTGTCCGACACGGAGCCCGCGGGGCAGGTGCGGCTGGTGCGGGTGGCCGCCACGCCGTCGGGTGCGCCGGGGCCGAGTCTGCCGGCCGGTGCGGCGGGGTTGCCGGTGCGGTATGCCGAGGGGCATCCGGCGTTGCAGTGTGTGGAGCGGATCGGCACGGTGCGGGCCAGTGTCGGCAGTGTGGCGGCCGAGCAGGCGCGCGCGTGGGCGGTGTCCCGGCAGTGGCCGGCCGATGCGGTGCACGCGTTGTGCGCGGTGTTGCGCAGCCGGGCGCGGACGCTGGGTGTCGTGACGTTCCTGCGGGGGAGCGGGCGGAGCGCGTTCGAGCGGTCGGACACGGCGTACGCCGAGGATGTAGCTGTACGGATCGCGACGGCGCTGGACCTGGCGGGGCTGCTGCCGCCGGACGACAGGCCCTAGTGCTGTCCTAGTGCTGGTAGAAGATCCGGTCCCCGTACTGCTCCAGCACGCGGGCGTTCCAGTCGTGGCCGCCGTCGACGTTGCCGGAGCGCAGCAGTGGGGGTTCGATGCCGCGGTCGGCGAGGGTGCCGGCTGCCGTGGCCATGACGGCCTGGAGGAGGGCGGTGGTCACGACGGTGGAGGCGGGGGCGAAGGGGGCGGGGACGGTGTCGAGGGTGAGTTCGGCGTCGCCGACCGCGATCTTCGAGTCCAGCACGATGTCGCAGTGGTCCTTCAGGTAGGTGCCGGACGCGTGGCGGGACGTCGTCCGGGCGGTGTAGGCCACGGAGGTCACGCCGATGACCTTCGCGCCGAGGGTGCGGGCGTGCATGGCCATCTCCACGGGGAGGGCGTTGCGGCCGGACAGGGAGATGATCACCAGGGCGTCACCGGCGCGGAGCGGGGAGGAGTCGAGGACGGCGGTGGCGAGGCCGTCGACGCGCTCGAGGGCGGAGCCGAGGGTGGCGGGCATGACGTCGACGCCGACGACTCCGGGTACGGCCAGTAGGTTCATCAGGGCGAGTCCGCCGGCTCGGTAGACGATGTCCTGGGCGGCGAGGGAGGAGTGCCCGGCGCCGAAGGCGAAGAGGCGGCCGCCGGCGGCGACGGTGTCGGCGAGGAGCGTGCCGGCGGCCGCGATCGGCTCGGCCTCCTCGTCGCGGATGCGGTGCAGCAGGCCGATCGCGGCGTCGAGGTACTGGTCGGCCAGCTTGCTGTCGCCCATGCGAGCTCCTTCGCTGCGCTGCTGTGCGTGCCGGTGTCGCGGATCACGGTGCGGTCTGGACCAGTGGGATGTCAATACGGGGGTGACGGCGGCGTCGACGGTGTGCTCACGGCCGTCGCATACCAGCATGTAACCGTCTGGTTTGAACGGCGCGGCACGGTTGTCGGTGGTATCCGGCAGAATTGAAGCCAGGGCCAGCGCACGCGCCGGAGAGCCGTCGAGCCTTCGGCAGATCTCATCGAGGGGCACGTATGTCCGGACTGATCGACACCACGGAGATGTATCTCCGCACCATCCTCGAGCTCGAGGAGGAAGGCGTGGTCCCCATGCGCGCCCGGATCGCCGAGCGGCTCGACCAGAGCGGGCCGACGGTGAGCCAGACGGTGGCGCGGATGGAGCGTGACGGTCTGGTGTCCGTGGCCAGCGACCGGCACCTGGAGCTCACCGACGAGGGCCGCCGGCTGGCGACTCGCGTGATGCGCAAGCACCGGCTTGCCGAGTGTCTGCTCGTCGACGTGATCGGCCTGGAGTGGGAGCAGGTGCACGCGGAGGCCTGTCGCTGGGAGCACGTGATGAGCGAGGCGGTGGAGCGGCGGGTGCTCGAGCTGCTGCGCCACCCCACCGAGTCGCCGTACGGCAACCCGATCCCGGGCCTGGAGGAGCTGGGCGAGAAGGACGGCGCCGACCCGTTCCTGGACGAGGGGATGGTGTCGCTGGCCGACCTCGACCCGGGCGTGGAGGGCAAGACCGTGGTCGTCCGCCGGATCGGTGAGCCGATCCAGACGGACGCGCAGCTGATGTACACGCTGCGCCGGGCGGGTGTGCAGCCCGGTTCGGTGGTGAGCGTGACGGAGTCGGCCGGCGGTGTGCTGGTGGGCAGCGGCGGCGAGGCTGCCGAACTGGAGTCGGACGTCGCCTCCCACGTCTTCGTCGCCAAGCGCTGAGCGGCAACCGTTCAACTACCGGGAATTTGCGGGGAGTTGGGTCCTCGCGCCGTCGATCTCGTCGAATCCGGGTCTCCCTGTGCCGAATTGCAGCGCACGGGCGTTCCGCGTGCGAGGCTGTCGCGTGAGGCATATGACCGGGCGTATGGCCGGAGGGGGCGGGTGGATGTGCCGGAGTCGAGTGGAGAGCCCCGGCGCCGTGCGGCGCCGGGGCCTGTCCTCCCCTGTGCTGACCCGGAGCCCCGAGCTCTCAGGGTCATTCCTCACGGACCGGTTTCCCCGAGCGGTCCGCCCCCCGCAGAACATCTCCCCTCGACGGCGGGGATCATTCCTTGAGCGGCGTCACTCGAAGGAGGGGTGTTGCTCGCAGAAAGCCCGTTCTCGAAAAGCTATTCGATAGTCTTCGGGTGCGGGTGAAGCCCATGGGGGGATGGGCGGCGCGAGCCGCGAGGAGTGCGGTAGTACAAGCAGTACCGGTAGGACAGGCAGGCACGGGCGGTACCTACGACGGCAGGCAGGCCGAGCGAAGCTTGGGGGGTGCCAGCATCAATGGCGCGACGCATCGACGTGACCGGGGCGGGCGGCGTACGACTCGCGGCCTGGGAGTTCGGCGACCCGCCCAAAGCGGACCCGGACCGGGCCAGGGCGGACCTCGATCCGGCCGGGGCCGATCCCGATCCGGCACCGTCCGACGGCGACCCCTCACCAGGAGTGCTCTTACTCCACGGACTGATGGCCCGCGCCTCGCACTGGGCCTCCACCGCCCGCTGGCTCTCCGAACGTCACCGCGCCGTCGCACTCGACCAGCGCGGCCACGGCCAGAGCGACAAGTCCCCGCAGGTCTCCTTCACCCGTGAGGCGTACGTGGACGACGCCGAGGCCGCGCTCGAACAGCTCGGTCTCACCCCGGCCGTCCTCATCGGCCACGCCATGGGCGCCCTGACCGCCTGGCAGCTGGCCGCAAAACGCCCCGACCTGGTGCGCGGGCTGATCATCTGCGACATGCGGGCCTCCGCGCTGGGCGCGGCCTCGCAGCGTGAGTGGGCCGCCTGGTTCAAGGCCTGGCCCGTGCCCTTCGCCACCCTCGCCGACGTCCGCAAGTGGTTCGGCGAGGACGACCCTTGGGTGGAGCGGCCGAACCCGGCCCGCGGCGAGTTCTACGCCGAGGTGATGCACGAGTCGCCCGACGGCTGGCGGCCCGTCTTCGAACCCGACCAGATGCTGAAGTCCCGCGAGACCTGGGTCTACGACGCGCACTGGGAGGAACTCGCCCAGGTCCAGTGCCCCGCCCTGGTCGTCCGCGGCCTCGACGGCGAACTCGGCCGGGCCGAGGCGCAGGAAATGGTCCGCGTCCTGCCCCGCGGCGAGTACGCGGAGGTGGCCGACGCCGGCCACCTCGTGCACTACGACCAGCCGGACGCATGGCGCGCAGCGATCGAGCCGTTCCTGGACGACGTACTCGGCACCTGACGCGCACGGTGCTCGCCAGGGGGTGCCCGGCGTCGGGCACCCCCGGTCCGTCACCCCTTGCTGACCGCCGTCAGGATCTCCGGCAGCCGTTCTGCCGTACGCGGCGCCGCCAGGCGTAGCCCCAGATACGCGATCGCCGCACCGTAGGCGGTGCCCACCGGCAGCAGCAGCCGGCTCCACGCGTCCCCGCCCGCGCTGGTGTTGATCCAGATCGTCACGGCGATGACAGGGGCGCACAGCAGGGCCGCGGCCACCATCCCGCCGAAGATCGCGATCCAGGCGAGCCCGGCCTGCCCGGGGGCGACGTTCTTGTAGCCCTCCTGCGGGATGGAGTACGGGAAGCGCGCCGACGTCCAGGCGCCGGTCGCCAGCATCGCGCCGAGCAGGGCGAAGGACAGCCCCAGCACCTCGGGCAGCCGGGCCCAGTCGCCGAGCATCGCCGTCGTCAGGACGGTGACGAGCGCGGCGTACGGAAGCGTGATCACCAGCAGGGCGAGGGCCCGCGCGCGCAGTTCGACGTAGGCGTCACGCGTCGAGGAGATGGTCATCGCCACCATCCAGAACGCGGACGTGTCCTGGCCGAACTGGTTGTACATCTGGATGCCGAGCATGCCGGCGGCGAAGCAGGCGAAGTAGATGGAGCCGGTGCCCTGCAACGCGTTGAACACCGGCACGATCAGCCCGATGGCCAGCGAGGTCACCCAGGCCGCCTTGGTCTTGGGGTCGCGCCACACATAGCGCAGGCTGCGCTCCATGGCGGTGCCGGTGCGTCCGGCGGGCAGCAGCCGGGCGAGGCCCGTCGACGGCCGGTCGCGGACGGTGGCGTCGCCGGCGGCCTGGAGGGTGGACCCGTCCGGTGAGGTCATCAGCCGGGTCAGATGCTGCGCCCACATCGCCAGCAGTGCCACCAACGCCACGACGGACAGCGCGAGTTGGGCTGCCGCGATCCCGTACGAGCCCTCGCTGACCGCGTCCACCGCCCCGATCGCCGAGGCGGGCGGTACCCAGCGCAGCACGTCGGCTGCCGGGGCGAGCTGTCCGAGCCCGGACGAACCCAGGCGCTGCGCCCCGAAGTTGACGACCTGCGCCCCGACCGCGATGACCAGCCCGCTCAGCACCGCCAGATCGCGGCCCTTGCGGCTGGTCAGCAGCCGGATGTTGGCGGTGGCGACGGCCCGCGCGAGGGCCACGCACACCAGCAGCGCCAGCCCGACGGCGACCACACCGACGATGTACGCCGCCGCCCCCCGCGCCACGGCGATCACTGAACCGGCGAACAGGCACACCGTGAACAGCGGCCCGATCCCCACCAGCGAGGCCGCCAGCAGCGCCCGCACCAGCGGCCGGGGCCGCAGCGGCAGCATCACCAGCCGGGTCGGGTCGAGGGTCTCGTCGCCGCCCGGGAAGAACAGCGGCATCACCGCCCAGCCCAGCGCCAGCACCACCACCAGCAGGACGACCACGGCGTCGGCGTGCGCGTTGCCGCGCAGCAGGACCAGACCGAGCAGTTGCAGCGCGGCGAAGAGCAGCGTGACGACCGCCGAAGCGATGTAGGCGGCGCGCCGGCCGGCGGACTGCCGGAGCCCGTTGCGCAGCAGGGACAGTTTCAGCTGGACCAGAGTGCCGGTGACGGTGCTCATCGCGCGCCGCCGCCGAGCCAGTCGAGGTCGGAGCCGGCATCGCGAACGCCCGCGCCGACGAGTTCGAGGAAGGCCTGCTGGAGGGTGGCGGCATCGCCGCGGACCTCGGCGAGCGGCCCGTGGGCACGGATCCGCCCGGCGGCCATGACAGCCACCCAGTCGCACAGCGACTCCACGAGCTCCATCACATGCGAGGAGAAGACGACGGTGGCGCCGGAGGCCGTGTACCGCTCCAGCACGCCCCGGATGGTCTGCGCGGACACCGGGTCGACGCCCTCGAACGGCTCGTCGAGGAAGAGCACTTCGGGATTGTGCAGCAGCGCGGACGCCAGCCCGATCTTCTTGCGCATACCGGTCGAGTAGTCGACGACCAGCTTGTGCTGGGCGCCCGCCAGGTCGAGGACGTCCAGCAGCTGGGTGGCCCGCTTGTCGACCTCGGCGCCGGGCAGCCCGCGCAGCCGGCCCGTGTACGCCAGGAGTTCCCGCCCCGACAGCCGCTCGAACAGCCGCAGCCCCTCGGGCAGCACCCCGATCCGGGCCTTCACCTCCACCGGGTCCCGCCACACGTCGTGCCCCACGACCTCGACGCTCCCCTGATCGGGCCGCAGCAGCCCGGTCACCATCGACAGCGTGGTGGTCTTTCCGGCCCCGTTGGGCCCGACAAGCCCGATGAACCGTCCCGCAGGCAGCTCCAGATCGATCCCCCCGACAGCAACCTGCTCCCCGAACCGCTTCCAAAGCCCCCGCACCCGCACGGCGGCCGTCCCCGTCTTTGCTCCCTCGGTCATGCAGAAACCCTACGGCGGACCAACGCCCCAAGGGGCGCGGGGCTCTGCCGATATGCGGCTCCGCCGCGTGGGCGCGACCAGCCAAAGACAACCCGCAGCCGCCGAACAAAGACCAACCAAGCAGCTCCTTGGGCGAACCGCTACCGATCCCTACCGCACGCATAGGCCAACGGCGAAACCAACTCTTCCGCATCCGGCAACCACCGATTCGCAGCCGTAGGCCGGCAGGCCCACTGCACGGCCCCCCGCGACCCGAACCGCGTAGGCGGCGCAGCCACCCACGCTCCCTCGCCCAACGCCACGAGATCGAGCGAGGAAACCGACCACCCCAGCTTGCGCACCAGGTCCGGAACCTTCACCGACGCACCCGGCAGCACAAAGAACTGCATCCGCCGATCCGGCGTCAACGTCACCGGCCCGAGCGTCAGCTCCATCCGCTCCATCCGGGCCAGCGCGAGAAACCCGGCCGTCTCCGGCACGCAGATCGCGTCGAACGTACGGCCCGTCGGCAGCAGGATCGACGCATACGGCTGCTTCTGCCACATCCGGCGTGCGACGGTCGCGCTGCCCGTCGCCAGCGTCTCCCAGTCCGGGCGCGTCGGATGCGCTCCGGGCGCACCGCACGCGACGTCACCGCAGGAGCAGCGCTGCACCCCGTCGACGGCTTCCAGCCAGGTACCCGGGAACACGTCCCAGTGGCGCTCCTCGGCGTAGCGAACGGCGGTGTCCAGCAGCGATTCCCCGCGCTGCTTCGGAATCTGGGCGGCTTCGGTGGCCGGGATCGTCTTTTCCACGCTCCACTCAACTCCCGTACCAACCTGGGGTTACGGCCAGTCCGCGCGCGGGGGAGGAGCATTGGTTCGGCGTTCGGGGCGCATGGATGCACGTGTGGGGGCGCGCGGGAGGATCCGCGGTGGGAGCTGGGTAGCCAGGGGTGGGGATGGCATCCGCCGTTCCCCGGCAATCCTCAGTATTCCCCGCATGACTCGCATTGTGCGCATGTCCGCGGGGCATTGATCTTCACGGCCCGGAATGTGCCGTCTCTGACGAAGACGGCGGTTCCGGTCAGGGAAGACCGACCAACTCGGTGCGTGGGCAGGCACCGCAGCCACAGGGGGTACGCCAATGGCCGCAAGGCCTCTCGTTGCGCGGCAGCCGAACGAACGGCTGCAGGCGCTCATCCAGGAAGCGGGCTGCTCGAACGCCGGGCTGGCCCGCCGGGTCAACATGTGCGGCGCCGAGCACGGTCTCGACCTGCGCTACGACAAGACGTCCGTGGCCCGTTGGCTGCGCGGACAGCAGCCGCGCGGACGGGCCCCGGCGATCATCGCCGAGGCGCTCGGCCGCAAACTCGGCCGTACGGTCACGATCGACGAGATCGGCATGGCCAACGGCAAGAACCTCGCCTCGGGCGTCGGCCTCCAGTTCTCGCCGACGGTACTGGGAGCCATCGAGCAGGTGTGTGAGCTGTGGCGCAGTGACGTGGGCCGCCGGGACTTCCTGTCCGGCTCCTCCGTCGCCGCCTCCGCGCTGGTCGAGCCGAGCCGTGACTGGCTGATCTCCGCGCCCGACGCGCAGGTGGCGCGTGCGGCGGGACCGCGCGTGGGCCGGTCCGACGTCGCCGCGGTGCGTGCGATGACGCAGGCGCTGGTCGACCTGGACCACCAGTACGGCAGCGGGCATGTACGCCCGGTCGTCGTGCACTACCTCAACAGCGTGGTCTCCGGGCTGCTCGCCGGCTCCTACCGGGAGGCCGTCGGGCGTGAACTCTTCGCATCCGTCGCGCGGTTGACGGAGCTCGCCGGGTACATGGCCGTCGACACCGGGCAACCCGGGCTCGCCCAGCGCTACTACATCCAGGCGCTGCGGCTGGCGCAGGCCGCCGGCGACCGTGGATACGGCGGGTATGTGCTCGCCGCGTCCATGAGCCACCTCGCCGCGCAGCTCGGGAACCCGCGCGAGATCGCGCAGTTGGCGCGTGCGGCGCAGGAGGGGGCGCGCGGGCGCGTGACCCCGCGCGCGGAGGCGATGTTCCACGCGGCGGAGGCACGCGGGCACGCACTGATGGGCGATGCGCGGGCCGCCGAGTCGGCGGCCGGGCGCGCGGTGAGCGCCATGGAGCAGGCGGACGCCGCCTCCGGGGACGACCCGGCGTGGATCGCGCACTTCGACGAGGCCTACCTCGCCGACGAGCTGGCGCACTGCCACCGCGACCTGGGCCAGGCCGAGGCGGCGGCGCGCTACGCGCAGGAGTCCCTCGACGGGCACCCCGAGTCCCGGGCCCGCAGGCGCGCCATCGGCTATGTGCTGCTCGCCGCAGCGCAGGTGCAGCAGCGTGAGATCGAGCAGGCCTGCCATACGGGACTGAAGGCCGTGGACCTCCTGGAGACCCTGCGCTCCAACCGGGGCGCCGAGTACCTGGAGGACTTCCAGCAACGGCTGGAGCCGTTCCAGGAGGAGGCAGTGGTGCGGGAGTTCGGGGCACGGCTGGAGCTGCAGGCGGCAGCGTGAACAAGAGCCCTGCGCATGCGTGAACGTGCGGGAAACGAGGGGGCGGCGAGCAGGAGGTGACATAAGCAGCGTGCCGCGGGCCGGTTTTGTTACCGCGGTCACAGGGCAGGAGGTCAGGTCCTGTGGTGCGTGGCACCGGGCTCCGGGGACCCGGTAGCGTGAGCCGACGATTCCGAAGGTCCCCCATTCGTAGGAGTCCCGGTGACGCAGAGTGGACAGGGCGAGGAGCCCTCGGCGCGGCCCGCGCACGAAGGCATCGTGCTGCCCTCCGACGGTGGCGAGCCGCTGCTGCCGGGCATGACGGGCGGACCCGCCGACCGGCCTGCCGGCCCGCAGCAGGCTGCCCCCGGCGGTCGGATCCCGGCGTCGGCCCCGCCCGGCGGCCAGGCCTGGGGCCAGCCGTGGGGCCCCGACCAGCACCAGGCCCCGGCCCCGCCGCCGGGCCAGGGCTGGCAGACGCCGCCCGCGGAGCCGTGGGGCGCACCGGAGCCGGCCCCTTGGACCACACCGGACACCTCGCCCGCCGTACCGTCCCAGCCGGGCCCGCTCCCACCCGAGGGGGCACCGGGCCAGGCGTACGGCACCGACGCACAGGGTGCGTACGGCACGTACCCGACCCCCGGCGCCGGAGGGGACGCGTACCCCACGCCGACGAGCGGCACAGGCGCCTCGCTGCCACCCGCAAGTCAGGGCACCCCCATGCCCCCCACCAACCCCGGCGGCCCCGCCCTTTCGCAGGGCCAGAGCGCCCCTCTGCCCCCCGCAGGCCCCCGCACCCCCCTGCCGCCCGCCTCCGGCCCCGACGAAGGCGCCACCCAGTACATACCGCCCGTCGCGTCCGCGCCCGGGAACGAAGGGACCACGCAGTATCTGCCGCCCGTCGCCGCGGGCGGGAACGAGGGGGCGACGCAGTACCTGCCGCCGGTCGGGCCGGGGGCGTTGCCGCCGGAGATGCCGGCCGGAGGGTCTGGCGAGGGGGTGTCCGAGACGACCCAGTACCTCGGGCGGGCCCGGAATGCGCCCGGTCCGCTGCCGTCGGCGTCCGGTCCGGACGCCGAGGCCACGCAGTACATCGCGCCCGTGCCCGGTCAGACGCCCGGTGCCCCGTCCGGGGACCGGCAGCCGCCCGCCGAGTTCGACAACCTCTTCCGCAGCGGGCCGGGCGGCGACAGCCCGGCCGCGGCGACGCAGCAGCTGCCCCGCTTCCCGGAACCGCAGCCGGCGGGCCACGTCGCGCAGCCGTCGTACGACGGTCCCGGCCCGGCCGGTGGCCGGCGTGCGGCCCGGGACGGCGGCGGCCGCGGTGGCCGTACCGGCTCGCGCGTGCCGCTCATCGCGGCCTGCGGCATCGGCATCGCCGTGGTGGGCATCGGCGCCGGCGCGCTGCTGGCCACCGGGAGCGGCGAAGAGGACAAGGACCCCAAAACCGTCTCCGCCACGGCGCCCGCGACCGGCGAGACATCCGCCTCGCCGTCCGTCGATCCCGCCGAACAGCAGGCCATCGCCCTGGACAAGCTGCTCGCCGACAGCGGCGACAGCCGGACCACGGTGATCAACGCGGTCAACGACGTGAAGTCCTGCAGCAACCTGGCCCAGGCGGCCAAGGACCTGCGGGACGCGGCCGGGCAACGCAACGGCCTGGTCACCCAGCTGTCCGAGCTGTCCGTCGACAAGCTGCCCAACCACGCAGCGCTGACCACCGCCCTCAACGAGGCGTGGAAGGCGTCGGCCGCCGCCGACAACCACTACGCCGCGTGGGCCGACCAGGTCGCCGGCCAGCGGGGCAAGCTCTGCAAGAAGGGCCAGGCCCGCAACACCGGCCAGACCGCCGCCGGCAACCGGGAGAGCGGCACCGCCAGCACACAGAAGGCGGAGGCGGCCAAGCTGTGGAACGCGATCGCGAAGACGTACGGCCTGACCGAGCGTCGCCCGACCCAGCTGTGAGACCGGCGCGGGGCGCCACCGCGGGCTCAGGTGTTCGCGTCGGCGCCCTGCAGGGTCTTCGTCACGTCGATGAAGCCCTTCCTGGCCGCGACCAGCTGGCCCTCCCGCACGACCTGCAGGGTCACGTCGGTGTTGACCAGGCGCGGGAAGCCCACCGAGGCCAGCACGTCCTGGAACTGCCACTGCAGCGTCGGCGTGAGCCCGCCCGTGGTGACCTTGAAACCGTCGTCCAGGGTGCGTCGTACGGAGTCGGCGGTCACGTCGCTGTCGCCGAGCGACTTCACCACGGCCTCCAGGACGGTGTACGCGATCCAGGTGGTCTGCACTCCGGCGTCCGCGGGGTCGATACGGGTGTCGGTGAAGGCCTGCTCGCGGATCACCTTCTTCATCTCGTCCCAGCGCTTGTCGGTCTCCACCGGGTACCAGCCGGTGATGTACGCCCCCTCGTACGGGCTCGACGCGCCGCCGGTCGCGTCGATGACCGTCTGGTCGACGCTGCCGAGGACGGTGCCGGTGCGCACCTCGGGGTAGTTCTCACGGGCGCGCCGGAAGGAGTCCATGAAGGTGCTGGTGCGGTCGCCGAGCGCGGGCACCACGCAGCCCGTCTCCGTCAGGTCCGTCGTGACCTGGTCCAGCGCCCGCTCGGAGGGCGTCGAGTACTCGGTGGCGTCCTCCGCGGCGCGCAGGTCGCTCGCCGTGCTGTGGCCGCCCGCCTGCAGGCCCGAGTTGATCAGGGTGGGCAGTTCGTCGCCCGCGATGGTGTCGGGCCGGACCAGCGCGACCGGACCGCAGGTCCTGGCGAGCTCCCTGCCGAGGCCGGCCAGCAGCGCGGGCTGGCCCCCGTTGACGGGGTAGGACAGGGGGCTGGTGAACTCACCGTTCGTGATGCCGTAGCCCCCTATGTACGGTATGCCCGCGCCTTCCAGGATCGGGAAGAAGGAGTCGGCGTACTGGCTGTAGGAGCCGACGACCGCGACGGCCTTCTCCTTGACCGCACGGCGGGCGCACTTGGCGGCGTCCACGCTGTCGTTGTGGTCGTTGCAGAGCAGGACCCGGAGCTTGCGGCCGTTGATGCCGCCGTGGGAGTTGACGTGGCGGGCGTAGGCGAGCGCGAGGGCCGGCATGCCGGGCTTGTTGGTGGCGTTGGTCTTCTGCGGCGCCCACGTCATGACGGTGATCGGGTCGTCCCCGGCTCCCCCGGTGCCGGGGATGATCCCGCAACCGGCGGCGAGCGACGCGCACACCACCAGGGCGCCCGCTGTGCGGATGGCTCTGGCGGGCCGCCTGAGGAGGGCGGGGAGGAAGGTGCTGCGGATGCGTCGCCTGCCGGTCATGCACCCGCACGATTCCGACACATTGCTAACCCAGGAGTGACCCTTGGTCAACGCCTGGTGACGTAAAGGTGAATTGCGGGGGGTGGTGAACGGCGCGTGGCGAGGAACGTACGATCGATGACCGTGCAAGGTGTGCAAGGTGTACAAGGTTCGGCGAACTCTTCCCGCCGCGGGCGTCGCTCATCCACCATGGGCGACATGCCTCTGAACGACATGCCGTGGTGGCGCTGGCGCAGCAATGTGCGCTCCGCGCTGCACATGCTTTCCGATCCGGCGTTCCAGCGGGACGTCTGGCTGGCGGGCGTCGAGGGGTACGGGGACGTCACCGACGCCGTGTACCGGCTCGTCGAGGACACCTGGCTCGACCACTGGTCCGCCGAGAAGTACGTCGGCACGATCTTCCGCGACTCGCAGGAGGCGGCGCTCGTCGACACCGCCGTACTGCGGGTGCTGCGGATCATGCACCAGGTCGGGCCGGACGCGCCGGTGTCCTCCTACGTCGAGCACCCGGCGTGGCCGGAGGCGGTGCGGGCCGCGCGGGACGCCCATGTGCGGATGGCGGTGAGCGACGGCGAGGACCCGGACGCGCCGCCGCGCACGCTCGAGGTGCTGCGGATACTCACGCGGTCGGCGTAGCTCGTCCGGCCGCCGGACGACTTGCCTGGTGCCGAGCCCGGTGTGGGACCCTGTCCTGCATGAACGAGCAGTCCAACCGAGCCGCGGCCCCGGCCGACCAGTACGTCCTCACGCTGTCCTGCCCCGACAAGCAGGGCATCGTGCACGCCGTGTCGAGCTACCTGTTCATGACCGGCTGCAACATCGAGGACAGCCAGCAGTTCGGTGACCACGACACGGGACTGTTCTTCATGCGCGTCCACTTCTCGGCGGACGCTCCGGTGACGGTGGACAAGCTGCGGGCCAGCTTCGCGGCGATCGGTGACTCCTTCCGGATGGACTGGCAGCTCCACCGGGCCGAGGAGAAGATGCGGGTCCTGCTGATGGTCAGCAAGTTCGGGCACTGCCTGAACGACCTGCTGTTCCGGGCGCGGATCGGGGCGCTGCCGGTGGAGATCGCGGCGGTGGTGTCCAATCACACCGATTTCGCCGAGCTCGTGGCTTCCTATGACATTCCCTTCCACCACATTCCGGTGTCGAAGGACAACAAGGCCGAGGCCGAGGCGCGGCTGCTGCAGATCGTGCGCGAGGAGGGTGTGGAGCTGGTCGTGCTGGCCCGCTACATGCAGGTCCTCTCCGACGACCTGTGCAAGCAGCTGAGCGGGCGGATCATCAACATCCATCATTCCTTCCTGCCGAGCTTCAAGGGCGCGAAGCCGTACCACCAGGCGCATGCGCGGGGCGTGAAGCTGATCGGTGCGACCGCGCACTACGTCACCGCCGACCTCGACGAGGGGCCGATCATCGAGCAGGAGGTCGAGCGGGTCGGCCATGGCGTCACGCCGGAGCAACTGGTCGGTATCGGGCGGGATGTGGAGTGCCAGGCGCTGGCGCGGGCCGTGAAGTGGCACGCGGAGCGGAGGATTCTGCTGAACGGGCGGCGGACGGTGGTGTTCGCGTAGGCACTCAGCTGCGGGCAGTCGTGCCGGGGGGTGGTCGCGCAGCCCGGCGTTGACGGGGTGCCGCCCGCGCCCACCCGTGCCGCCCCAGCGGCACGACTGCCCGCGGACTGACGCCTACATCCGGCTCAACGCCGCCGCCGCAAGCAGCACGTCCCTGATCGCCTCCCGGTCACCGACCTGCCCCGCTGCCGCCTCCTCCGGAGGAACACGGCCCGCGGCCAGTCGGCAGAACTCGACGCCGTCCAGAGCGACATGGGCCACCTCGTGTTCCCCAGAGCCCACCGCCGCCGGCGAGTCGAGCGGAATCAGCCACTCCCCGCCCCCGGAGCCCTCGATCTCCAGGCGCAGGGTCCGGCCGGGCTCACCGGCCGGTACGAGCCGCCGCGGCGTGCGGGCGGGCGCGGCGAGACCGGACCGACGCCGCTCGGCCAGCACACCCGGCAGCGCACGCGCCGCGAGGTCGATCATGCGGTGGAGATGGCGCGGGGACGGCGGCTCGTACGGGTAGTCCACCGCGTCCGCGATGTCCTCCGCATGCACCCAGCACTCGAACGCCCGGTCGATCATCGCGTCGTGCAGCGGCAGCTCGAAGTCGCCGTACGACACCGCCAGCTTCCCCGCGCCGCCGCCGGTGAAGGACACCGTCCGCACGATGCCGTGGCTCTGCTCCCGCCAGGGCCCCCGCACCGAGCGGGTCGGCGGGAAGTGCGAGGCACGCCAGTACGCCTCCGTGCGGCCGGCGGGCGTCGGAGCATCGGCGTCGGTGTCGCCGAGCGGGTCGTCGAGCCCGAGGGCGAGCGCGACGATCCCGTCGACCGCCAGCAGGTGCGCGATGACTCCCGCGACGGTGGTGCGGCGGCTCAGGGCCTGCGCACCGTCGAACCAGCGCAGCCGTACCGGCGCATGCCACTCGGAGTCCCCGAAGTCCTGCAGCAGGGCGTCGAGCCGCGCACTCTCGGCGTCGTACGGCCTCGCCCACTCGGGAACCGGGATGCGCGGTGGCCGCCGGTCGAGGCAGGCGGCCAGGACGCGGGTGCGCAGGCCGGGGTCGAGGTCGAGGCTGTCCGGGCGCTGCAGCAGGCCGACCGCCTCGCGCAGCCGTCGTGCCTCGTCCGCGCAGCTTCCGCAGGTGCCGAGGTGGTCCTCGACGGCCGCTGTCTCCTCGGCCGAGCAAGCGGCCAGCGCCCACGCTCCGAGGAGGGACTTCAGGACGTGGTGTTCCAGTACGAGGGGCGCGGGGTCCGGCATGGCCGCCCGCAGGTCGTCGAGGGCGGGCAGCGGCCGTCCGCTGTCCTCGACCGAGGCGCGCGGCATGGGTATGCGGGGCGGCTGCCGGCCGGGTCCGGGGGTGTGGTCGTCGCCGTCGCCGGGGCCGTCCGGCCCCTCGGGCGCGCCGCCGTCCCGGGTGCCGTGGGGCGGGTCCGGGTCGTCCTTCTTTCCGTTGCCGGAATCGCCGTGCTCGCCGTGTTCCTCGTGTCCGCCGTACCTCTCGTGTCCGCCGTACTCCTCGTACTTCCCGTCGTCCTCCTGCTCCCCGAACCCCTCATGCTCGTCGTACGCCCCGAAGCGGTCCGCCTCCGTCACACCGCACCCCCGTATCCCGGCGGCGCCCCGGGCGTGCCGGCGTCGTGGGCCGTGGAGAGCAGTTGCAGGCCGAGGCGGAGCCTGCGGCGGGCCTCGTCCTCGGTGACGCCGAGGTCGGTCGCGGTCTGGCGGTAGTCGCGGCGCTGGAAGTAGGCACGCTCCAGGGCTGCGCGCAGCGGGGCCGGCATGGACTGGACGATGTAGTCGGCGCGGGCGGCGACGTAGGCCTGGCGGACCTTGCGCTCCAGGTCCTCGGAGGAGTCGTGGCCGCTCTCGGCGAGCACGGCGGCCTCGGTGGCACGCAGCCGCTGCACGGCGAGCCGGTGGGTCAGCGCGGCGACCCAGGAGCGCAGGGGGCCCTGCTTGGGGTCGTAGGCCTCCGGGTGCTCCCAGAGGTGGGCGAAGACCTCACGGGTGATGCCGTCGGCGGCGTGCTCGTCGCCGAGTACGCGGTGGGCCTGGCCGTGCACGAGGGAGGCGAACCGGTCGTAGAGCTCACCGAGGGCCGCGGCCTCACCGCGGGCGAGGCGCTGCTGCATCTTGCGGTCCCAGCGGGGCGGTGCGTCCTTCTTCGCCATACGGCCCCTCCCCGTGCTCCGTCCCGGTGTCCAGCGTGTGTCCGTCGCCACCTCGAATGTAGTCGGCACGTCCGACAGCGCACGCCCCTTTGTGGCAATGTGCGCTCCCCGACAAGCCGCTGGTGATAGTGGACTTACGCCGCGTCTACCCCGTCACCATGCGCTCAGGCCTGATCGAACAGGATCGATTGCGACTGAAACAAGCCTTTTTCGTTCGGATTTCGTTTTCAGTGAGGTGTTTCAGGGAACGGCCGCTGGGCAGCCGCGCTGCGAGGAAGCGTAGGGGTTGCTTCCGTTTCGGCGAGCGAAGGGCATGGTGGTGGCGTTCAATGTGACCGGCGGCGAGCAGGGCCGATGGGCCGTGCTCCAGGTGTCGGGCGAGCTGGACCTGGTGACGTCACCCGTGCTGCGTCAGCGGGTGCACGATCTGGTGGCCGAGGGCCGCCACAGTCTCGTCCTCGACCTCTCCGAGGTCTGGTTCTGCGATTCCAGTGGTGTCGGCGTGCTCATCGCCGCCCGCCGTCTGCTGCGCTCCTGCCAGGGACGGCTCCGTCTGATACTTCCGGCTCAGGGGGCGGCCGACGGCTCTCATGTCAACCGCGTCCTCGGTGCGCTGGGTGTGCGCAGGCTGTTCGACGTGCACGCGGATCTGCCGTCCGCGACGTCCGACGAGGCGCGTCCCCTCTCGGCGTGACCTCTGCCACGTCGTTCACATCGTTGTTCCAGAATTCCCCCGGTCTTGGCACAACCGTCGGTTTCCCGCTCCGGGACCGCCCCCGACGTCGTACGCTCCGTGCGAGATACACCCCGAGATGACGTGAGGCGGCCCGAAAAGACATGGTCAGCAGCGAGTACGAGCGCAGGATTGCGGCCCGGTTCGCCACCTTCGACCAGGACGGCAACGGTTACATCGACCGCGAGGACTTCAGCGGTGCGGCCAAGGCGCTGCTCGCGGAGTTCGGCACCGCGGCCCGGTCCGACAAGGGGCAGGCGCTGTACGTCGGCGCCGAGGCCTTCTGGCAGGGCATGGCCGGGATTGCGGACCGGGACGGTGACCAGCGGATCACCCGCGAGGAGTTCGTGAACGGCGCGGTCAAGCGACTGCGCGACAACCCGGACCGGTTCGCCGAGATCGCCCGCCCGTTCCTGCACGCCGCCGTCGCCGTGGCGGACACCGACGGCGACGGAGCCGCCACCGTCACGGACACCGCACGTGTTCTGAAGGTGCTCGGCGTGCCGGAGAACATCGCGCACTCCGCGGCCGCCGCCCTCGACACGGACGGTGACGGCAAGGTGAGCGAGGTGGAGATCGTGCCCGCTTTCGCCCGTTACTTCACCGTGCCTGAATAGCGTTCCCGCAGCTTGTACTTCAGCACCTTGCGCAGCGTCTCGCCCCGCGGAAGGGCGTCCACCACCTCCAGCTGCTCCGGCAGCTTGTGCACGGACAGCCCTTCCGCGCGCAGATGCGACGTCACTGCCTCCAGGGTCAGCGCGTCGGCCCCCGGCGGCTGTTCGACCACCGCGCAGACCCGCTCACCGCGTTCGGCGTCCGGCAGCCCGATCACCGCCGCGTCCGCGACCGCCGGATGCCGGTGCAGCAGGTCCTCGATCTCCTTGGCCGAGATGTTCTCGCCCTTGCGGATGATCACGTCCTTGAGGCGGCCGGTGAGCACCAGATGCCCGCTCTCCGTCAGATGCCCGAGGTCGCCGGTGCGCAGAAAGCCCTCCGCGTCGAAGGCCTCCGCCGTCTGCGCCGGATCCAGATAGCCCTGGCACACGGCCTCCCCGCGCAGCCGCACCTCCCCGTCCACGATCCGTATCTCCATGCCGTCCGGCGGGCGGCCCTCCGTGGTGGCCAGGTTCTCGGGCGTGTCGTCCGGCGCCCCCATCGTGATCATCGGGACCTCGGTCATCCCGTAGCCGTGGGTGAGCTGCACCCCCATCTCGCGTACGACGGCGTGGTAGACCTCCGGCGGTTTCGGTGCCCCGCCGCCGGCGAGCAGCCGCAGGGTGGGCACGACCGGTGTGTCCGGCTGCCCCCGCTGCTCGGCCAGGAACATCGAGTAGAACGCCGTCGACCCGCCGGCCAGCGTCACTCCGTGCCTGCGGTACACCGCCAGCGCCTGAGGCAGCGCGAACTGCTCGACCAGCACCGCGGGGAAGCCGTACAGCAGCAGCATCACCATGTAGTCGGGGCCGCCGATGTGCGCGTACGGGAACGCGATCGACCCCACGTCTTCGGCGGTGGGCCGCAGGGCGTGTGCCAGGCAGGAGCCGCCCGCGATCAGCGAACGGTCCGTATGCAGGACGCCCTTGGGCTCCGAGGTAGTGCCGGAGGTCCAGTAGATCCAGCGGACCTCCGTGCCCTGCGCCGGCGGCGGGGGCAGCACGGACGGATCGCCGTCGGGCAGGTCGTCGTACGCCTCGAAGATCCCCTTCGCGCCGAGCCGGCGGGCCATCTCCGTGTGGTCGAAGCCGCGCCACTCGCCCGGTACGGCGAGGTACTCGGCCCGCGACTCCCGCAGCGCGAAGCCGACCTCGCGGTCCCTCAGGAACGGGATGAGCGGCGTCTGTACGGCCCCCAGGCGGGCCAGCGCGAAGGACAGCACCGCCGTCTCGATGCGGGTGGGCAGCTGCCAGGCGACGACCGTGCCGGGGCGCACCCCCATGCCGTACAGACCGGCCGCCGCCCGCTCGGCGCCCTCGCGCAGCGCGCCGAAGCTCACCGAGCGGTCGTCCTGGAGCAGGACGGGGCGCTCGGGGGTGTGGTCGGCGCGGCGGACGAGCAGGTCCCAGAGGGTGCGGGAGGTGCTGAGCGCGTGCGCGGTGTCGTTCACGTCGGCCCCCTGTTCAGCTGACGGTCAGTCAGATAATGGGGTGAGCGTAGGGCTCGGTGCCTTGTCGGTCCAGGGGTGCGGGACTAGCCTTCCCTCAGCGCGCTATCTGACGGAGCATCAGATCCGTATCTCCGCGGAGGGGACCCATGACCGAACTGCCCCGCATCATCAGCGTCGACGACCATGTGATCGAACCCGCGCACCTCTTCGAGACCTGGCTGCCGAAGAAGTACCGCGACCGCGGCCCCAAGCCCCTCACCGCCGGGATCGGCGAACTCGCCTACGTCGGCGGCAAGTACCAGATCACCATGGACCCGGACGGCCCGCCCACCGACTGGTGGATCTACGAGGACCTGAAGTTCCCGTACAAGCGCAACATCGCCGCCGTCGGCTTCGACCGCGACGAGATGACCCTGGAGGGCATCACGCGCGCGGAGATGCGGCCGGGCTGCTGGGACCCCGCCGAACGGCTCAGGGACATGGACCTCAACCACGTCGAGGCGTCCCTCTGCTTCCCGACCTTCCCGCGCTTCTGCGGACAGACCTTCGCCGAGGCGCACGACAAGGAGGTCGCACTGGCCTGTGTGCGCGCCTACAACGACTGGATGGTCGAGGAGTGGTGCGGGGACAGCGGCGGCCGGCTCATCCCGCTGTGCCTGATCCCGCTGTGGGACATCGAGCTGGCGGCGGAGGAGATCAGGCGGAACGCGGCCCGCGGAGTGCGGGCGGTGACCTTCTCCGAGATTCCCACCTACCTGGGGCTGCCGTCCATCCACTCCGGCTACTGGGACCCGTTCTTCGCGGTCTGCCAGGAGACCGGGACGGTCGTCAACATGCACATCGGTTCGTCCTCGCAGATGCCGGCCGCGTCCCCCGACGCCCCGCCCGCCGTCCAGGCCTCGCTGTCCTTCAACAACGCCATGGCCTCGATGATGGACTTCCTGTTCAGCGGCGTGCTCGTGAAGTTCCCGAGGCTCAGGCTCGCCTACTCCGAAGGGCAGATGGGCTGGATCCCGTACGCCCTGGAACGCGCCGACGACGTCTGGCAGGAGCACCGCGCCTGGGGCGGCGTCCGCGACACCATCCCCGAGCCGCCGTCGACGTACTACTACCGGCAGATCTACTGCTGCTTCTTCCGCGACAAGCACGGCATCGCCTCGCTGGACGTCGTGGGGCGCGACAACGCCACCTTCGAGACCGACTATCCGCACGTCGACTCCACCTTCCCGCACACCAAGGAGGTGGCCCTCGACCACGTCAAGGGCCTCGACGACGAGACGGTGTACAAGCTGATGCGGGGCAACGCGATCCGCATGCTGGATCTCGACCTGGACCGCTGATGGACCTGTCGTACACGCCCGAGGAGGAGGACTTCCGGGAGCGCCTGCGGGAGTGGCTGGGCAAGGTGCTGCCCACGCTGCCGCCGAAACCGTCCCCCGCCGACTGGCCCGCCCGGCGGGCCTACGACCTCGGGTGGCAGCGGATGCTGTACGACGCCGGATACGCCGACGTCCACTGGGACGCCTCCCCGACCATGCGGCTGATCTTCCTGGAGGAGACGGAAAAAGCGGGCGCCCCCTATGTGGGGGCCAACTTCGTCGGGCTGCTGCACGCGGGGCCGACCATCGTGGCCGAGGGCACGGCCGGGCAGCGGGCGCGCTGGCTGCCGCCCATCCTGCGCGGCGAGGAGGTGTGGTGCCAGGGCTTCAGCGAACCGGACGCCGGATCCGACCTCGCGGCCCTGCGCACGCGCGCGCGTAGGGACGGCGACGACTACGTGGTGAGCGGGTCCAAGATCTGGACCTCGCACGCCGAGGTCGCCGACTGGTGCGAACTGCTGGTGCGGACGGACCCGGAGGCGCCCAGGCACCGCGGGATCACCTGGCTGGCCATGCCCATGGACGCGCCGGGCATCACCGTACGGCCGCTGCGGACGCTCGCGGGGTCGGCCGAATTCGCCGAGGTGTTCCTCGACGACGTGCGCGTGCCGGTCGCCAACCGGGTTGGGGACGAGAACGACGGCTGGCGGGTGACCATGGTGACGCTGTCGTTCGAGCGGGGGACGGCGTTCGTGGGCGAGGTGGTGGCCTGCCGGCGCGTACTGGGGGAGCTGGCAGGGCAAGCGCGCGCGAACGGACGCTGGGACGATCCGGTGCTGCGGCGGCGACTCGGGCGGCTGAACGCGGAGTTCCGGGCGCTGTGGCGGCTGACCCAGTGGAACGTGAGCGAGGCGGAGGCGTCGGGCGGGGTGCCCGGCGTGGGGGGTTCGGTTTTCAAACTGAGGTACTCACACGCGCGTCAGGAGCTGTACGACGCCGCGGCCGACGTCCTGGGCGCCGAGTCGCTCGACCTGGACCGGCCGTGGGTGCCCGACCGGCTGTCGTCGCTGTCGTACACCATCGCGGCCGGCACCTCGCAGATCCAGCACAACATCGTGGCCGAACGGATCCTCGGGCTGCCGAAGGGACGCTGACGTGCGCTTCCAACCGACCGAGGAACAGCGGGCGTTGCGGGACGCCGTACGGCAGCTGCTCGCGCGGCGCTTCGACGGCGAGGCGCTCCGGGCGGCCGTGGAAGCGCCTGTCCTGGACCGGGGGCTGTGGCGCGAGCTGGGTGCGGCGGGGTTCTTCGCGCTACGACTGCCCGAGGCGGACGGCGGGGTCGGACTCGGGCCGGCCGAGGCAGTGCTGGCCTTCGAGGAGGCCGGACGGGCCCTGCTGCCGGGCCCGTTGCTGGCCACGCATCTCGCGGCGGGCGCGGTGCCGGGGGCGGCCGACGGCTCGGTCGTCGTGGCGGCGGTCGACGGCGGCGGGCTGGTGGAGTGGCTGGCGCAGGCCGACGTCGTGCGCGGGGACGCGCACGGGGCCGTACCACTACGGTCGGTGGACCCGCTCACGCCGCTGCATCGTGTGCCGGAGGCGGCCGGGGCCGCGGTGGTGGCAGGCGGGCGCGGCGCGACGAGACCGCCTGGGGCGAAGGGTTCGCGCACGCCCTTGCGCGCGGAGCCGACCCCCTTGGGCGCGGCGGATCCGATGGCCGTGCTCCTGACCGCCGCCGAGCAGCTCGGCAGCGCCGCCCGCACCTGTGAGCTCGCGGTGCAACACGCCCGTACCCGCGAGCAGTTCGGGCGTCCGATCGGCGCCTTCCAGGCCGTACAGCACCTGTGTGCGCAGATGCTGGTCCGCGTGGAGGTGGCCCGCGCCGCCGTGTACGCGGCGGCCGTCACCGCCGACCCCGTGGACATCGCCGCGGCCCGGCTGCTCGCCGACGAGGCGGCCGTGCGCGGTGCCCGCGACTGCCTCCAGGTGCACGGCGGCATGGGCTTCACCTGGGAGGCGGAGGTGCATCTGCATCTGAAGCGCGCCTGGGTGCGAACCCATCGTGCGGGCGGCGGCACGGAGAGTGAGGAGCTCTTGGCGCAGGACCTGTCAACCGGGATGGACCGACACGGCGCTGGGCTGCGGACTCGGTGAACAGGCCGCCGCGCGTGTCGCGGATTGTGGCATACCGGTATCACTGAGCGTTGATATCGCCTTGTGTCCCAGGTGTGACTCGTCACGTCCCGGAGTCGAAGGTCCACTCCGGTACCTTGTGTGGGATGCGAGTGGTTCCGAGCGCGAGCCGTGCCGGTGTTGCCCCTGGGGCGGCTCCGGATCCAGCAGTGCGCGCCGCTGCTCGCCCGGCGGGAAGGCCCTGTTCCACCGCCTGTTCGACCCCCCGCGACGAGCGTCGCACAGTATGCCGCACGGGTACTCCTTCGCGCTGGAATATGCCCGAAGCGCTTGTTGGGGTGACTGTACGTCAACCATGCTGGTTCGTAAGGGAATCACGTTCCGTGAACCCTGCCCTCGCTGTTGTTCTGGTCATGCAGAAAATGGCTACGATCGTGGCCCTCGTGAGGCGCGAGCCTTTGTGTCCACCGGTTCGGATGGTGTGAGCGGTGCAGGTGCTTCAAGTGCAGCTGGAGATCCGGCCCGACCCCGCGGAAGTGGGGCGCGCCCGCAGATGGACGCGCTCACGGCTCGCCGGGTCCGGTATAGAGGCCGACGAACCGCTTGCCGAGACCCTGGTCCTGCTCGTCTCCGAACTGGTCACCAACGCCGTGGTGCACACCGGCTGTCCGGCCGTTCTGAGGCTGTCCCTGCCCCAGCCGACCGCCGAACCGGCCACCGTCCGCCTGGAGGTGGCCGACGGCAGCACACGGGCCCCGCTGCCCCGGTGGGTGGACGGCGAAGAGACCGGCGGCCGCGGCCTGGCGCTCGTCGACGGCCTCGCCGACCGCTGGGGCTGGAGCCCCGAGGGCGCCGGCAAGCACATCTGGTGCGAACTGGACCGCTGCGCCGAGTCCCGGACGGCCGCGGTGGCATGCGGGGGTGGCCGGGCTTCCGGGTACGAGGACTTCGAGGGGTACGAGGGGCTGGCCTACGAGGCGGTGTGAGGCGACCGGGTCCGGTTGTGCCGGTTTCCGCAAAGGTCGGGGCAGGTCGGGTCGGGGGCGGGGCAGGTCGGGGGCACGGTTGCAGCGGCGCCGGGCTTTTCGGGTCGGGTGAGGGGCGGCGCGCCGGGATGTGCTTCCATGCGCGCCTGCGTCAAAAAGGGCGTAAGTCGTAAATCTCCGAACGGGTGTTGACGTCACGTGACGGGTTGATCACGCTGTTGGTCAGCGATTCGCCGCGAGGGGACGACGAGGGTTTCGGTGACGGGAGTCCTCGACGAGTGCGGGTCGCGATTCGGCGTCGGTTCTCTCAGGGCCAGGAGGGATCGGGGCGGGTACGCCGGAGTCGGATGGCGGCGCGTGGTGCGGTGCTCGGGGCGGGCGCTGGCGCGTCGCCAGCCGGACTCATCCCCGGATCATCTACAGGATCGCGACCGGCGCCACCGGCGTCCCGGTCGCGCCGACGAACGGTTCGGGCATCGCCGACAGCAGGAACGTGTAGCGGCCCGTTTGTCCACAGGCTGTGGACAACTCTTCGAGATTCCAGTTCTGACCCTGTGGCATCCCCATCTCCACCAGGTGCAGCGCATGCACGGGAAGCCAGAGATTCTCGATCTCGGGCGGAAATATCTCAAACGTGAGCGTGTCGTTCGCCACGGCCGCCACATCGCGCGCGTGGAACCACTCCGGAGTCCGGATCGACAGACCCGGCGACGGATACCCGTATCCGTGCCTGTCACCGGCGAGGCAGACCTGCACCTGCCCGGTCCGTACGAGGACGATGTCGCCGGCACGCACGCGCGTACCGGCGAGTTCCTCGGCCGCGTCCAGATCCTCCGGAGTGACCGCATGCCCGCCCGGGAGCCGGTCCGTCCCTCGCGCGCGGGCGACGTCCAGGAGTACCCCGCGCGAGACGATGTGCCGCGCCTTGTCGATACCGCTGAACTCGGCGCCGCCGTGGGGGGTGATGGTGTCGGCCGGGCGGCCGTTGTAGAGCCTGCCCGAGTGCGAGACGTGGGTCAGCGCGTCCCAGTGGGTCGCCGCCTGCAGGCCCATGGTCACGGCGTCGTCGCTGCACGCGACCGTGCCCGGCCCGAACAGCTCCTGGTTGATCTGCACCATGACGTGCAGGGGATTGACCCGCCCGGGGATCATCCCGGTCTGTACGCCGTCCTGTTGGAGGGGCAGGGCGAGGGGGACGCGGCGTCCCGTGCGGACCTCGGCGGCGGCCGCACGGACCACCTCGTCGGTGATCAGGTTGAGCGTCCCCCGCTCGTCGTCCGCCCCCCAGCGGCCCCAGTTGTTCACGCGCCCCGCGATGTCGTGGAACTCGACCGGCAGTGACATGAGCCCTCCCCGGGGCTTGTCTCCAGGCGTCTGGCGGGACAAAAATCTAACGGGTCGTCAGAAACTGCGGGAAGGGGCCGGGCGTGGGGAACTTCTTGGCCGGCAAGGTCGTCGCCGTGACCGGGGCCGGACGGGGCATCGGGCGGGCGGTCGCGCTCGCGGCGGCCGCCGAGGGAGCGGGCGTCGTCGTCAACGACTACGGGGTGGCCGTCGACGGTGCCTCCCCGACCAGCGAGGTCGCCGAGGCCGTGGTCAAGGAGATAGCGGCGGCGGGCGGCGACGCGGTCGCGGTGGCCGACGACATCTCCACGATGGCCGGCGGTCAGCGGGTGGTCGACGCGGCGCTGTCGTCGTACGGACGGCTCGACGGCGTCGTCTGCGTCGCCGGGATCCTGCGCGAGCGGATGCTGTTCAACATGACCGAGGAGGAGTGGGACCCGGTCGTCGCCACCCACCTCAAAGGGACGTTCACGGTGTTCCGGGCGGCCTCGGCGGTGATGCGCAAGCAGCGGTCGGGGACCCTGATCGGCTTCACCAGCGGCAACCACCAGGGGTCCGTCTCGCAGGCCAACTACAGCGCGGCCAAGGGCGGAATCATCTCGCTGGTGCGGAGCGCGGCGCTCGGCCTGCACAAGTACGGGGTGACCGCGAATGCCGTGGCGCCCGTGGCTCGTACGCGGATGTCGGCGAACGTGCCGATGGAGCTGGCGGAGATCGGCGAGCCGGAGGACGTCGCCGCGCTCGTGGCCTACCTGCTGTCGGAGCGGGCGCGGGAGGCCGGCATCACCGGGCAGGTGTACACGATCGCCGGCCCGAAGATCGCCGTCTGGGCCCAGCCGAGGGAGCTGCGCGCCGCGTACGCCGAAGGCTCCTGGACGCCGGAACGGATCGCGGACTTCCTGCCGGGGACGGTGGGGGTGGATCCGATGCCGATGCTGTCGCAGTTGGCGGGGATGGAGAGGGCGGCGCGAGAGGGGGGCCGGCCGAACGCCCAGTAGCTCGGGGGATGCGTCGTACGGCGGCTGCGGGTTCGTCGTGGCTGGTCGGACCCACACGGCAGAGCCGCATATGTCACAGCCCCGCGCCCCTGGGGTCGCTGGACGCACCCCATGCTGAGAGGAGACCCCGTGGACTTTGGATTCACGGCAGAGGACGAGGCATTTCGAGCCGAGGCGCGAGAATGGCTCGCTGCCCATGCCGACGGCACCCCGGACCGCCGTACCTGGGAACGTACCCTCGGCAAATCCGGCTGGATAGGCCTCGGCTGGCCCGAACCCGGTTACGGCAACCGCACCGCCACCCTCACCCAGCAGGTCGCCTGGGCCGAGGAGTACGCCCGCTCGCCCGCACCGCCGCGCTCCGGCCACATCGGCGAGAACCTCCTCGCCCCCACCCTCATCGCCCACGGCACAGCGGAGCAGAAGGCCCGCTTCCTCCCCCCGATCGCCGCCGGGGACGAACTGTGGTGCCAGGGCTACAGCGAGCCGGACGCCGGCTCGGACCTGGCCGGAGTGCGCACGACGGCCGTACGCGAGCCGGGCGGCACGTCGTACCGGATCACCGGCCAGAAGATCTGGACCTCGCTCGCCCACGAGGCGGACTGGTGCTTCGTGCTGGCCCGCACCGAACCCGGCTCGCGACGCCACCACGGGCTCAGTTTCCTGCTGGTGCCCATGGACCAGCCGGGCCGGATCGAGGTCCGCCCCATCCGCCAGATGACCGGCACGAGCGACTTCAACGAGGTGTTCTTCGACGGGGCGCACGCGCGCGTGGAGCATGTCGTCGGCGGCGAGGGCGGCGGCTGGCGGGTCGCCATGAGCCTGCTCGGGTTCGAACGCGGGGTCTCGACGCTGGCCCAGCAGATCGGGTTCGCCGAGGAGCTGGGGCGGGTGGTGCGGGCGGCTCTCGCCTCGGGTTCGGTGGCCGATCCGGTCGTACGGGAGCGGCTCGTCCGGCAGTGGGCGGAGCTGCGGACAATGCGGTGGAACGCCCTGCGGACACTGGGCGGTTCGGCGGACCCGGGCGCGTCGAGCGTGGCCAAGCTGCTGTGGAGCGGCTGGCACCAGCGGCTCGGGGAGCTGGCGATGCAGGTGCGGGGTGCGGCGGCCGGGGTGGGGCCGGCGGACTGGTCGGACTCGGCGCCGTACGAACTCGACGCGATGCAGCACCTGTTCCTGTTCTCCCGGGCCGACACCATCTACGGCGGCTCGGACCAGATCCAGCGCACGATCATCGCCGAGCGCGCGCTCGGCCTGCCGAGGGAACCGAAGGGCTGAGGGGGCGGTGTGATGCGGGGCGTGGTGTTCGACGGGCAGCGGGTCGAGGTCGTGGACGATCTGGAGGTACGGGATCCCGGACCCGGTGAGGTGCGGGTCGCGATCTCGGCGGCCGGGCTGTGCCACAGCGATCTGTCCGTGGTGGACGGGACCATTCCCTTTCCTGTGCCTGTGGTGTTGGGGCATGAGGGGGCGGGTGTGGTGGAGGCGGTGGGGGACGGGGTCACACATGTCTCGGTCGGGGATCATGTGGCTCTGTCCACGCTTGCCAACTGCGGTACGTGCGCGGACTGTGACCGGGGGCGGCCGACCATGTGCCGGCGGGCGATCGGGCGGCCCGGGCAGCCGTTCACGCAAGGTGGGCGTGCTGTCTTCCAGTTCGCGTGCAACTCGGCGTTCGCCGAGCGGACCGTGGTCAAGGCCGTGCAGGTGGTTCGCATTCCGAAGGACATTTCCATGCCTTCGGCCGCGCTCATCGGGTGCGGGGTGCTGACCGGGGTCGGGGCCGTGCTCAACCGGGCGAAGGTGGACCGCGGGGACAGCGTGGTCGTGATCGGGACCGGTGGGATCGGGCTCAATGTGCTTCAAGGGGCGCGGATCGCGGGTGCGCTGCGGATCGTCGCCGTCGATGCCAATCCGGCCAAGGAGGCGGTGGCGCGGCAGTTCGGGGCGACCGAGTTCCTGACCTCGACGGAGGGGGTGCGGGAGCTGCTGCCCACGGGGGCGGATCACGTCTTCGAGTGCGTCGGGCGGGTGGAGCTCGTCCGGCAGGCGGTCGATCTGCTGGACCGGCACGGGCAGGCGGTCCTGCTCGGTATGCCGCCGGCCGGGGCGGAGGCGTCCTTCGTCGTGGCGTCCATGTTCCTGGACAAGTCGATCCTGGGGTGCCGTTACGGGTCCTCGCGTCCGCAGCGGGACATCGCGCTGTACGCCGAGTTGTACCGGGACGGGCGGCTGCTGCTCGATGAGCTGGTGACGCAGACCTATCCCGTCGAGGAGTTCGAGCGGGCGGCGGCGGATGCGGAGGCGGGGAAGGTGGCTCGGGGGGTGCTGACCTTCTGAACATGCCAGAGGTTTTCCACAGGCGCCGGAAAACTCCTGGGGCGCTGTCGGTCCCAGCCCTTAGCGTCGACGCATGACCTATCGAGACGTGGCCTCCAAGCAGGTCCTGATCTGGGCCTGCACCGCCGTCGCCTCCCGTATGCCGGTCGCCATGGCGCCGTTGGCCCTGGTGTTCCTGGTGCGGGAGCGGCCCGGTGGCTATTCGCTGGGGGCGGCGCTCGCGGCGGCCTATGTGATCGGCGAGATCATCGGGGCGCCGGTGCTCGGAATGCGGCTGGACCCGGCGCACGGCCGTCGGCACCTGGCCTTCGGGCTCGCGGGCGGGGCGGCGGGGTTCGCGGGGCTCGGGGTGCTGGCCGGGGCACACCCCGTCGTGCTGGGGGCGTTCGCGTTCCTGGCCGGTGCGGCTCCCGCCGCTGCGGCCGGCGGGCAGCGGGCGCTGCTGACCTCGCTGGTTCCGGAGCGTGCCGTGGCGCAGGCGCTGTCCGCCGAGTCGATGCTGATGTCGGGCGTGTGGGCCGTCTCCCCGGTTGCGGTCGCCGGCCTCGCCCTCGGGGTGGCGCCCCGGGTGCCGCTGCTCCTCGGGGCCGCCCTGATGGCGTCGTCGATCGCGGGCCACTGGCTGCTGCCGGCCGGTTGGGGCAAGGGGGAGCAGGATGGGGAGGCAGGGCGGTTCAGGGTCTTGATACGCGCCTGGCCGGTGTACGTCACGGGCGCGGCCAGTCTCACCCTGCTCGGCCTGGCCGAACTCACCCTGCCCGCCTTGCTGGAGCAGCGCGGCATCGGTGTCGGCTGGTCCGGGCCGATGCTGGCGGGGCTGGCGGTGGGAGCGGCGGTCGGCGCGTTCCTGTACGGCCTCCGGCCGTGGCCGGGGCGGCTCCGGGCGCGCAGTGTGGTGCTGATGTGCGGCATGTCGGTCTTCGTGACCCTCGCCGCACTGATACCGGGGGCGGCCGGGATCGCGGTCGCCCTCGTTCTGGCGGGCACGCTTCAGTCGGGCGCGCTGATCACCCGCAACCTGTCCCTGCGCGAGGCCGTGCCACCGGGTGCCGTGGCCGCGGGCTACTCCGTGATGTACGCGGCCGCGGGCGCGGGGTACGCGGCGGCCGGTTCCCTCGCCGGCGGCCTGCTCCAGCTGGTGGCGCCGTCCACGGCCATCCTGGCCGGCGTGCTGCTGACCCTGCTGCTGACGGCGCTCGGCTGGTGGGGAGAGGGTCGGCGGGACCGCTCAAGTGCCGCTGGAGACCTGCCCGTTGACACCGTCGCTGCCGGCGCGGAAGGTGCGCCGGTAGCTGGAGGGTGTGACACCGAGCGCCGCCTGTAGGTGCTGCCGCATCGACTGGGCCGTGCCGAAGCCGGCGTCCCGGGCGACCTGGTCGACGGAGAGGCCGGTGGTCTCCAGCAGGTGCCGGGCGCGTTCCACTCGCTGCTGGGTGAGCCACTGGCCCGGGCTGATGCCGACCTCCTCGCGGAAGCGGCGGGTGAAGGTGCGGACCGACATGGACTCCTGGTCCGCCATGTCGCGCAACTGGATCGGCTCGTGGAGGCGGCCGAGGGCCCAGACGCGGGCCGTGGTCGTGGTGGCCAGCTGTGGCTCCGGCATCGGGCGCTGGATGAACTGCGCCTGGCCGCCCTCGCGGTGCGGCGGTACGACCGTGCGGCGTGCCACGTCGTTGGCGACGGCGGTGCCGTGGTCACGGCGCACGATGTGCAGGCACAGGTCGACGCCGGCCGCGACACCCGCGGAGGTCAGGACGTCGCCGTCGTCGACGTACAGGACGTCGGCGTCCACCTTGATCTGCGGGAACAGGCGTTGGAGACGCTCGGCGTCGGCCCAGTGGGTGGTGGCGGGCCGGCCGTCGAGGCGGCCGGCGGCGGCGAGGACGTAGACGCCGGTGCAGATGGAGGCGAGCCGGGTGCCGGGGCGGATGTGTGCGAGCGCGGCGGCCAGCTCGGGGGTGAGCACGCCCTGCTCGAAGACCGGGCCGAGTTCGTACGACGCCGGGACGATCACGGTGTCGGCGGTGGCCAGGGTCTCCGGGCCGTTCGCGACCATGATGTCGAAGTCGGCGTCCGTCCGGACCGGGCCCGGCGGCCGGATCGAGCAGGTGACGACCTCGTACAGATGGCGCCCCGCGGCGTCCTTGGGGCGTCCGAAGATGCGGTGCGGGATGCCCAGCTCGAAGGGCAGCGCGCCGTCCATGGCGAGGACGACGACGCGGTGCGGACGGAAGTCTTCCCCGGTGTGCTGCTCGGTGTGCCGCTCGATGGTCATGGCCCGATCCTAGTGAATGCTGTCCTTCGGGCCACTCGATCGGAGTGATCGCAGACCGGATGCTCTATGGCGTGACCCAGACAACCGACGCCACCACAGCCGTAGAGGAATCCGGTACCAGCAAGAAGCGGCGCCTGCGGCGGAGCCGCAAAATGTCACTGCACCGTGCCTGGTTCGTCGCCGCCGTCACTTTCGTGACCATCATCGGCGCGGCCGCCTTCCGTTCCCTGCCCGGCCTGCTCATCGACCCGCTGCACCAGGAGTACGGCTGGTCGCGCGGCACGATCGGCGCCGCGGTCTCGATCAATCTTGCGCTGTACGGGCTCACCGCCCCCTTCGCGGCCGCGCTGATGGACCGCTTCGGCATCCGCCGGGTCGTCGCCGTGGCGCTGACCGTGATCGCGCTCGGCTCGGGGCTCACGGTGTGGATGACGGCGGCCTGGCAGCTGCTGCTGTGCTGGGGCCTGCTGGTCGGGCTGGGGTCCGGCTCGATGGCGCTGGCGTTCGCGGCGACGGTCACCAACCGCTGGTTCACCGAACGGCGCGGCCTGGTCACCGGCATCCTCACGGCCGCCTCGGCCTCCGGCCAGCTGATCTTCCTGCCCGTGCTGTCCTGGATCGTCGAGACGCACAACTGGCGCCCCGCGGCCGTCACGGTGGCCCTTGCCGCCCTCGCCGTCGTCCCGTTCGTCTGGCTGCTGCTGCGCGACCACCCGGCGGACGTGGGCCTGAAGCCGTACGGCGCGAAGGAGTTCGTGCCCAAGCCGGCTCCCGTGCCGGGCGCCGCCCGCCGCGCCGTGACCGTTCTGCTGTCCGCGGTGCGCACCGGCCCGTTCTGGCTGCTCGCCGGCACCTTCGCGATCTGCGGTGCCTCCACGAACGGCCTGATCCAGACCCACTTCGTCCCGGCGGCCCACGACCACGGCATGCCCATCACGGCGGCGGCCTCGCTGCTCGCGGTCATCGGGGTGTTCGACGTGGTCGGCACGGTGGCCTCGGGCTGGTTCACCGACCGCTTCGACGCGCGCCGCCTGCTGGCCGTGTACTACGCCCTGCGCGGCATCTCGCTCCTGTTCCTGCCGATGCTGCTCGCGCCCAGCGTGCACCCGCCGATGCTCTTCTTCATCGTCTTCTACGGCCTCGACTGGGTCGCCACCGTGCCGCCCACCATGGCCCTGTGCCGGGAGCAGTACGGCGAGGACAGCGCCATCGTCTTCGGCTGGGTACTCGCCTCCCACCAGGTCGGCGCGGCGGTCGTCGCCTTCCTGGGCGGCGTCGCGCGGGACGTCTTCGGCTCGTACGACGTGGTCTGGTACGCGTCCGGCGCACTGTGCGCGGCGGCGGCGCTGATGGCGCTGGTGATCCGGCGACGGCCGGCGGCGGGGGCCGTCGCGGTGGCCTGAGGGCGTGCGGTTGTCGTCCGTCGTGCGGCACGGGATGCTGAGGGTGCACGAAGGGAAGCGGTGCCATGGATCGTTTTCCGAATGCGGCCAACGTCGATTTCCACAGCCCTCTGGACCTCTCCAAGGCCGCCGCCGCAGTACTGGACGCCGACGGCCGCATTTCCGGGTGGGGATCCTCGGCCCAGCGCCTCCTCGGACACCCGTCCGAGGACGTGCTCGGTCAGTCGGCCGCCCGGCTGCTGGCGGCGACCTCCGGGCAGCGACTGTCCGCCCTCTGCAAGGCGCACAAGCCCCGCAGCACCGTCCTGGACCTCTGCTGTCGGGACGGACGCGTACTGCGCGCGGCCGTGACATTCAGCCCGCTCGTGAACCAGGGCATCGCTGCGACCGTCGTGGTCGCGGCCGACCTGGAGGCGCTGCGCGGCTGGGAGGCGCAGCTGGCGATGCTGCAGGGACTGGCGACCGAGTCTCCCGTGGGCCTGACGATCTTCGACACCGACAAGCGGGTCGTCTGGGGGAACGTCTCCACCGATCTGGAGCTCGCGGGGATTGCCCAGTACATCGGCCGACCGGCCGCGGCTCTCTTTCCCGAAGGCGAATTCATCTCCCGCCACCACCACCCGGACGAAGACCAGGTGATGGAGCACGTGATGGCGACGGGGGAACCGATCATGGGCATGCACTATCGCGGGCGCGCCCCCGCCGACCCGGTGCGCGAGCACGTCTGGTCCTGCTCGTACCACCCGCTGGTGGACGCCCGAGGCGAACTGCTGGGGCTGTTCGAGGAGTCCCTGGACATCACCGACCGCTACCGCGCCCAGGAACGACTGTCGCTGCTGGTGCGGGCAGGAAAGCGCATCGGCGCCTCGCTGGACGTGCGTCGCACAGCTGCGGAGCTTGCCGACGTGGCGGTACCGCAGCTGGCCGACGAGGTGCTGGTGGACCTGCCGCCGGCGGTCATCGAGGGACGGCAGCCGCCGACGGGCTCGGCGCCGGGGAACAATCTGCTGCGGATGCACGGCCGGACCCCGGAAGACTTTCGGACCACTCCCGTCTCCTACCCGCCATCGTCACCGCAGGCTCTGAGTCTGGCCACCAGCCGCCTCATCGTCGACGCCTCCCCGCCCGAGGCACCAGGTGAGACGGGATCGGCCGCCTCGCACTCCTGCCTCTTCGTCCCGCTGCTCACCCGCGATGCAGTCCTGGGCCTTGCCACCTTCCGGCGCAGCAGCAACCCCGACCCCTTTGGGCCCGAGGAGCAGACGCTCGCCGTGGAACTGGCCGAGCGAGCCGCCGTCGGCATCGACAACGCCCGCCGTTACACCAGCCAGCATGCGGCAGCCCTGGTACTGCAGCGAAGCCTGCTGCCACAGCACCTGCCTGAGCAGAGCGCGGTCGACGTGGCGTACCGCTACCTGCCTGCCGACAGCCGCGTGGGCGTGGGCGGCGACTGGTTCGACCTGATCCCGCTGTCCGGTGCCAGAGTGGGCCTGACGGTCGGCGACGTGGTGGGCCACGGCGTGCACGCGGCCGCGACCATGGGCCGACTGCGCGCCACCGTACGGACCCTGGCCCTGCTGGACTTGGACCCGGCCGAGCTGCTCACCCGGCTGGACGGCCTGGTCGCGCAGGACTCGGAACCCCACGCGGATGACGGGCTGAGCGACGAGGGGCTCGGGGTGACCTGCCTGTACGCGATCTACAACCCGGTCAGCGGCCGCTGCGTCTGGGCGAGCGCGGGCCATCCCCCGCCGCTCGTGGCCGATGCGAGCGGCTCGGTGGCCTTGTCTGCGCTGGCGCCGGGACCGCCCCTGGGGCTGGGCAGCCTGCCCTACGAGAACGTGGAGCTGAGCTTGTCCGACGGCAGCATAGTGGCGTTCTTCACCGACGGCGTCGTGGAGGACCGGCGCACCGACATCGACACCGGAATCGACCGCCTTGCCCATGTGCTCACCTGGCAACGAAGCCCACTGGAGGAACTGTGTGACCGGGCGCTGTCGACCCTGCCGCCCGGACCACAGGCGGACGATGCCACGTTGCTGCTCGTCCGCACCCGGCGGCTCGACGCCGACCATGTGGCGGACCTGGAGCTGCCGTCCGACCCGGCCATGGTGGCTCACGCCCGCGCAGTCACCGAGCGCCAGTTGGAGACCTGGGGTCTGCCCGAACTGTCATTCAGCGCCGCACTCGTGGTGAGCGAGCTGGTCACCAACAGCATCCGGTACGCCACCGGACCGGTCATGCTGAGGCTGATCAGGGACCGCTCCCTGCTGTGCGAGGTCTCCGACAACGCGCACACCGCACCTCACCTGCGGCGAGCGCGTCGGGACGATGAGGGAGGCCGCGGCCTGTTCCTTGTCGCCCAGGTGTCCCAGCGCTGGGGCACGCGGTACACCTCGTCCGGGAAGACCATCTGGGCTGATCTGGCCATCCCCTAGCCTCGCTGGTCTGCCCAGGGGAAGTTCTGGCGGAGCGGCCTCAGCGGAATCGCCCCTTGTGGAACAGCAGAGGCGCCCCGTCCTCGTTGTCGCCCATGCCCAGCGCCGCCACCCGCCCCACCACGATGAGGTGATCCCCGCCCGTGTGCACCGCGTGGATCGTGCAGTCGACCCACGCGAGGGTGCCCGCGAGGCGGGGTGAGCCGGAGACGGGCGCGGTGTCGTACGCGACCCCCGCGAACTTGTCTCCGCCGCTCACCGCGAAGCCCCGGCACAGCTCGCCCTGGCCCGCGCTCAGAACGTTGACGCAGAAGACGCCGGTGCGGGCGATGCGCGGCCAGGTCGTCGACGTACGGCCGACCATGAAGGCGACGAGGGGTGGGTCGAGGGAGAGGGAGGAGAAGGACTGGCAGGCGAAACCGGCGGGGCCGTCGGCGGCGGGTGCGGTGACGACCGTGACGCCGGTGGCGAAGTTTCCGAGGACGCGGCGGAACTCCTGCTGGTTCACGGGCGCCCGCTCGTCCTCGCGGACACAGCGCAACTCCGGGCGCGGCAACGCCTCCACGGGACCGTGGGTCCCGGCCGACCTGAGGTAGCGGACAGCGGCTTCGGCGGTCCCTGCTTGTCCCATCACGTTCACTATTGAAGCTGACGATTCGTCAGATGAGAAGCCTCGTGGCGGACCTCGCCAAGCCCCGGCGTACGCTCCGCCTCATGGGGTGGGGAAAAAGCGGCCGGGCATTTGCCCCGAGGAGCGGGGCGGCGTGGTCGTCGGACTCGACGGCGGGACTGACGGCCGCCTTCACCGCCCTCGGTACCGAGGGCTCCGGCGCTCCACGAAACTCGCCAGGCCCTCCCGGGCGTCCTCCGTCGTCATGTTGATCTCCTGGGCGGCGGCCTCGGCGGCGAAGGCCGTGGCGCGGTCGGTGTCGAGGGAGGCGTTGACGAGTTGCTTGGTGAGGGCGAGGGTGCGGGTCGGGCCGGTGGCGAGGCGGGCCGCCCACTCGCGGGCCGTCTTGTCCAACTCCCCGTCCGGGACGACACGGTTGACGAGCCCGAGGCGCTCGGCGTCGGCCGCGGTGAGCGCGTCGCCGAAGAACAGCAGTTCCTTCGCCCGCTGCGGGCCGATCAGGCGGGGGAGGAGATGGGCGCCGCCGCCGTCCGGTACGAGTCCCCGGCGTACGAACACCTCGATGAACCGGGCCGATTCGGCCGCCAGGACGAGGTCGCAGGCGAACGCGAGATGTGCGCCGATGCCCGCCGCCGTGCCGTTCACGGCGGCGATGACCGGCTTCTCGCAGTCGAGGACGGCGGCGATCAGGCGCTGGGCGCCGAGCCGGATCGTACGGGCCACGTCACCGACGACCGGTTCACCGGCCGCGGCTGCCCTGCGCAGGTCCGCGCCCGCGCAGAATCCGCGTCCCGTGCCGGTGATCACCACGGCCCGTACGTCCGGGTCCGCGGAGGCTTCGGAAAACAGTCGGATGACGTGTTCGCGCTGGTCAGGGGTGATGGCGTTGAGGGCTTCGGGGCGGTTGAGGGTGATGCGGCAGACCTGATTGTCAGTGGCGTGCAGTACCAATGACTCAGCGGAAATTTCCGGTGTCACCGGATTCTCCGCAGGATTCACGTCTGTACGGGGGAAATCAGGCATGTTCATCTCAGCGGCACCCATTTCAGCGGCACACCACCAGCGCGTCCAGCGCCACCGCCCCCTGCCCCTGGGGCAGCACCATCAGTGGGTTGATGTCCAACTCGGCCAGGCCGTCTCCGAGTTCCAGCGCCATGCGCTGCACCCGCAGGATCACCTCGACGAGCGCGTCGACATCGGCCGGCGGCCGCCCCCGCACCCCGTCCAGCAGGGCCCGCCCGCGCAGGTCGCCGAGCATGTCCCGCGCCTGGTCCTCGCCGAACGGCGGCACCCGCACCGCCGTGTCCCGCAGCACCTCCACGAGCACACCGCCGAGTCCGGCGGTCACGGTCGGCCCGAAGAGGTCGTCGTGGGTGACGCCGACGACCATCTCGACGCCCTGCTCGACCATCTGGCACACCAGGACGCCGTCCAGCGAGACGCCCTCGTAGCGGGCGATGTCGGTCAGCTCGCGGTAGGCGTCGCGGACCTGGGCGGCGGAGGTCAGCCCGATCTTCACCAGGCCGAGCTCCGTCTTGTGGGCGAGCTGCGCGCCGGACGCCTTCATCACCACCGGGTAACCCACCAGCCCCGCCGCCCGGACGGCCGCCGCCGCGCTGGTCACCAGCTGCTCGCGCGGCACCCGGATCCCGTACGCCCGCAGCAGCTGCTTGGCCGCATGCTCGCTCAAGCGCTGCCCGGGCCGCATCAGTTCGCGCGCCTTGCGGAAGGAGGGCGAGAGGGTGCGCGGCGCCTCGTCGAAGGGGGAGCGGTAGTCACGGACGAAGCGGTGGTGGGCGAGGTGGGCGCGGACGGCGGTGAGACAGTTGCCGACCGTGCGGAAGGTGGCCACCCGCGAGGAGCTCAGCAGCACCTCGCGGTACGCCGGTTCCGTGCCGACCGGCGACCCCCACACCACGCACACCAGCTTGTCCGTCCGCTCGGCCGCGTCCACCAGGTCCCGCACGAGCCGGTCGCTCAAGGGCGGGAAGGGCCCGGTGATCGGACAGATCAGCACCCCGACCTCAGGGTCGTCCAGGATCGCGTCGATGATCTTCCGCCCGCGCCAGTCGCCCACCGGATGACCACCGTTGTCGACCGGGTTGGCCACGCTGAGGTACTCCGGTATCCACTGGTGCAGCTCGGACTGCCTGGCCTCGGAGAGCACCGGCAGCCGCAGCCCCGCCGACACCGCCAGGTCGGCGACGTGCGCGCCCGTGCCACCCGAGATCGAATAGACGACGACACCGTCGGCGCGCGGCGGGCGGGCGCGGGCCAGCAGAGCAGCGGTGTCCTGCAGCTCGTCGAGCCCGTCGACCCGGATCACCCCGTACTGCCGCATCGCCGCGTCCACCACCGCGTCCGCGCCGGTCAGCTTGCCGGTGTGCGAGGCGGCCGTACGGGAACCGGTCTCGGTGCGGCCCACCTTGACCGCGACGACCGGCACCCCGCGCCGGGCGGCCCGGTCGGCGGCGAGCAGGAAGGACCGGCCGTCCTTCAGGCCCTCCACGTAGGCGGCGATGGCGCCGACCTCCGGTTGTTCGGCGAAGTAGGAGAGGAAGTCGGCGGCCTCCAGGTCGGCCTCGTTGCCGGTCGGCGCCCAGTGGGACAGGCGGACGCCGAGCTCCTGCAGGGCGAAGACGGGACGGCCCTGGTGCCCGGACTGGGTGATCAGGGCGATCGCCGGCCCGTCCAGGTCGTCCCGGAACTCCTCGAACGCGTTGAGGTTGGTGTTCGGCCCCAGCAGCCGCATCCCGGACCGCCGGACGGCCGCGGCGAGCCGGTCCTGCGCGGCCGCACCCTCTTCGCCGGTCTCCGCGAACCCGGAGGCGAAGGCCACCGCGAACCGCACCTTGGCCTCGGCGAGTTCCTCGACCACGGGAAGGGGGTCGGCGACCAGCAGTACGGCGAGATCGACCTGCTCGGGCAGGTCGGCGACGGAAGGAGCGCACGGTATGCCGAAGACGGACTCGCGGGTGGGGTGCACGGGGTGCAGTCGCGCCCCGACCCGCCCGGCCCACGCGACCAACTGCCGTGTGATGCCGGTGTTCGGACGCCCGTCGGCGTCCGAGGCGCCGATCACGGCAACGGACTCGGGGCGGAAGAAGCGGTCCAGATCGGGGACGACGGAGTACAGCGGACGGCCGCTGACATCGAGGTCGTCCACGTCGGCCGGACGGCCGTGCACGGCAGGGCCGGGCCGCTGCTCACCGCAGGCGATGGCGCGGGCCCGGCGGGAGTCGGTGGTGAGAGTGCCGTGGGTTGATCCAAGCATCGGTCCGCCCGCTCCTGTGTGACAGCCACCAGCAACAACTAACTGACGCAGTGTCAGATTACTGAACTGACGCAGTGTCAGGAACAGGCGTGCAGGCGGCAATCGTGGGCGGTGTGGTCAGCCGGGGAGGCGGGACACCCGTCCGGCGCCTCTCTTGGCGATGGTCCGGGCGATCTTCTCCGCGTCGATCGCCAGCTCGCGGAGCATGCCGCTGATGGGGTTGGTGTAGCCGCTGAAGTAGAGGTCGGGGGCGTTCTTCGGGGTGCGGGCGCCGTGCACGACGGGTCTGCCCCGGTCGTCGAGGACGTCGAGGTGGCCGACGAGGGACTCCAGCGCGCGGACGTAGCCGGTGGCCGCTATGACGGCGTCCGGGCCGATCCTGCTGCCGTCGGCGAGGACTGCCTCGCCGTCCTCGAAGGCCTCCACGGCGGCGACGATCTCGACCTTGCCCTGGCGTACCGCGTCGATGAGGCCGACGTCCTGGACGGGGATCGCTCCCTCGGTGACCCGGCTGTACAGGCCGGTGCCGGGGCGGGGCAGGCCGTGGGCGGAGAGGTCCGGCACGCTGACCTTGGCCAGCGGGCGAGCGAGCCGGTCGACCAGGCCGACCGGCAGCCGGCGCACCAGGACGCCGGTGTACTGGGCGGCCCAGCCGGCGGTGGAACGGCGGACGATGTGCGGCGCCGTGCGCACGGACAGCCGTACCCGTTTCGCTCCGCCCTCGACCAGGTCGACGGCGATCTCGGCGCCGGTGTTGCCGATGCCGACGACCAGGACGTCGCGGCCGGTGTAGGGCCCGGCGTTGCGGTAGGCGGAGGCGTGCAGGAACTCGCCGGTGTAGGTGTCGCGGCCCGGCCAGTCGGGGACGCGGGGCGTGTGGTTGTAGCCGGTGGCCACCACCACCGCGCCGCCGGTCAGTTCGCGGCCGCCGGTGGCGTGCAGCAGCCAGCCCGTACCGTCGGGTGTGCGGTCGACGCGGGAGACCTCGACGCCGGTCACGATCTCGAGTTCGTGGTGCTCGGCGTACTTCTCCAGATACCGCACCACGTCGTCCCGGGACACCCACCGCCCGAACCGGCGCGGCATCGGCAGCCCCGGCAGGGCGGACAGCCGCCGGGTGGTGTGCAGGTGCAGCCGGTCGTAGTGGTTCCGCCAGGACGCGCCGACCCGGTCGGACTTCTCCAGGACGACCGCGCGTATGCCCTGGGCGCGCAGTGCGTGGGCGGCGGCGAGTCCGCCGGGGCCGCCACCTATGACGTAGACGGGGCGATCGGCGGGGGCTGTGGAGTCGGGCATGTCCCGGAGCGTACTGACAGAGCTCCCGCTCAGTCTCCAGGAACGGTCACTTCGTGATGGCCGACTTCTTGGGGCTTCCCGGAGCGCATTAGCTGACGTACCGTCAGGTCCATGGATGCGATCTGGCTCACCGGTGCCGAGTGGCTGGCCGTGCTCCGCATAGGGCTCGGGCTGTGGTGGCTGGAGAGCTGGCGGCACAAGGACAGGAAGGGCTGGTTCGAGCGGGGCACCGGGATCGCCTGGGCCGCGGATGTGGCCGCCAAGCACCGCTGGAACGCGGTGCGTTCGGGGTTCGAGGTCGTCGTCGCGCCCCGGCCACGCGTGATGGCATACGTCGTCGTGTACGCGGAACTCGCCCTGGGGCTCGGGCTGATCGCCGGATTCCTGACTCCGCTCGCCCTCGTCGGCGGACTGCTGCTCAACGTCCTCTATTTCACGCTCATGATCCACGACTGGGCGGAGCAGGGACAGAACTCGATGATGGCGCTGATCTCACTGGTGGCTCTGTTCGGGATGTCGTGGCAGACCTGGTCCTTGGACAGCGCGTTGGGACTCTTCCGATGAGGTACGACCTCCCGGAGATCGACGCCTTCACCCAGACGTACTGGGAGGCGGCGGCGCAGGGGCGGCTGCTGGTGCGGCGGTGCGGGGCGTGCGGGCGGGCGCACCACTACCCCCGGGAGTTCTGCCCGTACTGCTGGAGCGAGGACGTGACCTGGCAGGACGCGAGTGGCCGCGGCACGCTCTACACCTGGTCCGTCGTCCACCGCAACGACCTGCCGCCCTTCGGGGAGCGCACGCCGTACGTCGCCGCGGTCGTCGACCTCGCCGAGGGGCCGCGGATGATGACGGAGGTCGTCGACTGCGCGGAGGGCGAGCTGCGGGCCGGGATGGAGCTGACGGTCGCCTTCCGGGAGGGCGTGCCGGTGTTCCGGAGTTCGCCGTAATTCCGGATGAGTCGACAGGGCCGACGGGATTGAATGGGCCGATGTCCCTCATACGTGCCCAGTCCTCAGTCGCCCGCCCCTTCCCCGAGCTGAACGGCCACGGTCTGCGCCTGTGCCGCTGGGACCCCCGCTCCGACGCCGATGCCGGGACCTGGCTGCGCGGGCTGTCCGACCCGGACTTCCAGCGCTGGAACACTCCTCTGAAACCGGTCACGGACCTCGACGACGCCCGCGCCTCCCTCCGGGCCAAGGCGGAGAACTGGGCGAACGGCACGAGCGCGTCGTTCCGTGTCACGGACGCCGCCACGGGCACGACCCTGGGCCATATCGGCGTCAACGAGATCGACCACGTCTTCCGCGTCGCCCGCGTCGGCTACTGGATCCTCCCCGAGGCCCGCGGCCGGCACGTCGCCACCCGCGCCCTCACCCTGGCCGCCCACTGGGCCCTGACGGACCTGGGCCTGCACCGCCTGGAGCTGGGCCATGCCCTGGGCCACGACGCCTCCTGCCGTATCGCCGAACGGTGTGGCTTCCCGTACGAGGGGACCCTGCGGGGCGCGATGTGGGAGGCCGGGCGGCGCGACGCGTTCCGGGATGTGCACCTGCACGGCCGTCTGGCGACCGACCCGGCGGTGGCGCAGTGACCGTGGGCTCAGGCCGGCGTTCCACCGAGGATCACGGCCACAGCAGCTGACGGCTCCAGCCGTCCTCCGTACGCCGGTAGGCCAGCCGTACGTGCCGTCGCCGGGTGTCGCCCTGGAAGAACTCCACCTCGTCCGGCTGGAGACGGTAGAGCGTCCAGGTCGGGGCCGGGGTGCCGGGGTCGTCCTGAGCTCGGGTCCAGGCCGCCTCGGAGGCGAGGGTGAGGTCCTGGAGGGAGGCGAGGGGTTCGCTCTGGTGGCCCGTGAGTGCGGCCGCCAGAGCTCCGGTGGAGCGGGCGTGCAGGTCCGCCTGGCCCTCCTCGGCGGGGGCGGTCGTCACCGGGCCCCGGACGCGGATCTGACGTCCCTGGACGGGCCAGTAGAAGCCCAGGGCCGCGTACGGGCGGGCGGTGAGGTGGCTGCCCTTGCGGCTGGTGACATGCGTGGCGAAGGACCAGCCGTGGGCGTCGGCGCCGTGCAGCATCACGATGCGTACGTCCGGCCGGCCCTCCTCGTCCGCCGTGGCCAGGGACATGGTGTGCGGCTCGGGCTGGCCCGCCGCCACCGCCTGCGCGAACCAGCCGGTGAACAGGAGGAGGGGTTCGGCGGGTGCGGTGGCGGGGTCGAACGGCGGCAGCTCGGTGACCTCCGGGTCCCACACCCGCAGCGACCTCAGCAGCTCATGAAGATCCGGTTCCATGGGCCGAGTATCCCCGCACCCACGGAGCACCCCCGGACCGGACCCTGCCCCCTCTACCGTTCATACCGTTCCGAGGTCCGAGGAGACCCACCGCTCGGGCCGCATGTGGATGACGACGTTCTCGCCGTGGTTCTTCAGCGCGAACTCGACATAGCCGTCGACCTTCTCGGCCGGGAGGTAGCGGGCGGAGAGCTCCCGGAGCTGCTCGACGGTGGCGGGGCTGGTGTCGACGACCGGGCCCTCGACGGAGACGTAGCGGATGGTGGGTTCGACGCGGTCGACCATCAGGGTGAAGCGGCCGGCCGCCTTGATCAGCTGGTGCTTGCGGGAGTCGAGGCCGGTCATGATCCACACGTCGCCGCCGGGCGCGTACTGGTACCAGATCGGCACGGTCAGCGGTGCCCTTCCCGCCTCCCCGTTCACCGCGAGCGCGGCGATGTGCGGCTCGGCCAGAAACTGCTCGCGTTCCTCACGGGACAGTGCCATGTTGCTCTCCTTCGAGTGCTCCAGGTCCGCGGATTCCGCCTGTCCGTGTCAGCATGCCGCGGACCGTCCCGTATTCCGGGATGCGCAGCCGGTGAGTCGACACGGGACGGATTCAGTCACGTCCCAGAACCACCGTCCCCGAGGAGCAGAACCAGCCCCCCGTCCCCGAGGCCACCCCCAGCCGGGGCAGCTCTCCGTCCCTGGCGCGCACCTGGCGCTCGCCTGCCTCCCCCCGCAATTGCCGTACCGCCTCCACCAGCAGGAACAGCCCGCGCATCCCGGGATGCCGGGCCGACAGACCGCCTCCGTCGGTGTTCACCGGCAGTTCCCCGCCCTCGACCCTGAGCCGCCCCTTCTCCACGAACGCCCCGCCCTCACCCTTTCCACAGAAGCCGAGGTCCTCCAGCGTCACCAGGGTCATGTACGTGAACGCGTCGTAGATCTCCGCGAAGTCGACCTCCTCCGGGCGCACCCCGGCCCGCTCGAAGGCCAGCCGCCCGCTCACGGCGGCCGGGGACACGGTGAAGTCGGTCCACTCGGACAGGGCGGCGTGGGAGACGTGCTCGCCGGTGCCGAGGATCCACACCGGAGCCGTGCGGCAGTCCCGTACGTACTCCTCGGCGGCCAGCAGCACCGCCGCGCCGCCGTCGGAGCGGATGCAGCAGTGGAGCTTGGTGAAGGGGTCGGCGATCAGCGGGCCGGACAGGACGTCGTCGACCGTGATCGGGTCACGGAACATCGCCTCGGGGTTGAGGGCGGCGTTCGCCCGCGCCTGGACGGCCACCTCGGCCAACTGCTCGAGGGTCGTGCCGTGTTCGATCATGTGGCGGCGGGCGGCCATGGCGTACTTGGCGATCAGGGTGTGGCCGTAGGGCACCTCGAACTGGAGCGGACCGCGGGCGCCGAAGGAGAGGGTGCCGGTGCGCCGGCCCGCCCTGATGTCCGCGCGGGCCGTCGAGCCGTAGGCCAGCAGCACCGCGTTCGCGTGACCGGCGGCGATCGCGTCGGCCGCGTGGGCCGCCATGACCTCCCAGGTCGAGCCGCCGACCGAGGTGGAGTCGACCCAGGTCGGGCGCAGGCCCAGGTAGTCGGCCACCTCCACGGGCGCGAGCATGCCCGTGCCCGCGGAGGCGAAGCCGTCGACCAGCGCGCGGTCCAGTCCCGCGTCGGTGAGGGCCCGGCGGGCGGCCTGGGCGTGCAGGGTGTACGGGGTTGCCTGGTCCACACGGCCGCAGGAGGACAGGGACACGCCCACCACGGCGACTCTCCGGGTACGCATGAATCTGACGGTACATCAGATAGCTGCTTCCTCGGCAGACCTGGGCACTCCCGGCCTGCTGCCCTAATATGACGCACCGTCAGATCAGGGAGGCCCCGCCCATGGACGCCAGCTTCACCCCCGAGCAGGACGAGATCCGCCGCACCCTCCGTGACCTGCTCCACCGCACCTGCGGCCCCGAGCAGCTGCGGGCGGCCCTCGACACCCCGGCCGGACACGACCCCCGCCTCTGGACCGACCTCGCCGCCCGCCTCGGCCTGCCCGGCCTCGCACTGCCCGAGGCCTACGGCGGAGTCAGCTGCTCGGCGACCGAACTCGCTCTCGCGGCCGAGGAGACCGGCCGGGCGCTCGCCCCCTCCCCCCTCCTCGCCACGGCCGTCCTCGCCGCCCCCCTCCTCCTGGCCCTCGGCACGGACGGCCAGCGCGCCGGCCTGCTGCCCCGCATCACCTCCGGCCGCCTCACCGCCGCCCTCGCCGTACCCGGCGCGCACCTCGCCACCGCCCTCGCGATGACCGGCGCCAACCGGGGCGACTGGGCGGGCGGCGGCCGGGCGGGAGGCGTGCAGGCGCGGCGGGGCGGGGTCGGCTGGAGGTTGTACGGGGAGGTCGGGCAGGTGCTGGACGGGCACAGTGCGGGGCTGCTCGTGGTGGCCGCGCACGCCGGGGGGTTCGCCCGTTCGCGGACCCTGTTGTTCCTGGTGCCGGGGGATGCCGCCGGGCTGGTCCGTGTACGGCAGACCGCCCTGGACGCGACCCGCCCGCAGGGGCGACTGCAACTCCGGGACGTGGCAGCCGAGTTGCTCGGCGAGGAAGAGGCCGATGTCCTCGACGCCCTCGCCTCCGTGGGGAACACCGCCGCCGCCGTCCTCGCCGCGGAGGCCGTCGGGGCGGCCGACCGCGTCCTGGAGCGGACCGTCGCCCATGTCGGGCAGCGGGTGCAGTTCGGGCGGGCCATCGGCTCGTTCCAGGCGGTCAAGCACCGCCTGGCCGACGTGTACGTCCAGGTGCAGGCGGCCCGCTCGGCGGCGTACTACGCGGCCTGGGCGACCAGCCGCGGTGAGGCCGTCGGCGGGCTCGCCCTCGCCCAGGCCCTCCAGGCGCTGCGCACCGCCGCGGCCGAGGGGATCCAGCTGCACGGCGGCCTCGGCTTCACCTGGGAGCACGACGCGCACCTGTACTTCAAGCGCGCCGCCGGCGACGAGCTGCTCTTCGGGCCCGTCCACCGGCTGCGCGCGCACGCCGCCGACGCGGCGGAGCTGTTCGAGGGGAGGGTGGCCGCGAACAACATGGCGGGCGGTGGTCCACGTGGGTGAACCACCGCCCGCCTGACAGGACTTGGGTTTGGTAAAGGCGTTTTCCGTTGCTCCGGGCTACTTGGTCGGCTTCCGGCCGGTGATGCCCAGGTGCACCAACAGCGCAAGGTTCGGCTTGAGTTCGGCCTGTTTGACGCCCCAGGACTGGAAGCCCTTCTGGTGCGAGGCGACCGCCGCCAGCATCGCGACGATCGAACCGGCCATCGCCGCAGGGTTCACGTCCTTGTCGACCCGGCCCTTGGACTGCAACTCGGCGACCGCGTCGACCAGGGAGTTGTTGACCGAGTTCAGGATCTTCATGCGGATCTTGTAGAACCGTTTGTCGCCCTCGGCCGCACCGAGGTCGACGACGCGCAGGATCGCGTCGTTCTTCCGCCAGAACTCCAGAAAACCGTCGACGAGTTCCTGGGCCGTCTGCCAGCCGGCCTTACCGGTCCACGAACGGCCCGCGAGCAGTTCCGTCAACCCGGCGCCCTCGGCGGCCATTTCCTCGGCGATCTCCAGGACGGCGCCCTCGACGTCCGGGAAGTACTGGTAGAAGGTCGCGGGCGAAGTGCCCGCCTTCCTGGCGACATCGATGACTTTGACGTCCCGGTAGGGGGAGGAGCTGAGCATCTCGCTGAGGCAGTCGAGCAGCTTCTGCCGGGTCGCCTGCCCACGCCGACCGGCCACGCGGCCGTCGACGGTACGCACTTGTCCTGTCATGTCGTCAGCTTACCGAGGGATGATCGGAGCGCTATTCGGCCGACTGCAAATGGGGTGCACGGGAGAAATGGGGGTGATGTGGCTGGTGAGTGGGGCGTGGCCAGGGCCCGTCCGGCGGATCAGGTCGCAGGAAATCGGCGGCGCCCTGCCGGTCCCCGCGTCTGCGGCATGATCCGCCGGACAGGCCCTGGGGACGTTAGCTTGACAGCATGGCCGAAAATGGGGCATCTGCGCGTGAAGCGGCGTACATGGAGGGCATCCCCTGCTGGGTGGACGCACAGCTCGCCGACGTCGAGGCGGGAAAACGGTTCTACGGTGAGCTCTTCAGGTGGACCTTCGAGGAGTCGTACGGCGGCACCGTGTGGGCGTACCACGACGGCGAGCCCGTCGCCGGGCTCGCGCACAAGCCGGACGGCCGCCTGCCCACGGTCTGGACGGTGTACTTCGCGACGCCGGACGCCGAGGCTCTGTGCCGGCGGATCCTGGCGGCCGGCGGCCAGATCGTCACCGCACCGATCCCGGTCGGCGAACTGGGTGTCGCCGCGCTCGCCGCCGACCCCGAGGGTGCCGTCTTCGGTCTGTGGCAGCCGGGGACGCACCCGGGGTTCGGGCAGCGCCACGTGCCCGGCAGCTTCGTCCGGGTCGAGCTGTACGCCCGCGACCCCGAGGCTGCGGGCGCCTTCTACGGGGGTCTGTTCACCGACGCCCTGGTCGGCCCGGACGCCGAGCCCGACTTCGGCCGCGCCCTGCTCACCGAGGTCTTCCCGGCCGAGATGCCGCCGCACTTCCTGGTCCACTTCGGGGTCGAGGACTGCGATGCCGCACTCGGGACGGTGAACCGGCTCGGCGGCCGCATCCAGGCGGGACCGTTCGACACTTCGTACGGAACGGTGGGCGTGGCCACGGACGACCAGGGGGCCTCGTTCGCCGCACTGCAGCGCTGACCTGCACCTTTTTGTCGTGCTATAAGGCGAGACACCCGATATGTCACTGGGTTCGCAACCTGTGGCCCGGACAGGAAGAATCGGGGTGCGTGCCGCCACGGCGGTGCGGTGGTGAGACGCTGCACGCGGTCGCGTACATATGTGGGTGACGCGGCTCGTACGGGGAGGTGGCAGGCAAGTGGTGGATCAGCTGACGCAGCACGATCCGCGGCGGATCGGGCCGTTCGAGGTGCTGGGACGGCTGGGTGCCGGCGGCATGGGGCTGGTCTATCTCGCGCGCTCGGCGTCCGGCCGGCGCGTGGCGATCAAGACCGTCCGGACGGAGCTCGCCGAGGACCAGCTGTTCCGCGTCCGTTTCACGCGCGAGGTCGAGGCGGCCCGCGCGGTGTCCGGCTTCTACACGGCGGCCGTGGTCGACGCCGACCCGCGTGCGGCCGTGCCGTGGCTGGCCACCGCGTACGTTCCCGCGCCCTCGCTCGAGGAGATAGTGAACGACTGCGGGCCGATGCCGGCCCAGGCGGTGCGCTGGCTGGCGGCGGGCGTCGCGGAGGCCCTCCAGTCCATCCATGGCGCCGGGCTCGTCCACCGGGACCTGAAGCCCTCCAACGTGCTCGTCGTCGAGGACGGCCCCCGGGTGATCGACTTCGGTATCGCCTCCGGTGTCTCGAACACCCGTCTGACGATGACGAACGTCGCCGTCGGCACCCCCGCCTACATGTCGCCCGAGCAGGCCAAGGACTCCCGCTCCGTCACCGGCGCCAGCGACGTCTTCTCGCTCGGCTCCACCCTCGTCTTCGCCGCCACCGGACACCCGCCCTTCCACGGCGCCAACCCGGTCGAGACCGTCTTCATGCTGCTGCGCGAGGGCCCCGACCTCGAAGGCCTGCCGGACGAGCTGCGCCCGCTGATCGAGTCCTGTATGCAGATGGACCCCTCGGCCCGCCCCACCCCCGCCGACCTCCAGGCCCAGCTCGCCCCGCACCTGTTCGGCTCCGGCTCCGACGACAGCGGTACGGCGTCGGCGTGGCTGCCCGAGAAGGCCGTCGGCCTGATCGAGTCCCGCCGCGGCGGCCGCCCCCCTGCCAAGCCCGCCTCCGGCTCGGGCCGCAGCTCCGGCCGGCCGCACGCCGTGCCGCCCCCACCGCCCCACGACCCCGTCGTCCCGGCGCCCGCGTACACGGCGCCCGCGCCCGCGGCACCCGTGTCCGCCCCGGTCGGCGCCCCCGACGGCGGCCCCGTACGGCTGGCCGGCGCCGCGGTGCCCATCGGCCCCGGCCCGCGCGTCGCCGACGCCCGCGCCGCCGCCGTCAAGGCGCCCCCGCCCGAGGCGGGCCTGGCCGCGTCCTGGGCCAAGCCCCGCCCCGGCGTCAACGGCGCCGAACCCGCCGTACCGGCGCCGCAGCCCGCACCCCCGGAGAACCCGGCCGGCTGGCGCCCCTGGCGGTTCCGTATGTCCAACGACGTCTGGGGCACCCCGGCCGTCGCCGACGACCTCGTCTACGTCACCTCCTTCGAGGTGCACGCCCTGGACGTGGGCACCGGTCGGCGCCGCTTCAAGACCCGGGACGTGGCCTGGTCGATGGCGGTCGCCGACGGGCGGATCCACGCTTCCGACGGCCCCACCCTCTTCGCCCTGGAAGCCCGCGAGGGCGCCGACCTGTGGCGGCTGTCGACGGACGCCTGGGTGTACTCCCTGAAGGCCGACCGCGGCACCGTCGTCACCGGCACCCGCGGCGGCGGCGTGCAGGCCTGGGAGGCCGCGAACGGCCAGAAGCTGTGGGAGATCACCGGCTGCCAGAGCGACTTCGAGTCCCCGGAGGCCGGGCCCGCCCTGCACGACGGCACGGTGTACGTCTGGCAGGACGCCCGGCTGCGCGCCCTGGACGCCCGCACCGGCGACGAGCGCTGGTCGTACCCGATCGGCGACGCGGCCTCCTGCGGCGGCGTACCGGTCCGTGTCGCCCCCGCATCCGACGGATACGTGTACGTGTCCGCGGGCACCCGCGTCCTCGCCATCGACGTGGCCGGCGGACACGTGCGCTGGCACTTCGAGGCCCCCGCGGTCTTCCTCTCCCCGCCCGCCTTCGCGCCCGGCCCCGCGGTCACCGGCGGAGGCATCTACCTCGCCGACTACCTCGGCACGGTGTACGCCCTCGACGCCACCGACGGCCGCGACCGCTGGCGCATCGCCACCGAGTCGCGGGCGTCCATCGAACCGGTCCTGGTGGCCGCCGGTCACGTCCACGTCGGCAGCGGCACCGGCCTGTACACGCTGGACGCGGTCACCGGCACCCCCAAGTGGCGGTTCCAGGCGGGCGGCGACATCGTGGGCGCACCGTCGGTCGCCGAGGGCCGTATCCACTTCGGCTCCACCGACCACCTGCTGTACACCCTGAAAGCCGACGACGGCCGACTGCGCTGGAAACTCGCCACCGGCGGCGAGATCACCGGCTCCCCGGTCGTCAAGGACGGCATCGTGTACGCATGCAGCAAGGACCGCTGCGTGTACGCGCTGGACGCGGAGAAGGGCACGGGCACGGCGCGCAGCGCCTGACGCCCGGGGGACGGCCGTCGTACTGGCACGGAAGGGGTACCGGACGGCGGCCGTCGCTCTCGGTGAGCGTGTGGAGACTCCTTCACCGCGCTCACACCTGACGCTACGCCCCGTGAGCGAGAGCCGCCACGCAAGCTGCGCTAGCCTGACGCGCGCATGCCAGCGTCTGCGTGGTATGCCACAGCACTTCTGAACAGATCATCACGGGGGTTTGCACACCATGAAGCTTCGCCATGTCCGCGCCGTCGCCGTCTTCGTCGGCGTGGTCGTCGCACTGACCGGCGCCCGGCACTCCAGCGGCGGCGGCTGCGACAGCTCCAACTCCTCCAGCTCCTCGAGCAGTTCGGGTGGCGCGACGGGCGGCAGCCACTACGACGACGATGACGACTACGACACGGGTGCGACGTCGGGCAGCGGCGCGACGAGCGACACCGGCAGCGGAGCCTCCGCCGACGCCGCCAAGGACGTGAAGATCGAGAGCTGCGTGTTCGACGAGGCCCGCGGCATCGTCGCCCGGGTCAGCGCCAGCAACCCAAGCGCAAGCACCACGTACACCTACGAGTTCAGCGTCACCTTCAAGGACCCCGAAGGCACGCTGGTGCGCACCAGCAACTCCACCATCCCGTATGTCTCCGCCGGCAGCACGGACACCCTGGACGTGGCCGCCGCCTACGTCCCGGCGGGCGGCGGCGACGGCAGCGGGAGCAGCTGCGAGCTGGACGACGTGACGCGTACGGCGGTGTAGCTCACCGGATGCGGTGTTCGCGCAGGCGCCTCAGGAACAGCTCGGCCTGCCGCTCGGTCGGCAGGTTCCCGAGCGCGATGAGGTGCGGCGCCTGCGCGAACGCCGGCGCCAGGGCCGCCTCCCGGGCCGCCCACAGGGCCCGTACGGTCCCCTGGACGGCCTCGGGAGGGTATCCGGCGAGCACCGTGGCGCAGGCGGTCGCCGCGGCCAACGCCTCGCCGGGCGGGGTGAGTTCGGAGACCAAGCCGATGTCGTAGGCGCGTTGGGCGCCGATCCGCTCGGCGCTGCCCATCAACGCCATCCGCGCGGCCTCCCCGTACGGCATCCGCTGCGCCATCAGCATCGATTCGTACGCGCTGACCATGCCGTACGTGGTGTGCGGGTCGAAGAAGCTCGCGCTCGTCCCGGCGACGATGAACTCCGTCTCCCCGAGCAGATAGAACGCCCCGCCGCAGGCCGTCCCCTCCACGGCCGCGACGACCGGCTTCCACAGGTCGTTCGCCTTCGGCCCCACGCTCAGCAGCGGATCATCCATCATGTACGGCGAGTTGGGCTGGGGAACCTCGGTGCTTCGGTCGATGCCGGTGCAGAAGGCCCGCTCCCCGGCCCCGGTGAGGACGACGGCCCGCACGGCGTCGTCGTACCGGAACTCCCGCCACACAGCGGCGAGTTCGCCGGCCATGGCGAGGTCGATGGCGTTGAGCCGCTCGGGCCGGTCGAGGGTGACGACGGCGACGCCGGTGTCCTTGTCGGCGGTGATCCGCAGGCCGCTCATCCGTACACCCACTGCGGAACCCCGGCGTCGGTGAAGACGGCCCGGACCCTCGCGCCGATCCGGACCCGGTCCGGCGGAACGGAGTCGAGGGGCGCGCCGGGACGGCTGACGAGGTTGCCGACCAGCCGTATTCTCGGCGCCTCCGCCAGCTCGACGACGATCACGTTGTACGGCGCCTGCTCGGCGTAGTCGGGCAGCAGGGGCGGATGCGGGACGACGTACGACCAGATCCGCCCGAGCCCGGACACCCGGCGCCACTCGGACGAAAAGGACTGGCAGTGCGGGCAGCAGGGCCGAGGCGGGAAGCGCAGTTCACCGCAGTCGGCGCAGGCCTGGACACGCAGCTCGCCCTGGGCGGCGTACCGCCAGAAGGGGGCGCCGTCGGGGTCGATGACAGGACTCAGCATGCTCCTCAACTCCTCAGCAACAGGGCGGAGGTGGGGACGCCCTCGCCGGCGGTGACCAGGCAGGTGGCGGCGCCCGGGACCTGGGCGGTGCTGGTGCCCCGCAGTTGTTTCACGCCCTCGGTGATCAGGTTGAACCCGTGGACGTAGGCCTCGCTGAGCCCCCCGCCCCCGGTGTTCAGCGGCAGCCGCCCGCCGATCTCGAGGGCGCCGCCCTCCGTGAAGGCGCCGCCCTCACCCCGGTCGCAGAAGCCGTAGCCCTCCAGGGAGAGCGGTATGAGGGGCGTGAACGCGTCGTAGATCTGGGCGACGTCCACGTCCTGCGGGGTGAAGTCGGCGTGCTTCCACAGGTGCCGGGCGGCGGTCCAGGCGGGCCCGGTGAGCGGGTCGTCGTTCCAGTAGTTGACCATTCCGTGGTGCTGGGCGGGCAGGCCCTGGGCGGCGGAGTGGACGTAGACGGGCTTGCGCCGGCAGTCCCGGGCGCGCTCGCGCGATACGACGACACAGGCCAACGCCCCGTCCGTCTCCAGGCAGTTGTCGAAGAGGCAGAGGGGTTCGCTGATCCAGCGGGAGGTCATGTACATCTCGCGGGTGAGGGGGCGGTCGTACATCACCGCGGCGGGGTTCTGGTTGGCCCGGTTGCGGCAGGCGAGGGCGACGTTGAACAGGTGATCCCGGGTGGCGCCGTACTCGTGCAGGTAGCGGCGGGTGAGCATGGCGATCTCGTCGGCCGGGCGGAGCAGCCCGAAGGGGCGGGTCCACTGGGCGGGTGTGGGGAGTTGGGCGGTGGTGTTCGTCCAGGGCCGCGGCCCGCTGCCGCGCTTGCGGGACCGCCAGGCGACCCCGACCGTGGCCTGCCCGGTGGCGATGGCGGCGGCGAGATGGGCGACGGTGGCGCAGGAACCGCCGCCGCCGTAGCCGACCTTGCCGAAGAAGGTGAGGTCACCGAGCCCGAGGGCCTTGGCGAGCTCCACCTCGTCGGTCTCCTCCATCGTGTACGAGGCCAGGGCGTCGACCTCGCCCGGAGCGATCCCGGCGTCGTCGAGGGCGGCGAGGACGGCACGGCAGGCGAGGGTCCGCTCGTCCTCGGGGAGCTGCCGGGCGAAGGCGGTCTGCCCGATCCCGACGATGGCCGTCGCGTCCTTCAGCCCTGCCATGAGCACACCTCCGCACCGGAACCGGCTTGCTGACAGTCCGTCAGGCTAGCGCTAATCTGACGATCAGTCAGCTATGCGTTCGGGAGGCCGGTGTGCGCGGAGACGTGGAGTGGGGCAGCATTCCGGGGCTGGTGCGGAGCGCGGCCGAACGGTACGGCGACGCCGAGGCGGTCGTGGAGGGCCGGACCAGGATCTCGTACGCCGAACTGGGCGCCCGCGTGGACCGCGCGGCCGCGGCCTGCCTGGCGAACGGGGTGTCGCCCGGGGACCGCGTCGCCATCTGGGCGCCGAACTCACTGGACTGGATCGTCTCGGCGCTGGGCGCGGTGTCGGCCGGGGCGGTCCTGGTCCCGCTGAACACCCGCTTCAAGGGGACGGAGGCAGCGGACGTCCTGCGGCGCAGCCGTGCCCGCCTGCTGTTCGTGACGGGCACGTTCCTGGGCACGTCGTACGTGGCGTCGTTGCGGCGGGCGGCGGGGGAGGGGCCCGGGGACGGCCGGGGCCCACTGCCCGGACTGCCGTCCCTGGAGCAGGTGGTGGTCCTGTCGGACGACGCCCCGGCCGACTTCCGCACCTGGAAGGACTTCCTGGCGAGCGGCGACGCGGTGCAGGAGTCCGCCGTCCGCTCCCGCGCATCCCAGGTCGACCCGTCCTGGCCCTCGGACATCATCTTCACCTCGGGCACGACCGGCCGCCCCAAGGGCGCCGTGATCACCCACGCTCAGACCCTCCGCGCATACGAGGTGTGGAGCGACCTGGCCGGCCTGCGGCACGACGACCGCTACCTCATCGTGAACCCCTTCTTCCACACCTTCGGCTACAAGGCCGGCGTCCTGGCCTGCCTCATGCGCGGCGCGACGATGATCCCCCAGCCGGTGTTCACCGCGACCACCGCCCTGGCGAACATCGCGGCGGAACGCGTCTCCGTCCTCCCCGGCCCGCCCGCCCTCCACCAGTCCCTCCTCGACCACGCCTCCCGCGACGCCCACGACCTGTCGGCGCTGCGCCTGGTGGTGACCGGCGCGGCCGTGGTCCCGCTCCGCCTGGTCGAACGGCTGCGCGGCGAACTCGGCGTGGAGACGGTCCTCACGGCGTACGGCCTCTCCGAAGCGAGCGGCATCGTCACGATGTGCCGCCGCGGCGACGACCCCACGGTGATCGCATCGACGTCCGGCCGGGCCGTCCCGGGCACGGAGGTGCGGGTCGACGCCCCCCTCGGCACCCCCGGCGAGGTCCTCGTCCGCGGCTTCAACGTCATGCGCGGCTACTTCGAGGACCCGGCGGCCACGGCGGAGGTCCTGACCCCGGACGGCTGGCTGCGCACCGGCGACGTGGGCGTCCTGGACGAGGCGGGCAACCTGCGCATCACCGACCGCATCAAGGACATGTTCATCGTCGGCGGCTTCAACGCCTACCCCGCGGAGATAGAACAGGTCCTCGGTCTGCATCCGGACGTGTCCGACGTCGCCGTGATCGGCGTACCGGACACCCGCCTCGGCGAGGTCGGCAAGGCGTACGTGGTACGCCGCGCGGGGGCCGTGCTGACCGGAGACGACCTGATCGCATGGGCGCGGAGGGAGATGGCGAACTACAAGGTGCCGCGGGCGGTGGAGTTCGTGGGGGAGCTGCCGCGGAACGCGAGCGGCAAGGTGGTGAAGGGGGAGTTGAGGGAGCGCCGGTGAGGAGTCACTCGGGGCGTCCGGAAAGAAGTCGGCCGTGGTGACGGACGGTGGTGCGGCGGGACGCCGGCCGGCGACGGCGTCCCGCGGCGGGTTGGTCAGCCGAAGGCACGCACGGCCTGGTAGTACGTCCACGCAGTGCTGTTGCAGGCGGTCTTGGTCCCGCCGCTGTAGTTGTTGCAGACGCGCTTGAGGTCCTCGTAGAAGGCGCTGTCGAGGCGGGCCTTGTTGGCGTCGAAGGCGCCTGCGGCCTTGTAGTTGCGGTAGCCGAAGTCGTGGCGGGCGCAGGACATGGCGAAGGGGAAGCCGAACGGGTTGTCCGGCGAGGAGGAGCAGTAGTCGGTCGACCAGTCGAAGGCGTACGCCGACCAGGCGGCCTGGTTCGCACGGGCGGCGGCCCAGGCGTTGTAGCTCGACGCGCTGGTCTGCGTCCAGCCGGCGAGGACCTGCGGCTTGTCGGCCGGAGCGGCGGTGGCGGCGGTCGCGGTACCGACGACGGCGACCAGGGAGAGAGTCGAGGCGGCAAGAGCAGTGGCGAGTCTGCGGTGCATCCCACACCTCCATGAGGCTGCTGCCCGCCCATCGGGCAACAGGTTCATGACAAGAGGATCGGCATCGCAACCATGCCTTTACACCTCATGTGCCCTAATGGGCCATTAACTCTTGGGCATGACGGACATTCAAAACATGAAATCTGAGGGAGGTTGGAGGCAGCGGCACGAGCTTGGAGGCACTGCGGTGGCCGCGGGTTGGAGAGTGCCGTCGGGGCCCCAGGTCGGCCGACCATGCGGTGGGCTGGGGGTTGGCCCGGGGTTGGGGGACGCGTCAGCGCCTCGCATGCACGCCGGGTGGGCTCAGCGGCTAGCGGATGGTGGGTGGCTTGGCGCGTCGGCGAGGTGGGGCACGCCGGGTGCCACCCTCAGTCTCCGATTCCGGGCTCTGGAACAGCAATTGGCCGATTTGGCTCATCCACCGGGAGAGAACGCCCAGGTGGGGCTGCCTGCCCGTGAGTCAAATCGGCCAATTAGCTCCTGGGGTGCGGTCCATGGGGTCGGTGTGGCATCCGTGACGTGCCAGGGACATCGGCGAGTCTGCGCTCCCGCCCCTTCCTTCGCCTCCTGCGGCCGTGTTCGCCCCCAGCTCCCCGCGCTTCACACGCCTCAGGATGCTGGAGAGAAGGGAGGCCTGTATGAGCCTGTGGACAACTCGCCGGGTTCCTTGGTCATGACACACGTCGGCCGCGGCGGCTCCCCCTCCGCGCCGCCGCGGCCGATCCCCGTGTGATGGAGGACTAGTTGGGACGCTCCGTCGTCGCGTGGGCGTCGAGGGTGGTGATCTCCTCCTCGCCCGTCGCGTGGGCATCCGCGGGCTTGAGATCGGCGCCGGTCGCGTGGGCGTCCTGGGTGGTGAGCTCCTCGCCGGTGGCGTGTGCGTCTTCCGGCTTGGTCTCGCCCGTGTTGTCGGCCATGACGGTCAACTCCCTTGAGTGTGATGAGGGTCGAACATGCCCGTCCGGCGACTCCCCCGTGAATCGCCGGACGGGCATTCGTAAGGCCGTTCACCCTAACGGTGCGGCCAAGGTGCCGAGCCGTCTGCCCCCCGACGCGACGGACCGGCACTGATGAGCTTGCCGGTCCGCGATAAACGAATGATGAACGCCTGAAACCCCAGCTCAGGCAGCTGATGCCGGGGCGAGCAGCGTGCGCACCTCGGCGGCCTCAGGGGAGCCGAGCTCCTCGAAGATTTTCAGGGCCTCCTGCCAGCACACCTGCGCCCGGTCGGTGTGCCCGATCCCCGTCAGAGCGCGGCCGAGAACCGTCAGCACATTGGCGCGGCGCCAGTCGCCGCCGATTCCGCGTAGCACGGAAAGGGCCTGCTCGGCGTCTGCGGCAGCCGGTGCCGGTGCGCGGTCCGTGAGGTGGAGTTCGGCCAGCCGGAACAGCGTCATCCCGTGCCACAGGCGCTGTCTGCTGTCGCGGAAGACCTCCAGCGCAGCCAGAAGCGCGGACCGAGCCTCGGCGGTCCTTTCGGCACTGGTCAGCGCCAGACCGAGGGCGTACTTTCCGTTGGCGAGCCGCAGCGCCTGCCCGGTGGCGTCCTGCTCGTAGATCTCGACGCCGGTTTGCGCCAGAGTCACCGCGCTGTCCGTGCGGCCCGTGGCCAGGTGGACGCGGGACAGGTTGCAGAGGGCCGAGGCGGCTCCGGGCTGGTTCCCGTCCGCACGGAAGGCTTCCAGCGCTCTCTCGAAGTGGGCTTCGGCGTCGGCATGTCGCCCTTCGTAGAGCGCGATGATGCCTCGCTGGTTCGGGGCCTGCCCGCAGGCGACCGGATCGGCGGCCGCGGTGCCGAGCTCAAGGGCACGCCTGCCCTCCGCCTCCGCCTCGGCGAAACGCCCGGACACGCTGTGGACATGGGTGAGCATCGTACGAGCCCTGCCTTCGGCCCAGGCGTCACCGGTGGCTTGGGCCGCATCGCTCACGGCGGCTGCGGCCTGGGTGAACTGCAGGGAATTGGCGCCCGATTCGCCGAGGTCCACCGCGGCCATCAACAAGTCCGCGGCCTTGCGCTGCATTCCCGCGGCGGCCATCTGCTGGGCGCAGGCCAGCAGGCAGTTCGACTCGTTGAACAGCCACTCCAGCGCACGGTCCCGGTCCGGGAACCGCAGACCGGGGCAGTCGGTGGCCGCTATGTGCTCCAGAACGCGTTCTCCGGGCCGCTCAATCCCGTACACCCCCGCCGCCGTAGCCAGGTAGAAGTCCAGCAACCGCGACATCGCCGCATCCCGCTCACCAGGCGGCTCCTCATCCCGTTCCGCACAAGCACGCGCGTAGAGCCGCACCAGGTCATGGAACCGGTACCGTCCGGGCGCCGCCGACTCCAGCAGCGACGTGTCGACGAGGGACTCCAGCAAGTCCTCCGTCTCCTCCACCGGCAGGTCCAGCACCGCCGCAGCCGCCGCCAGGGAGATGTCCGGCCCGTCCGCCAGCCCCAGCAACCGGAACGCCCGTGCCTGGGCCGGCTCCAGTGCCCCGTACCCCAGCTCGAAGGTCGCCTTCACCGCCAGGTCACCGGCCTGCAGCTCGTCCAGCCGGCGTCGCTCGTCCGCGAGCTTCGCCGCCAGTACCGACACCGTCCACGTGCGGCGGGCTGCCAGCCTGGACGCGGCGATCCGGATCGCCAGCGGCAGGAAACCGCACGCCGCCACCACGTCGAGGGCGGCCTTCCGTTCCGACGCGACCCGTTCCTCGCCCACGATCTTGGTGAACAGCGACAGCGCCTCGTCGGGGGACATGACGTCGAGGTCGACCAGGTGGGCACCGGCCAGGTCCACCATCCGGACGCGGGAGGTCACCAGTGCCGCGCAGCCGGAGGTCCCCGGCAGCAGCGGACGTACCTGCGCGGCATCCCGCGCGTTGTCCAGCAGCACCAGTACCCGTCGGCCGTCCAGCACAGACCGGTACAGCGCCGAACGCTCCTCCAGGGAGTCCGGGATCGCCGAGTCCGCCGTCCCCAGAGCCCTGAGGAACGAACCCAGTACCGTCTCCGGTTCCGCCGCCCGGGCGCCGGCGCCCTGCAGATCGACGTACAGCTGCCCGTCCGGGAACGCCGACCGCGCCTGATGCGCCACATGGACCGCCAGCGTCGTCTTGCCGACGCCGCCGATGCCCGCGAGCGCCGAGACCGCCATCACCCGGCCCTCCGCCGACGCCAGCACCTCGCTCAGCTCGGCGACGAAGGAGGAGCGGCCCGTGAAGTCGGGGACGGTTGCGGGAAGTTGAGCCGGGCGGACGGGGGTAGCGGCGGGCTCCGCAACCGGTGCCGACGGCTCCGCCAGCCCCGGGTCCGCCTGCAAAATCCGCTGTTGCAGCTCCCGCAGGCCCGGGCGCGGGTCCACACCCAGCTCGTCCGCCAGCAGCCGCCGCGTGTCCGCGTACACGGCAAGGGCCTCCGCCTGCCGGCCGCTCCGGTACAGCGCCAGCATCAGCAGCTCACGCAGGCGTTCGCGCAGCGGATGCGCCGCCGTCAGGGCCGTGAGCTCCGAGACCGCCTCCGCATGGCAGCCCTGCTCCAGGTCCATGTCCAGGCGGGATTCGAGGAGTTGCAGCCGCCACTCCTCCAGCCGGACCCGCTGGGCGTCCGCGTACGGCCCCGGTACGCCCGCCAGCGCCTCGCCGTCCCACAGGGCCACCGCGTGCCCGAGCAGCTCGCGCGCCCGGCACAGGTCTCCTGCGTTCTTCGCCTTCTCTGCGTCCGCCGCCAGGTCCTGCGCGACCGCCAGGTCCAGCGCCCCGTCCGCGATGGAACGGATCGCGTAGCCGCCCGACTCGCTCACCAGGACGCCGGTGTCCAGGACCTTGCGCAGCCGGGAGGCGTACGTCCGCAGTGCCGCCAGCGCCTGGGACGGCGGCTCCTCGCCCCACAGCGCGTCGATCAGCTCCGCCGCGGTCGCCGTACGGCCCTCGCGCAGCAGCAGCGCGGCCAGCAGGGCGCGTTGCTGGGGGGAACCGGTGTTGAGTGACTCCTCGCCGCGCCAGGCGCGCACCGGCCCGAGCACGCTGAAGCGCAGCGTCTCCGGCTCCTCCGAAGAGCCCGGACGTCTCTGCTTCGGCACTCGAGGTACCTCGTCCATCGCCGTCCCCCTAGACAATCTGAACAACCCTGTCAGTTTGCCTTGCTTCTGGCAGGTGCGTCAGCCGTGCGAGGCCCCAGTCACAGCCAGGCATGCGGACATCACAAGGCCCTCACACCCTCATCGCACTCTTCCGCACTGAACTGAGCGCGAAGTGCGGCTTGAGATACACCGCGATCGATCCCGCCGAGATCCGCCGAGATCGCTTCCGTCCGGCTGCCGTCGACATTGCTGACGGTCCGTCAGATCAGCGCTACCTTGCCTCCATGGACACCTCCTTCCCGAAGATCATCTCCGTCGACGACCACACCGTCGAACCCCCGAACGTCTGGCAGGACCGGCTTCCGAAGAAGTACCTCGACACCGGGCCGCGCATCGTCCGCGCCCCCCTGAAGGAAATGACCTTCCTCGGCGGCCGCTTCAAGCCCGTCATGGGGCAGCCGGGCGACGACGGCCCGATCGGCGACTGGTGGGTCTACGAGGACCTGCACCGCCCCCTCACCCGCCTCGACACCGCCGTCGGCTGCAGCAGGGACGAGATCAAGCTCGAGATCATCACGTACGAGCAGATGAGGCAGGGGTCGTACGACGTACCCGCCCGGCTCGCCGACATGGACGTCAACCACGTCCAGTCCGCCCTCTGCTTCCCCACCTTCCCCCGGTTCTGCGGCCAGACCTTCACCGAGGCCGCCGACCACGAGCTCGGCCTGCTCTGCATCCGCGCCTACAACGACTGGATGGTGGAGGAGTGGTGCGGGCCCGAGGCGCAGGGGCGGCTCATCCCCCTCACCCTCGTCCCCCTCTGGGACGCCGGGCTGGCGGCGGCCGAAGTCCGGCGCAACGCAGCGCGCGGCGTCCGGGCCGTGGCGTTCTCCGAGATACCCCCGCACCTGGGCCTGCCCTCCGTCCACACCGACGACTGGGACCCCTTCCTCGCCGCCTGCGACGAGACCGGCACGGTCATCGCGATGCATATCGGCTCCAGCAGCCGTATGCCGTCCACCTCCGCCGACGCCCCGCCCGCCGTCGGTTCCACCATCACCTTCGCCAACTGCTGCTTCTCGATGGTCGACTGGCTGATGAGTGGCAAGTTCGAGCGGTTCCCGAACCTCCGCATCATGTACGCCGAGGGGCAGATCGGGTGGATTCCGTACATCCTCGAGCGTGCCGACGTCGTCTGGGAGGAGAACCGCGCCTGGGGCGGTGTCGCCGACAAGGTGCACCGGCCGCCGTCCGAGCTGTTCGCCGAGCACGTCTACGGCTGCTTCTTCGACGACTCCTTCGGGCTCCGCAACCTGGACTCGATCGGGGTCGGCAACGTCCTCTACGAGACCGACTACCCGCACTCCGACTCCACGTGGCCGAAGTCCCGCGAGGTCGGCGAGGCCCAGATGGGGCACCTGGAGACAGACGTCGTGGAGCGGATCGTACGGCGCAACGCCATCGAGCTGCTCGGGCTGACCGACGACGGCCTGTGGGGTGGGCCATGAGCCTCCGCTACGGCATCCAGCTCCCCGTCCAGTCCCAGAGCACCCTCTACACCGAGCCCTGGGAGGCCGCCGCCGGCCCCGACGACCTCGTCGCCGTCGCCCGCGCCGCCGACCGCGCCGGGTTCGACTACGTCGCCTGCTGCGATCACGTCGCCATCCCGCGCCGGCTCGCGCCCGCGATGAGCACGGTGTGGTACGACCCCGTGGCCACCCTCGCCCATCTGGCGGCGGTCACCGAACGCGTCCGGCTCCTCTCCCATGTCGCCGTCGTCGGACTGCGGCACCCCCTGATCACCGCCAAGCAGTACGCCACCCTCGATCATCTCTCGAGCGGTCGCCTGATCCTGGGGGTCGGCGCCGGGCACGTGCCGGAGGAGTTCGAGGTGCTCGGGGTGGACTTCCGGCAGCGCGGTGCCGTACTCGACGAGTCCATCGACGCCCTCCGGGCCGCCCTCGGCCCGGAGGAGTTCCCCGCACACCACGGCAAGCTGTACGAGTTCCACGATCTCGGCCAGCGTCCCCGGCCCGCCCAGCCGAGCGTCCCCCTCTGGGTCGGCGGCTCCTCACCCGCCGCCGTACGCCGGGCCGCGCTCAAGGGCGACGGCTGGCTGCCGCAGGGCGACCCGCGGGACCGGCTGCCCGGGCAGATCGCCCGGCTGACAGCACAGCGGGCGGAGGCGGGCATCGAGGCCCCGCTCACCATCGGCGCCCTCACCGAGCCGCTCTACATCGGCCGCCCCACCTGGGACATCGGCCGCCGCACCCTCACCGGTGACCCCGACGCCCTCGCCGAGTCCCTGCGGGCCTACCGGGCGATGGGCGTGCACCAGATCCAGGTGCGGTTCCGCAGCCGGAACCGCACCGAACTGACCGACCAGATGACCGCATTCGGCGCCGACGTGGCTCCGTACCTGTGAGGAGAACGCATGGGCAAGCTGGACGGACGTGTCGTGATCGTCACCGGTGCGGCGCGCGGGCAGGGGGAGCAGGAGGCCCGGCTGTTCCGGGAGGAGGGTGCCGAGGTCGTCGTCACCGATGTCCTCGACGACGCGGGCGAGGCGCTCGCCAAGGAGATCGGAGCCCGGTACGTCCACCTCGACGTGGGGCGCGAGGACGACTGGTGCGCCGCCGTGGCCGCCGCCAAGGAGGCGTACGGCCGGGTCGACGGGCTCGTCAACAACGCCGGCATCCTGCGCTTCAACGCCCTCGTGGACACGCCCCTCGACGAGTTCATGCAGGTCGTGCAGGTGAACCAGGTCGGCTGCTTCCTGGGCATGAAGACCGTGGCGCCCCACCTCGAGACAGGCGGCACGATCGTCAACACCGCCTCCTACACCGGCATGACCGGCATGGCGGCCGTCGGCACCTACGCGGCGACCAAGCACGCCGTCATCGGCCTCACCCGCGTCGCCGCCCTGGAGCTGGCCCACCGGAGCATCCGCGTCAACGCCATGTGCCCGGGCGCCATCGACACGGCCATGTCCAACCCGGCGCTCCTGGATCCGGACGCGGACCCCGTGCAGACCTCGCAGGCCCTGGACGAGCTGTACCGCAGGCTGGTGCCGCTGGGGCGGATCGGGCGGCCGGAGGAGGTGGCGCGGCTGGCGCTGTTCCTGTCCTGCGAGGACTCCTCGTACATCACCGGGCAGCCGTTCGTGATCGACGGGGGGTGGCTGGCCGGCGTCAGCGTCATCTGACGGGCCATCAGCTATTGACGGTGCGCACCCCCGGTGCCACAGTCGGCGGCAGCGAAGAAACCTGACGGTGCATCAGAAAAGACCCGGGACGGTGAACCTCCTTGGAATTCGGGCTCTTTGTACAGGGATACGTGGGCAAGCGCGCCGAGACCGACCCGCTCGCCGAGCACAAGGCGCTGATGGAGGAGACCGAGTACGTCATCCAGGCGGACAGGTCCGGCTTCAAGTACGCCTGGGCGTCCGAGCACCACTTCCTGGAGGAGTACTCCCACCTCTCCGCCAACGACGTCTTCCTCGGCTACCTCGCCCACGCCACCGAGCGCATCCACCTCGGCTCCGGCATCTTCAACCCGCTCGCCCAGGTCAACCATCCGGTGAAGGTCGCCGAGAAGGTCGCCATGCTCGACCACCTCACCGAGAACCGCTTCGAGTTCGGCAGCGGACGCGGCGCGGGCAGCCACGAGATCCTCGGCTTCCTTCCGGGGATCACCGACATGAACTACACGAAGGAGATCTGGGAAGAGACCATCGCCGAGTTCCCCAAGATGTGGCTCCAGGACGAGTACGCCGGCTTCCAGGGCAAGCACTGGTCGCTGCCGCCGCGGAAGGTCCTGCCGAAGCCGTACGGCAGGTCGCACCCGGCGATGTGGTACGCGGCCGGGTCGCCGCCCTCGTACGCGATGGCCGCCCGCAAGGGGCTCGGCGTGCTCGGCTTCAGCGTGCAGAAGGTCTCCGACATGGAGTGGGTGCTGGAGCAGTACAAGACCGCGGTCGTCGAGGCCGAGCCGATCGGGGACTTCGTCAACGACAACGTGATGGTGACGACCACCGCGATCTGCGCGCCGACGCACGAGGAGGCGATACGGATCGCGGCGAACGGTGGGTTGCACTACTTGCCGTCGCTGGTGTTCCGGTACCACGACACCTTCCCGCGTCCCGAGGGCTTCCCCGTGTGGCCGGAGACGCTCCCCGAGTACACGGAGGAGTTCGTCGAGGTCCTCATCGAGGAGGAGCTGTTGGTCTGCGGTGACCCCGACGAGGTGCTGCGGCAGTGCAAGCGGTGGGAGCAGGCGGGGGCCGATCAGCTGAGTTTCGGGTTGCCGGTGGGGGTGCCGAAGGAGGAGACGTTGCAGACCATTCGCCTCATCGGCGAGCACGTGATTCCGAAGATCGACACGGATCCCGTGCATCGGACTACGCGGTTCCGGAGGGCTGGCTGAGGAGCGTTCGCGGCTGCCGGTTGTTTGTGGCTGGTCGCGCAGTTCCCCGCGCCCCTGGGTATCTCCACCGGCCCGGAGTTCAAGGAGGCAAGGCCCATGCTCGATCACGTCATCAAAGGCGCGACCGTCGTCGATGGGACGGGCGCGCCTGCGTACACCGCCGACATCGGCATACGGGACGGTCGTATCGCCGCCATCGGCACGATCAGCGAAGAGGCCCGGACCACCGAGGACGCGCACGGCCTCGTCCTCGCCCCCGGCTTCGTCGACCCGCACACCCACTACGACGCCCAGCTGTTCTGGGACCCGTACGCCACCCCCTCCCTCAACCACGGGGTGACCACGGTCGCCGCCGGCAACTGCGGGTTCACCCTTGCCCCGCTCAACCCCGACCGCCCCGAGGACGCCGACTACACCCGCCGCATGATGTCCAAGGTCGAGGGCATGTCGCTGGTGGCGTTGGAGGAAGGGGCGCCCTGGAGCTGGCACACCTTCGGTGAGTATCTGGATGCCCTCGAAGGACGGATCGCGGTCAACGCCGGGTTCATGGTGGGGCACTGCGCGCTGCGGCGGTACGTGATGGGGCCGGAGGCAGTCGGGGGGCAGCCGGGTGAGGAACAGCTCGCGGCGATGCTCCGGCTGTTCCACGAGGCGATGGACGCGGGGGCTTGGGGCCTGTCCACCACCCAGTCGTCCACCCACTCCGACGGCGACGGGAAGCCGGTCGCCTCCCGGCATGCGCAGCCCGCCGAGCTGCTGGCCCTGTCCCGGGCGGTCGGCGAGCACGAGGGCACGCAGATCGAGGCGATCGTCGCGGGCTGCCTGGACCAGTTCAGCGACGCCGAGATCGATCTGTTCGTGGAGATGAGCGCGGCGGCGGGCCGACCGCTGAACTGGAACGTCCTGACCATCGACGCGGCCGTCCCCGAGCGCGTGCCCCGCCAGCTGCTCGCCAGTGAACGGGCGCGCAAGGCGGGCGGCCGGGTGGTGGCGCTGACCATGCCGATCCTCACGCCGATGAACATGTCCCTCGGCACGTTCTGCGCGCTGAACCTCATCCCCGGCTGGGGCCCGGTGCTGGGCCTGCCCGTGCCCGAGCGGATCGCGAAGCTGAAGGATCCCGCCGTGCGGGCCGGGATGCTGAAGCGGGCGGATTCCAAGGAAGCCGGCGTCTTCCGGCGGCTGGCGGACTTCGGGCGGTATGTCATCGGTGACACGTACAGCGAGGCGAACGCCGGGCTGACCGGCCGGGTCGTCCGGGACATCGCAGCGGAACGCGGCCAGGATCCCTTCGCCTGCCTGGTCGGCATCTGCGCGAACGACGACCTCCGTACGGTCCTGTGGCCCATGCCCCCCGACAACGACCCGGCGTCCTGGGCGCTGCGCGCCGAGACCTGGCAGCACGAGGACGTCCTGCTGGGCGGCTCCGACGCGGGCGCCCATCTGGACCGGATGTGCGGGGCGCCGTACACCACCCGCTTCCTCGGGGACTGTCTGCGCGGGCGGAAGCTCGTCGGGCTCGAGCAGGCGGTGAAGATGCTGACGGACGACCCGGCGCGGCTGTTCGGCCTGCGGGAGCGGGGCCGGGTGGCGGAGGGCTGGCATGCGGACCTCGTCCTCTTCGACCCGGAGCGCATCGACGCCGGTACGGCCACCCTGGTGCACGACCTGCCGGGAGACAGCCCGCGCCTGGACTCCAAGGCGATCGGGGTGCGGGCCGTGTGGGTCAACGGGGTCGAGGCGATCCGGGACGACGTGGTGAGCGGGGCGGTACCGGGGCGGGTGCTCCGCTCGGGGCGGGACACGCGGACGGTGAGCACGAGGTGAGCCAGCGGTTGTTCGTCGGCGGGGAGTGGGTCGAGCCCGAGGACTGTTACGCGGTCGTCGACCCCGCGACGGAGGAGACCGTCGGCTGGGCGCCGGAGGCCTCGCGGGATCAGGTGCACGCGGCCTGCGCCGCGGCCCGCGAGGCCTTCGGGCCCTGGTCGCGCACGCCCGCGGAGGAGCGGGCGGCGGTCCTGGCGCGGGCTGCGGACATCATCCGGAGCCGTCTGGTGCCGTATGCCGAGCTGGCCCAGGCCGAGACCGGGGCGACGACGGGGACGGCCCGCGGCATGCAGGTGGGCGTGGGTGCGGCTCGTTTCCGCCGGTACGCGCGCGCGGAGCCGGCGGAGTGGGCGATCCCGCCGCAGATCAACGAGGCCGGGCCGATGGGCAAGGCCGGCGTGATGGGCGCGCTGGCGGTACGGCAGCCGGTCGGGGTCGTCACCTGCATCACCTCGTACAACAACCCCTGGGCGAACCCGGCGGGCAAGGTCGCCCCGGCGCTGGCGATGGGCAACACGGTGGTGGTGAAACCGGCGCCGCAGGATCCCTTGTCGGTGTACCGGATGGCGGAGGCGCTGGCGGAGGCGGGTGTGCCGCGCGGGGTCGTGAACGTCGTCTCGGGACGGTCGGTGGAGGTCGGGGAGGCCGCCGTCGAGTCGGACGATGTGGACATGGTGAGCTTCACCGGCTCGACGGCCGTCGGGCAGCGCATCGCCGAGGTGTGCGGGCGGTCCATGAAACGGCAGTTGATGGAGCTGGGCGGGAAGGGAGCGGCGGTCGTCTTCGACGACGCGGACCTCGGTTCGGCGGTGTCCGGGATCGGCACGACGTTCTCCTTCTACAGCGGCCAGATCTGCACGGCGCCGACGCGGGTGCTGGCGCAGCGCGGGGTGTACGACCGTCTGGTCGGGCAACTGGCCGCGTACGCCAGCCGGTTGAAGGTCGGCGATCCGCGCGACCCGTCCACGGTCGTCGGGCCGGTGATCTCGGCGGAGCATCGGGAGCGGGTGGAGTCGTACGTCGAACTGGGCCGGAAGGAGGGCGCGGTGGTGGTGACGGGCGGCGAACGGCCCGCACTCGACCGGGGCTTCTACGTGGCACCGACCCTGCTCGCCGACTGCACGAACGACATGCGGGTGGCCCGGGAGGAGATCTTCGGCCCGGTGGTCGTCGTGATTCCCTTCGACGAGGAGGACGAGGGGGTGGCCCTGGCGAACGACAGCGACTACGGCCTGATCGACTACGTGTGGTCGGGCGATGTGGCCCGCGCCTTCCGCGTGGCCCGCCGCCTGCGGGCCGGCGGAGTCGGCGTGAACACGGTCGGCCGCAACATGGAGGCCCCGTTCGGCGGCTTCAAGAAGAGCGGCGTCGGCCGGGACGTCGGCTCGTACGCGCTGCACGCGTACAGCGAGGTGCAGGCGATCGTGTGGCCGGGGTGAGGGTCAGCGACGGCCGCCGTCCGTCAGATCCACCCGCACCGTGAGCAGGTGCGTCCCGATCACCCGGACCGCCGCGCTGTTGAGGCGCGGCAGGCTGCGCAGTCGGGCGACGGGGTCGTCGTCGGGGAGGAGGTGAGCCGTTCCCTCGTACCAGCGCCCCCTGATCCGCACCCGGACCCGCGGGTCGACCCGGATGTTGCGGACGTACTGGGACCGTTCGCCGAACTCCGACACCAGCCAGAAGGAGTCACCGACGCGGCGCCCGCCCACCGGTGTGCGGCGGGGGAGGCCGGAGGTGCGGCCGGTGGTCTCCAGCACCGCGTGGAGGGGGAGCCGGCGCATCAGCGGATTGGCGAGGCGGCGCTGGACGGTCGTGGCGGCGCGGAATCTGAGGTCGGCGAGACGGGGCATGATCCGTGCGGCTCCTGTGTCGTGGCCGGGGCGGTTGTTGATTCAATGGTCCCTCGGACGCGGTGCGACGAGGGCGGTGGCCATGCGGGTCGTGACCTGGAATCTATGGTGGCGGTTCGGCCCCTGGGCAGAACGGCAGAAGGCGATCCTCACCACACTCAGGGAGCTGCGCCCCGATGTCGTCGGCCTCCAGGAGGTGTGGGACGCGGACGGCGAGAACCTCGCCGAGTGGCTCGCCGGGGAACTCGGCCTGCACTGCGCCTGGGCCCCGTCGCACGCCCCGGAGCGCTGGCAGCGCCGGATCGGTGACGAGCGCGTCGGTATCGGCAACGCCGTCCTCAGCCGCTGGCCCGTCACCGAGCAGGATGTCCTCCCGCTCCCCGCGCCGGCGGACGTCGACGACGGCCGGCTCGCCCTGTACGCCCGGCTGGCCATCCCTGCCTACGAGGTGCCCTTCTTCACCACCCACCTCACCTCCGCCCTGCACGCCTCGGCCACCCGCTGCCGACAGGTCACCGCACTCGCCGAGTTCGTCGCCGAACACCGCGGCGACACGCCGTTCCCGCCGGTCGTCACCGGAGACTTCAACGCCTGGCCGGACTCCGACGAGATCCGCCTCTTCGGCGGCTACAAGACGGCGCCGGCCGTCCCCCGCCAGGCCCTCATCGACGCCTGGGAGTACGCCGACCCGGCCGCCCCGTCGGCCACCTGGGACCCGGCGAACCCGTATGTCGGGCGCCGGGACCCGGCGGTCCGCATCGACTACATCCACGTCGGCCGGCCGGGTCCGGAGGGACTCGGCCACGTGCAGAGTATCCGGCGGGCCGGCGACGCGCCGGTCGACGGCGTCTGGCCCTCCGACCACGCGGCGGTCGTCGCCGATCTGGCGGACAAACCGATGCCGTGACGCTCGTGTGCACGGTCACTCGACAGCCCGGCCGCGCGGAGTGACCCCGTGCTCAGTCGCGGCGGATCAGTTCTGGGTCGATGCGTCGACCGACCAGCGGCAGGAAGACGCCGACCCGCCCGCCCCCACCCCGTGCTAGCCTCCCCGCCGACGTGATCACGAGCAACTCCCCTTCGAGGCGCCCATGGTGATGACGTCGGTATGAACGGGGACGGAATCGAGGGATGGCGATGGCCTGCGGGCCTGCAGTTGGTTCAGCGTTGCGTACGGCGGCGGCGTCTCCGTCCCGGTGGAGGACCGCCGGTGTCACCGCCGCTGCGGTCGCTGCGTTGCTCTCCCTCACCGCGGGCTGCGGCGGCCCCGCCGAGTACGGCGAAGCGGATCGCGCCATCACGATCGACGCCGGTGAAGAGTTCACCGTCACCGTTGACGAAAATCCCTCCACCGGCGAGCGCTGGTACCTGGTCGACCCGAAGCCCGACGCCTCGGTGGTCCGCAGCCGCGGCGACGACTATGACGCCGACGACGACTCCGGGACCCTGGTCGGGTCCGGCGGCCGACGCGTCTTCAGCTTCGAGGCCACCGGCGCCGGCCGCACGGAGATCGTGCTGCTGCACTGCCCGGTCTACGCCTGCACCGGCGGCAGCGCCTCCCCGGCCCCGGCCACGACCGCCCCCTCCAACCTGCCCACAGCCGAGCGCACCACCTACACCGTCACCGTGCAGTGACCGCGCGCCCCAGGAAGATGGGGTTCGTGAACGCCGCCAGCGCCCCCGGCAGCGGGCCCAGCGCTGCCTCGTGCCGCAACTCCGCCCGTACGTACGCCGCATACGACGGCGTCGTACGCCACTCCACCACTCCCGCTCCGGAAACCGGCAGCGGCGCGCTCGTGAACAGCACGCCCTGGTCCGTCACGAAACGGACCGTGCAGCGCGGGGCGCCGCTGGCCTCCAGGCGGACGGTCACCGGTGTCTCGCGGTCCACGTCCAACCGCTCGCCGATGCCTGCGTGTTCGCCTCGCCCGCCGGAAGCGGTGAAGGACAGGACGACGTTCCTGGACTCGGCGACATACGAGCGGCCCGCGCGGATGCCGTCCTGGACCGCCTCCCGGGTGAGATCGTCGGCCAGCACCACCGTCTGTGGACGGCCGACGACATCCGGGTCCCGGTGGGCGTCGCTGTTGCCCATCGCCGGGATCCAGTCGTGGCCGTTCCGCACCGACGACACCAGCATGCTGTCCCAGTCCGCCAGCGACATCTCGTCGTCGGGCGTCCACGGCCCGTTCCACACCTCGACGGCGTCCGCCTCGCCGAAGCCGAACTTCCAGTTGCAGCCGATGCAGGTGGCGTGCGGGTGGGCCGGGACCACCAGGCCCCCTGCGCGGCGGATCTGGCGGGCGAAACGGCCGTAGCGGTTGTCGCGGGCCCGGTAGCGCCAGTCGATGAACGTCCCCGGCTCGACACCCAGAGCCACCACGTGACCGTTGCGGGTCGTGACCTCCTCGCCCAGCAGGACCAGCAGGTCGTCGCCCGCCGCGTCGGCCCAATGGGCGTGGGACGCATGCGTGTTGTGCTCGGAGGTGTTGATGAAGTCCAGGCCCGCCGCACGCGCGAGGGCCGCGATCTCCGCCGGGGTGCGACGGCCGTCGGAGTACCAGGAGTGCAGGTGGCAGTCGCCCCGGTACCAGTCCCGGCCCCGGCCCTTCGCCCGCTCCGGCGGATAGACCACGTCCGGGGCCTCGCCCTGCTCGCCGTATGTCAGCGTGATCGTGATCTCGTACGTCAGCCCCTGCGGCGCCACCGTGTACGGGCCCAGCGCGATGTGCCAGGTGCCGGGGCGGACCGGCCCCGGAAGGTAGCCGGGCGTCGCCTCGTCCGCGCGGACGAAGAACTCCGTGCGGGCGCCTCCCGACCAGCCCCGGAAGCCCCGGCCGCCCAGCTCCGTTCCGCGTTCGTCGAAGATGCCGATGTCGAGGGCGTTGCCCACGGTGCCGGCCGGGACGGAGGGCCGGTCGTAGGTGTACGCGACCCTGAGCTCCCGTACCCCGGAAGGGATGTCCAGCGGTACATACACGAAGTCGGGCGAACCAGTCGGAAGGGTGCCCCGTACCGTCCGCGTCTCCTGGTCGCCGTCCGCGGCCCCGGCGCCGCTCGGGAAGGTCACGCCACCCAACGTAAGGGCGGCCACCGCTCCCGTCACGACCGGCGCCGCACGCGCAGCACGCTGCAGGAGGCCTGCCGACCGGTCGGTATGGACAGGTGAGGTGTCCCCGGGTAGAGATGGGTCATGCGTATCGCCGTCACCATCTTCCTCACCGACGAGACCATCACCCCGACCCGGCTCGCCCGTGAGCTGGAGCAGCGGGGCTTCGCCGGGCTGTACCTGCCCGAGCACACCCACATCCCCGTCGAGCGGACCAGTCCGTACCCGGCGGGCGGCGAGCTGCCGCCCGAGTACGGCCGCACCCTCGATCCCTTCGTCGCGCTCGGCCAGGCCGCCGCCGTCACCGAACGCCTCGGCCTCGGCACCGGCATCACGCTGGCCGCGCAGCACGACCCGATCGATCTGGCCAAGCAGATCGCCACCCTGGACCACCTCTCCGGCGGCCGCTTCACCCTCGGCCTCGGCTTCGGCTGGAACGTCGAGGAGGCTGCCGACCACGGCGTGGAATGGCGGACGCGGCGTGAGCTGGTCCGGGACCGGATGGCGCTGATGCGCGCGCTGTGGGCGGAGGAACCGACCGCGTACGAGGGCGAGTTCGGCAGCGTACGGGCCAGCTTCGCGTACCCCAAGCCGGTGCAGAAGCCGCGCGGGCCGGTCACCGGGCCGCGCACGCTCATCGGCGGTGCCGCCGGGCCGAAGCTGTTCGCGCACATCTGTGAGTACGCCGACGGGTGGCTGCCCATCGGCGGGCGCGGCCTGTCCGAGTCACTGCCCCTGCTGCGCGCCGCATGGGCCGACGCGGGCCGCGCCCCGGAGGCCTTGCAGGTCGTGCCGTACGCCGTCCACCCCACCCCGGGCAAGCTCGCGCACTACGCGGAGCTGGGCATCGAGGAGGTCGTCGTACAACTGCCGCCTGCCGGGGAGGCGGAGGTGCTGCGGGCGCTGGACGGGTACGGCGGCTTCCTGGGCTGACCGCCCGGCCCTGATCACCTCGACCGTATGCTCGAAGGATGACGACTTCCGCGACCTCCGGAACCGGACCCACCGAGAACTCCCTGCGTCGCGCTCTCAAGCGCGCCCGGGACGGCGTCGCGCTCGATGTGACGGAATCCGCGGTTCTGCTACAAGCCCGCGGCGAGGCCCTCGAGGACCTCGCCGCGTCCGCCGCCCGGGTGCGGGACGCGGGCCTGGAGGCGGCCGGCCGGCCCGGCGTCATCACGTACTCGAAGAGCGTCTTCATCCCCCTCACCCGGCTGTGCCGGGACAAGTGCCACTACTGCACCTTCGTCACCGTGCCCGGCAAACTGCGCCGGGCGGGACACGGGATGTTCATGTCCCCCGACGAGGTCCTCGACATCGCCCGGCGCGGTGCCGCGCTGGGTTGCAAAGAGGCGCTGATCACCCTCGGCGACAAGCCCGAGGACCGCTGGCCGGAAGCGCGCGAATGGCTCGACGCGCACGGCTACGACGACACCATCGCCTACGTCCGCGCCATCTCCATCCGCATCCTGGAGGAGACGGGCCTGCTGCCCCACCTCAACCCCGGGGTCATGACCTGGACCGACTTCCAGCGCCTGAAGCCGGTGGCCCCGTCCATGGGCATGATGCTGGAGACGACCGCCGAGCGCCTCTGGTCCGAGCCCGGCGGCCCGCACTACGGCTCCCCGGACAAGGAACCCGCCGTACGCCTGCGCGTCCTGGAGGACGCCGGGCGTTCCTCCGTCCCCTTCACGTCCGGGCTCCTCATCGGGATCGGCGAGACGTACGAGGAACGCGCCGAGTCCCTCTTCGCGCTGCGCCGCGTTTCCCGGTCGTACCACGGCATCCAGGAACTGATCATCCAGAACTTCCGCGCCAAGCCGGACACCGCGATGCGCGGCATGCCGGACGCGGAGCTGGACGAGCTGGTCGCCACGGTGGCGGTCGCCCGGCACATCATGGGCCCGTCGGCCTGCCTCCAGGCCCCGCCGAACCTCGTGGATGCCGAGTACGAGCGTCTGATCGGCGCCGGCATCGACGACTGGGGTGGGGTGTCGCCGCTGACGATCGACCACGTCAACCCCGAACGCCCCTGGCCGCAGATCGAGGAACTCGCCGAGAAGTCCCGCGCGGCCGGCTTCGAGCTGCGGGAACGTCTGTGCGTGTACCCGGAGTTCGTCACGCGGGGCGAACCCTGGCTGGACCCACGACTGCTGCCGCACGTCCGCGCGCTGGCGGACCCGGAGACCGGCCTCGCCCGCCCGGACGCGGTGGTGGAGGGCCACCCGTGGCAGGAGCCGGAGGAGGCGTTCACGGCGTCGGGCCGTACGGACCTGCACACCACGATCGACACCGAGGGCCGTACCGGCGACCGCCGGGAGGACTTCGACGTCGTCTACGGCGACTGGGAGGCCCTGCGCGAGGCGGCCGCCCCCGGTATGACACCGGAGCGCATCGACACGGATGTGCGTGCGGCGCTGCGGGTGGCGGCCGACGACCCGACCCGGCTGACCGACGAGGAGGCGCTGGCACTGCTGCACGCGGACGGCCCGGCGCTGGACGCACTCACCCGCGTTGCCGACGACGTCCGCAAGTCGGCGGTCGGTGACGACGTCACGTACATCGTCACGCGGAACATCAACTTCACCAATGTCTGCTACACGGGCTGCCGCTTCTGCGCCTTCGCCCAGCGCCGCACGGACGCCGACGCGTACACGCTGTCGCTGGACCAGGTCGCCGACCGGGCGCAGCAGGCGTGGGACGTGGGCGCGGTCGAGGTCTGCATGCAGGGCGGCATCCACCCGGACCTGCCCGGGACGGCATACTTCGACATCGCGAAGGCGGTGAAGGACCGGGTCCCCGGCATGCACGTGCACGCCTTCTCCCCGATGGAGGTCGTGAACGGCGCCACCCGCACCGGCATGTCCATCCGCGAGTGGCTGACGGCGGCGAAGGAGGCCGGCCTCGACTCCATCCCCGGCACGGCGGCGGAGATCCTGGACGACGAGGTCCGCTGGGTCCTGACCAAGGGCAAGCTGCCCACGGCGACCTGGATCGAGGTGATCACGACGGCGCACGAGCTGGGCATCCGCTCGTCGTCGACGATGATGTACGGCCATGTCGACCAGCCCCGCCACTGGCTCGGCCACCTGCGCACCCTGTCCGGCATCCAGCAACGGACGGGCGGCTTCACGGAGTTCGTGACGCTGCCGTTCATCCACACCAACGCGCCGGTGTACCTGGCGGGCATCGCGCGCCCCGGCCCCTCCATGCGGGACAACCGCGCGGTGACGGCCATGGCCCGCCTCCTCCTCCACCCGCACATCCCCAACATCCAGACCAGCTGGGTGAAGCTGGGCACGGAGGGCGCGGCGGAGATGCTCCGCTCCGGCGCGAACGACGTCGGCGGCACGCTCATGGAGGAGACGATCTCCCGCATGGCGGGCTCCTCCTACGGCTCGTACAAGTCGGTGCGCGACCTGGTGGCCGTCGCCGAGGCGGCCGGCCGCCCGGCGAAGCCGCGGACGACGCTGTACGGCGAGGTGCCGGAGGAACGGCAGCGGGCGGCGGCGGCCTCGGACGGACACCTGCCGGAGTTGCTGCCGGTACTGGACTGAGGGATGGGGGCTCGGTCCCTCACAGTACGATGATCCGACCCCCGGCACCGGGGGTCGGAGACTGAGGAGATGCGTGCCCGTGCCTGCCCGACTGCTTCCCACGTGGGCCTGGGTGACCGGCCTGACCGTGGGGGCGATCGCGGGGGTCGCCGTCCTGGCCGTCCAGGCCGAGGAGGGGCCCCGGCCCACGGCCACGGCGGCCCGGCCCGGCCCTTCGGCGTCCGCGAGCGCGCAGCCCTCGACCGCGCCGACGGAATCCCGGCCCGCCGCAGTACCGGACGGCTCCGGTACCGGGCGGCGCATCGTCTACTCCCTCGGTGAGCGGCGCGTGTGGCTGGTCGACGCGAGCGACAGCGCCCGCCGTACGTTCACCGTGTGGCCCGGCACGGTCGACCCGGACCCCGGCACGTACACGGTCGGGACGCGGACGGAGGCCACCACGGGCTCCGACGGCGTGGAGATCGAGCACGTCGTGTACTTCGCCGCCAAGTCCGGCGTCAACATCGCCTTCTCCGCCGCGGTCGACGGCTCCTCGCCCCCACCGGCCGCGTCCGGCGTCCAGACCGGCGGCATCCGCATGAAGACGTCCGACAGCTCGGCGTTGTGGACGTTCGGGACCGCGGGGACGACGGTGGCGGTGGTCGAGTAGCTCGGCGTTCTGCCGCGAACCTTCCCGTCATGCGGGTGGAACACGGCAGGCAGGGACCTCGAAGACGAGTTCGAGACCGTCCTCCTCATCCCACTGCTCTCCGACCTCGACGAAGCCGAAGCCCGCGATCGTGGCCAGGGATGCCACGTTGTCGGGGCCGATCGTCGCCCGCACGGTGGTGACTGCGGTTTCCGCTGCTGCCCGGCGAAGCAACTCGATCAGCGTGGAGCGGGCATATCCCTGGCGACGGAAGTCGGGAGCGACGGAATAGCCGATCTCGACCATGCCGACCTCATCGGGCGGTCCGTGGAACCCGGCATGTCCGACGACGAGACCGTTGTCGCCGACGACCGCTTGCCGCACCATCCACCGCGCATGGCCGGGATCGGCGGCCATCTGGTCGAGCCGGAACTGCCACAGCCACCGTGCTCTGTCGGTCACGAAGTACTCGGTCAGCGAAACCCCGGCCATCCTGCTGGCTCCGGACAGGTCTCCCTCCAGCAAAGCGGACATCACCCCGCCGGACAGCTCGACAAAACGGATACGTCTCGGGCTCTGCGTGAGCGGCCTCAGGTGATCGGCTTCGTCTGTCACCTGCGAATGCTCGCCGACTGGCCCGGAGGCGTCCAGCGATTTCGAAGCGGTGGGAGACGCGTGTCGATCGGGGGCCATGGCCCCCTATTGGGATCGCCACCAGCTGTCAAGTCCCGAATTTCAGCGGCATGACGCGATTCGTCTGCCAGGGCTTACTTGAGGCATGGGCCCACGCAGAGCAGCCGGCCCACCCCCGACTTTTCTCGCTGGAGGAGAATTCCCATGCCCCGCACCTCTCGGACGCAGCGCCTTCTGATGGCTACCGCCTCGACCGCCCTGGCTGCCGGAGGTGTGATGATGCCCACCAATGCGTTCGCCGCCCCGGCGACGCCGCATGCCGGCACTGTGGCCACGGCTGCAGTCGACCACGGTGGCCACGGCGGTCACGACGGTCACGGCAAGCACAAAAAGTACAGCAAGTACAACAAGCACAACAAGAACAACCGCCACGGCAGCACCAAGCATGGTAATGGGAACGGTAATGGGAACGGCCCCGTCACCATCATCGTCATCGGGAACAACAACACCGTCAACGGCAATGGGAATGGCAATGGGAACGGCAACACTCTGACCTGACTTCTGCAGGCAGCATCGAGTTCACGGCCTGGCTGGGCGGCAACGCCCAGCCAGGCCGTTCGTATGTCCGCAGGAAAATTTTCGATCATTCTCGAGAGCGCGTGAAAGAGGAAGGAAAATTCTCATGCACAGCAATATCCGGACGCGTCGTCTGTTTTTCGCCGCCCGCGCCGTCGCCCATGCCGCGGTCGCCGCTGTCGCCAATGGCCGCAGCGGTGACCGCGACGGCACCGGCGCCCCTCTTGTCCTGACACGCCGGCGCCGCCTGGTCCGCGCAAGCGCGTCCCCGGCTGAGCGCACGGGAGCGCGCCACAGGTGGGCGACGCCCGCGTCGAGCAATGCCGACCAGATGGCCCGTCAGAAGCCTTAATAACCTGAAAAATTGATGGTTATTCAGGACGTACTTGACCCTGCCGTGGCCACCGGGACCCCGAACGGCCATGGGCGCCCGGCGGCAGTTCCTCGGGCTTTTACCCGACGCCTCCGACTCCGTCAAGTCCCGAGTCCTCGGAGCATGACGACGCTTTGTCGATCAGGCCTAATTGAAGTGCGGGCCTCACCGAGAAGGAAATGAGACCGCACGGTGCGGCGGTAATCCTCCTCGATGAGGGTTCTCCCTCTCACTGAATCGCTGGTTATTCCGGCATGGCGGTCCCGGTCGGAACCGGTCCGTCGGCCACTGTCCCGAGTTTCCGGGGCAGGTCAGAAATCCATCTCATAAGGAGAAAATCCATGACTCGCAACGTTCACACCTCCAACGCCGACACCCGCAACGACGTCAAGTCCAAGCGGCGGGGCCGCCGCTTCGCGATGGTCTTCGCCTCG